>CALJRW010000129.1 GCA_937976335.1 uncultured bacterium | reverse complement strand
TGTCGATAAGTGCTTTTACAAAAAATATAGCAAAAATTGATTTGTAAATATTGGTGGCACCAGTTGGTGCCAACAAAAGAAGGACATCCTGAGATTTAAGAACATCTAGTTTTCTATTCATAGGTTTATTATAACATATATATTACATATTTTAATCTACAATAGTATTAAATACTTTTGTTGATCTTTCGATTAAAAGTAACCGACTAATGTTTAATATATTTTAGACCAGCTAAATCAAGATTCATATTTCTTTAGCGCTCTTTAAAATCTCTGCAGCCATGTATGGAGATAAGCCTTTCTCCGCTACAACGTCAACTTTCATTCCTAACAGCTCTTCTAACTCTTCGTTATAGTCAATAAGATCAAAATAAGATTTACCTTCTGAAGCTTTTACCAAAATATCAATATCGTTTGGATTTTCTGACCCCTTGGCAACTGAACCAAAAACTCGCGGCTCTAGCATTCCATATTTAAGAGAAAGATTTAGTATTTCATCTTTGAACTTTATAATTAAATCAAATTGCTTTGTCATGCTAATTTAATATCAAATTTTTAGTTTCTTAACACTGTTTTTTGTAATTTTTAAGTTGTTAAGACTAGGTATACATACATAGCCAAAATACTGCTCTTCTGATTTTTTTTAATTCCGTCGCGAGAGCTAAAGTTTTAGTCAAGATGTGAAAAAATATGACTTGAAAAAGCGGAAGCGACGCCTGCGTCGTTGAGCATTTTTTAAGTCATATTTTTTTGCAGATTGGCTAAAAATTTAGCTCGTAGCAGGAAGTAAAAAAAATTAGAAGAGCACGCCAGGAGGGACTTGAACCCCCAACCCTCGGATTTGGAAAACGGCGATACGTTAATGAAATTAATAAGTTATCAATGATTTTAGAGGTTTAGTTACTGTCACTTTCTGACTTTTTTTGGATTTTTTTGTTGCTACTGGTACTTTTTTGGTACTAGAGAGGAAAAAGCGACATATAATTATCCTTCATAAAAACTTTATGCAAACTCTGAAATAGATTTCACAAGAGATTCCATCAATTCAATTCTTGCTCCATCTTCTTCAGATAAATGAGCGACTATGGATTCTCGTAAACTATCTATACTTAATAGTTCTTTAAATTGAGTTCCAAGATATTTTTTTACATCGTCTGAAGTTGCGTTTATCTTTCGCAAAACACTAGGAGCATTATCTAAAACAAAAAGAATATCTTCAAAGTCAGAGCTTAATCTTAAATCTTCTGCTCCCCTACTTTTCAACGCCTCAAATTTTGATGCCAAGTAAAAAGGTAATGATAAAATAAAAATGTTTACATCTTCTGATAGTTTGTATACTTCCTTACTTTTTAACCCTTTTGCACTCCAATTATTAGAAAATCCTAATATATCAGAACTAGTAGGCATAATGTCTACAAGAACTCCCTTGTAGTCCCAACGACAAATTGGTGCATCTGCAGCAACAACATTCTTAAAGCCTAACTTTCTAAGTTTTTCTTCTAATTTGCTATAGCTTGACAAGTTAAGAACTTCTATCACGCAGTCAATGTCCTCAGTAGGTCTTATTTCAATTCCAGAGTTTACATCAGCATAAAGCATAGCAATTGCACCACCAACAAAAACAACTTCATCATTTAAGTCAGACAAACCAACAGCAACTATTTCTAACATTTTTAAAATACTATTTTTCATTTAAATCTCGCATTTAGTTCTTTTTCAGCAATCTTTTTCTCTCTTACCCTTCCAATTCTAATTGAATCACATAGTGCTAAAAGCTCATGAAGCTTTTTGTCTTGCATTGCCGCAAAAGGAGCAGATTTATACAGAGGCGATACAGATTGCCCTCTTATTTTTCCCTCTGAGTATGCCCAAACATAAGCTTCTTCTTTTGAACTATTTATTTTTTTTGAAATTGGCAAAGCTGAATGAGCAGTAGGTATACCACGAGATACTTTTCCCAACTTAGCAGGAAAAACGTATTTCATGCCATAAATTAAAAATTCTAAGATATTTGCTTTTAATACTTTTCCTTCAAAATCTACAAGCAAAGAGCTTTTCAACCTTTGCATAGCCATAGAGATTTCACTTTGACTTAACCCAAGCTCTATCGCTAAATCAACCATACGCTTTTCTTCATTTCCTCTAATACTTAGTTTTAACAAAAGAAGCAGATCTTGCGCTTTAAGAACATCTAATTTTCTATTCATTAATTTATTATAACATAAATATTTCATATCGCAAATTGCAATATGAAATATTTATGCTCCTAGAGAAAATCGGTTTTGATAAACAATAATGATAAACTGCTTACACTATTGCCCTGTTATGAAAGAAAAATAGCATAATGTATACTATGTATACCAAAATAAAAAGCAAACAAATCATATACTTAAGTATACCTTTTCCAAACTCTACGAAAAATTACTAGAAGTAGAACAATGTTTTATATATACTGGTTTTAGCAAAGATTGTATTTTGCTGGTTTTTTTGAGCAATTCAGCTCAAATTTTTTTAGGAGAAGTTATGAGTAAATTGTTAAATACTCATGATGGGGTTTTCGAGAAGGTTATTTCTCAAAATATTTATCAAGACAAAATAACAAAGCCAAGAAGGCTAATTCCTCTTTTGAGGTTCAATGACTTCTATCCTGATCCAAGCGTGAAAGCATTAAGGTGGCTTCGCTTTACAAATCAAAACAACTTCAACGAAGAGTGCGTAGTACTCAGGGGAAGAAGAGTATTGATTTGCGAAGAAAGCTATTTCAATTGGATTGCAAAATACAATCTTTGCAACCGAAGTAAACAATAAAAAAAATTCAATATTAATTACTACACCTGACGCACCTAATTAGTTTTAGTGCAAAAGGCGTAACTAGAGGAACTAATTCATTGTTTACTATTTTTCGTAGAGTTTACTGAATTCTTCAGAAAACTAATTATAACTATATCAACTATTTACATATACGTAAGTAGTGCATGAAAGGTGAAGATGGAAAAGATAAATAAAGAAAAAAACTTTAAAAAATTAACTGAAATTGTATCTGCAAGATTCAGTTTAGATGAAAATATAAGGCTTAAAAAACTAGCAACTTTTAACGGTGTGAGCGTTTCATACTTAGTAAGAATGATAGTTTTAAAAGAATTAGGGTTTGTTTATCCAGAGTTGAAAATCATACATAACTTATGGGCAGATTTTCTTAATAGAAATGGAGAACGTATTCAAATTAGAAGAATTGAGTTCGAAAGAGAAGAAAAAAAGAAAAAAGAATTAGAACTGATAGAACAAAATCTAATGAAAGAAAGGGAAGCTCCAGTTGTTGAGCATAAGCTTACCCTTTAAAGGCTTAGGACACAGCGCCTATTACCTAGAACTTGCCAAAGAAGATTATTACTTAAACGGAAAATCTTCAAAAGGAAAGTGGCATGGTAAGGGCGCTTTTTCTCTCGGCTTAAAAGGAACAGTTAAAAGTAAACATTTTGTATACTCTATGATGGGTTATTCCAAAAATGGGAAAAATAAACTCACTCAAAACTCAGGAAGAAGAGAAAGAATTTCAGGTTGGGATTTAACTTTTTCAGTACCAAAATCAGTTTCTGTATTTTGGTCACAAGCCCACCCAAATGTTAGAAAAGTACTTGAAAAATGCCATGAGAAAGCAGTTATGGAAGCTTTAAATTACGTAGAGAGAGAAGCTGGTATTAGTAGACGAGGTAAAGCTGGAATAATATTTGAACAAGTTGGTCTCGCTTTTGCTCTTTTTCAACATGGAACTTCTAGAGAAGGAGATCCAAATTTACACACTCATTGTGTCTTGATGAACATTTGTAAACGCAATGATCACACTACAGGCTCTTTGTATAGCAAGTTTTTGTATACACATAAAATGTCTACAGGCGCCTTATATAGAATTGAACTTGGTAAACAATTAACCAAAAAACTTGGACTCAAATTAACAAAAAACAAATCATGGTTTGAAATAGATGGAGTAAGCCAAGGGCTAATTGATCATTTTTCTAAAAGAAGTAAACAAATAAAAACTGAGATAGAGAAAAAAGGTCAATTATCTGCAAAGGCGAAAAATGTTGCAACTCTTAAAACTAGAAGAAAAAAAGAAAATATAAACATAGAAAAATTGTTTGAAACTTGGCAAAAAATAGGAAAAATTTTTTCTTGGACAAAAGAAAATGTCCAGAAGCTTTTATTTAGAGAACAAGCTAAAGAGTTAAGGATCTCACAAAATTCTTTTGATGAGATTGTAAGAAGTATAACTATAAGCGATGCCTACTTTCAAAAGAAAGATATTATTAGAAAAATTGCAGAAGAATATCAAGGTCAACATATTTCATGTAAACAAATGTTACTACAAATAGAACAAGGAGTTGCCAGAAGCAAACAGTTAGTAAAACTAGGTCTTAGAAAAAACTATGAAATATTTTCGACAAAAGAAGTAATAAAAACTGAAAAAGAGCTTTTTCAAAATATAGAAAAACTAAGCTTGAGAAGATCTCACCCTGTCGGAATATTCAGTCAAGGGGATCTAGCTAGAAAAAACAACTTAAGTGGCGAAACAAAAAGAGGCTATGAGTACTTAACCAATATAGGCTCTATAAAGATTCTTACTGGCTATGCTGGAACAGGGAAATCAAGAGCCTTAAAGTATGCAAATTTAGCTTGGCAAAAAATGGGCTATAATGTACACGGCATGTCACTAGCTGGAAAAGCAGCTGATTCTTTACAGTTTGCTTCCAACATCAATAGCCAAACAATACATTCGTTTATCTACGAAATAGGAACAAATCAAAAATTCTTAAATGAAAAATCAATTCTAGTAGTAGATGAAGCAGGAATGGTTGGCACTAGACAGCTAAAAGAAATTTCAAAAATCGCCCTAAAAGCAAGAGCTAAACTTGTACTGGTTGGAGATTACAAACAACTTCAAGCGATTAACTTAGGTGGAGCTTTTGAACAAATTGCAAAAAAGTTTGGCTCAATACAGTTTCAAAATATCAAAAGACAAGAAAAAGAATGGATGAAAAGATCTGTTAAAAACTTATCCGATGGATTTGGTTCAAAAGCAATTCTTGAATACAAGAAAAGAGGCAAGTTTCATGTTGGAGAAGATAAATTTGAAGCAGTAGAAAAAATTGTAAACATTTGGAATGAGAGAAAAGCATATCTAAAGCCAACAGAAAACCTAATATTAGCTTCAGAAAAAAGAGATGTAAGCCTAATTAACAAGCAAATTCAATCTTCCTTAATTCAAAGTAAATTTATTAAAGACGATGAATATATGAGTATTGATAAATATACAATTCATAAAAACGATAAAATTGTATTTACAAAAAACTCAAAAAAGTATGATTTAAGGAACGGAGAGTTTGGAATTGTAAAAAGTATTAACTTAAAAAAATCTGAATTAATAATTAAAAAAGAGAGAGGCAAAACTATTAAAATTAAAGTTTCTGATTATTCAAATATAGAACTAGGATACGCAACAACTACGCATAAAGCTCAAGGAATTACTATTAAAAATTCATTTGTGCTTATGAGTGGAGCAATGCAGGACAAGGAAATGAGCTATGTTCAGCTAAGTAGAGCTAAACGAAATTGTGAGATTTTTACTACTGAGCTTGATTTAGGAGAAGAAGAGCTTGAATTATTAAGAAAGGTTGAGAGGAGTAGGAAGAAAGAGATGGTTAGAGAGTTGGTTTTAACAAGATAAATGCTTAAAAAAATCATATATTTATCGTTACTCAAAAAACTAAAATAATTTTGATTAAGAACTTGTAAACACTTAAAATCAATAGATAAGCTATGAATAGAAGAAGTAACAGAAAAAGAAATCAAGACAAGCAAGAGAGGTTAAAAGTACCAAATAGAAAAAGCACAGCTAAAAAACTAAAACCGCGCCCGCATCAAAGAAAAGCTAATAAAGATCATATGAAAGTCTTAAAGATGGCTGGAAATGATGTGCGTGCAAAGTCTGTTATGGCTTGCGGTTCTGGGAAAACTTTATTAGGTCAAATGGCATCACAAAGCTTAGATGCAAGAAGAACGCTCTTAACAGAGCCAAGCCTTGCTCTTTCTGCTCAAAATCTAAACTCATGGATGGCGAATGCTGATAAAGATACAGAATTCTTAGTTGTTTGCTCCGACCAAACTGTTGTTAAAACAAATGCAGATGAAGCTCATATCGATTTAAATTCTCTACCTGCAAGAGTTACAAGCAGTCCAGATGAGATTGCTGCTTTTCTAAGAAGCACAGATTTAAAAAAAGTTGTTATCTCCACTCTTCATTCTAGTCATCTTATTGCAAAAGCGCAGAAAAAAAAGAGAGTACCAAGATTTGATTTATCAGTAATAGATGAAGCTCATAGAACGGCAACTAAAGAGAGTTCAGTTTTCACAACTGTACTAGATCAAGAGCAAATTCGTTCTAGAGCAAGACTCTTTATGACTGCAACTCCAAGAATTTACACAGGCAAAGGAAGTTCGAAAGAGCAAGTATTTTCTATGGACGACGAGAGCGTGTATGGAGAAACTGCTCACTCTCTGCCTTTTTCTCAAGCCGTAAGAGATGGTTTACTTACTGATTTTCAATTTGTTGTTGCTACAATTTCAGAGAGCGAAACAAAAGTTGTTGAAAATCTTATTGGTTCTTCAATGAGCACTCGAGATGCCTTAGCTATGCTTGCTTTTTATCGAGCTTCCCAAAAGTACAAGCTTTCAAAAGTAATTTCTTTTCATTCCACTGTTAAAAGAGCTCAATCTTATGCTTCTGAAATGGAAGATATGATTGCTAGCTTAAGCCCAAGAAAGAAAACTAGCTTTCAAAGCATAAATGGGAAAATGAATAGTGATACGAGAAAAAGAATTTTAGATATTTACTCAGAAGCTCCGGAAAGAACTCTTTCCGTTGTTACGAACTGTCAAGTGCTAAAGGAAGGAGTGGACGTTCCGACAACTGACGGAGTTGTATTTTTTGATAAAAAGAAATCAGAAATTGATATTGTTCAAGCTGTAGGAAGAGCTATGAGACTATCTCCTACTAAAGAAATTGGCACTGTCATGGTGCCTGTGGTTGTCCCTGATGGAGCTGACCCTGATAAAATTTTATCTTCAAGTGAGTTTGATAAAGTTTGGCAAGTTGTTAGAGCTCTTAAAGCTCACGATGATGATTTTGAGGCTCGGTGTAAATATTTACATAATGGCAAGCGGAGAAAGAAGAGTAATGAAGAATCTTCAATGGGACAACAAAGTATTTTTATCGAAGCTACTGATATTCCGCTTGAAGTTAAGAAAAAAATCAGCGCTAAGGTTGTTAGCATTGGACATGGAGCTCTCAAAGATATCTTAACTGAAGAAATGATAGTTGAAGCTATAAGGAAATTTAAAGATAAATATGGAAAATATCCTATTTCTTCGACCAAAGAAGAAGTCCCAGGATTACCAAATGAAACTTGGAAATCAATAGATAATTCAGGAGAAAATGGCTTTAGAGGACTAGAAAAAGGAATGACTTTAGGTCAAATAAAAATAAAACATAATTTTAATCGAAACTTAACAGAAGAAGAAATAGTTGAAGCAATTATAAAATTTGAAGAAATACATGGTAAATATCCTACGAGAGACAGCGAAGAAAAAGTACCTGGATTACCAGATGATAATTGGACAGCTATCAACAACAGCGGACAAAAGGGACATAGAGGTCTCGAAATAGGCTTATCTCTTGCTGAAATCAAAAGAAAGCATGGACTAACAAATGACTTAGATGAAAATCTGATCGTTCAAGCGATGACATTATACAAAGAGATTCATGGTACCTACCCTAGTGTACAATCTAAAGAACAAGTCCCAGGATTACCAAATGAGAATTGGAACGCCATTGACATGGCAGGCAGAAAAGGTCACAAAGGATTACAGAAGGGGATGTCTTTAAGCAAAATTAAAAAAAAGCACGGATTAAAAAAAGAGCTCTCTGTAGAATTAATTGTAGAAGCTATATTAGCATATCAAAAAATACATGGTAAATATCCCGTAAGCGACACTAAAGATCCAGTTCCTGGTATGCCAGAAGATACTTGGAAAGCATTGAATTCAGCAGGAGCAGTTGGTATCAGAGGATTAAAAAAAGGTCGAACATTAGCATGGATAAAAAGAAATAAACTTTGATTAAATCAGCTTCCTATTCATAACACTCAAAGCCTCCTCCAAATGCCCCGTATTCAAATGCGAATACCGCATAGCCATTGCAATAGTTTGATGACCCAGTATCTCAGCTATAGTACGAGTATTTACTCCACTCATGGCTAAATATGAAGCACATGTATGCCTTAAATCATGGAATCTAAAGTTTGTGATATTAAGCTCCTGTAACAATTTCTTCCAAGGATTTCTAACTTCAAAAGGCTTTCCGAAGCAATGAGGCTTATCGCTAGGAAATAACAAATTAGTATTTAATTGCCTTACTTTCGCATACTCCCTTACCAGAGACATTACTCTACGAGGAATAGGAATAGTTCTAGGTCTACCATTTTTGGTTTTATGAATTGTAAGTATACATTTACCAAAATCAATATCATCCCAAGTAAGAGCTAAAATCTCCCCTCTTCTCATTCCAAGAGTTAAACCAAAAATCGTAGCCATACAAATTTTCTGAGAAATATTTTGTTTACAATATGTATACAATTTTTGATACTCGACTTCTGATAAACATCTTCCACCAGTTCTTTTTTCTTTAAACCTTTTCATACTGCGACAGGGATTGCTGTGTACCCACTCCCATTCTTCAAGAGCAATTTGAAAAACACTACTTAAGGTTGAGAAATATCTGTTTACTGTTGCTGGAGAAACCGTTTCGCCTATAATTTTCGATTTCGGACTAGGCATTTGAATTAAAACTTTTCTAAGCTGATTCAAAACAGCAGGGGTAATTTCTGATACATACATGTATCCAATTTTTTTCTTAAAGATTTCTAGTTGATACTTCCTAGTGGAAAACCTCTTAAAATGCTCTCTAGGCGGAGAACTTATATATTTATCAATCATATCAGAAACCGTTTTATTCCCATTTTTAGGAGAGTCTTGCTTAAATTTACCATTTTTTAGCTCAACTTCTGTTTCTTTGCCCCAGAGCTTTGCATCAGTCTTTCTAGAAAAAGTTTTAGTGACAGGCTTAAATCCTTTGACTCGAACTCTTACCATAAAAACTTTCTCGCCAGTCTTTGTTATCTTTTCTCTAATTGATGCCATAAAAGTATTTTAATCTAAAAGCACACTTCATTTCACGAAAGTAAACGTTTACTTTCAAGTAAGAGCTAAGAGCAAAAAAGAAATCTAAAAAAAACTTTACTGAAGATTACCGAAGCTCTTTGAAAAGTATTGGTACTTTTTTGGTACTTTTGCAAATTTAAAAGTTTTACTATTGAGTTTTTATAAGAGTTAAGTAGTTGAAAAAACTTATATGGAAAGAGCACGCCAGGAGGGACTTGAACCCCCAACCCTCGGATTTGGAATCCGATGCTCTACCAATTGAGCCACTGGCGTATTTGAATATAAAGTCCACTGTAAAATATTTGGTATTATTTTGTTATAGCAAATATTGCTTGATGAACTTGGTTGACCGAACAAGTTTATAGCATTTCTTTAAGAAACTCTTTAATCTTACTTGGCTTAGGCTTGGCACCAGAGACTTGCTATGCAAATCAAAGTACCTGGAGCTCCAGTTTTACCCTCTTGGCAGAAGCTAATCTCGCAAAACTGCCAATCTAATAAAACTGATAAAACTGCCAATCTAATAAAACTGGTGGAGAGAGCAGGATTCGAACCTACGTAGGCTTACGCCAGCAGATTTACAGTCTGCCTCCTTTAGCCACTCGGACATCTCTCCACTAATTTGACAAGTTTTTTGCCAGAGAAAAAAATCGTCAAATTAGTGAATTTTTGTTCTAATTACATGATTTGCCTACTTACATGATTTGCAGAGAAATTGCATTACTTGCAAAGCAAATTATAAACAAAAAATAGCACAAAAAAACAAACAAATCTGGAGCGGGAGACGAGATTCGAACTCGCGACCCTCAGCTTGGAAGGCTGACGCTCTACCAACTGAGCTACTCCCGCCAAACAAGTTTGTTTAAATATGAACAAAGAACTTAGCATCATTAAAAATGATTGAAAAGTACCTCTTATATACTTAGTTTTTCTACATATTTTATAGAAAAACTATCATATTCTACCCTACTTTACTTAAAAATCGTTAAATGATTAAGTTTACTACCAATATTTACGCCCACGTAGCTCAGCTGGTAGAGCACTGCCTTGGTAAGGTAGAGGTCACGGATTCGAGTTCCGTCGTGGGCTCCATTCGACTCGGGCTGAGAGCCCTCGCTCATGGCAAGCCAAAATAAATTCCTCCCCTCCCCCAAATTTGCAATTTAAGAGTGCAAATTTTTCGAAAGTCGAAGTAAACATTATTCTAAAACCGCAGACGTGCATCAGCACGTCGAGGATTTTATAATAATTTTTACGAAGAGATTTGAAAAATCTAATCTTAACTTATTTGAAACTGTTTTCTAATCCCACTCATCTTAAGTAGGTGTGATAAAAAAGTAGTATCTTTATCTTAGGCCGTTAAATTATTCTAAAAAGCAAATTAACCTATGAAAACGATACAAAATACAAAACTATTAACTATTTTTCTAACTACATTCTTTTTCTTTTTTTCTACAAATTCATTAGCAGATGTCTACATGTTCACAAGTGCTGAGGTGGGAAACAATAATGCAAATAGTCGTTTTCATACTGAAATTCTTCAAAACGAATGGCGGAACAGAGCAGCAGAATTTGGGGTTTGCGAAGGCTCGTATATTACTGGCGATCTTAGCGCTGCTGTTATTGATGCAATAAACACAAATGAAATGACCCTCAACTTTGCCGGAATAAATATCACTTTATCAAATCGCGATATGGATGGCCCTTTACAAGGAAGTCCTGGAGGTGATGTTACATTAAGTACAAGCTCTACCTTACAAGATGGTGCTCCTCGTCCTGAAAATTTAGTCACTGGATCTCCTTCTTTTTACAGCGAAACTACTGGATCGGATGGAACTAGAAATGGAACTCTTATTACTTTTGATGTCCCTCAATCTGTGTTTGGAATATGGTTTGGAGACTTAGAAAGCAATTCTATGGGAACAGAAGCTTTCATTCGTTTTTTTGATAATACAGGAGCACAAATAGGTACTGACACCCCAATACCATCTAGCACACAGTGGTTGGATTCAGAAGGTATAGCAGAAGGAGATTGTGGAGGATCTATTAGAGGATGTGGAAATAGAACTAGTAGATTTGTCGGATTTATTGCAGACGAAGATACCCCTGTTACTTCGATGGTAGTGGTCGTTGGCGATGACGATCTAGGAGATTTTGGCTTAAGGGAACATATGAGCGCTATTGGACCCACAGTTCCAACTGATTTTAGTTGCGGTGATTCTAACCTAGAAATTTCAAAATTTGCAATTGATGAATTAACAATAGGTAATAACTTATTATACACAATAGTTGTCAACAATCATGGACCAGCTGACGCAACAAATACAGTTGTAACTGACACTCTACCAACAGGAGTAACTTTTGTCTCAGCAACTTCAAGCGATGGAAGTACTTGCACAGAATCAAGTGGAATCGTAAGTTGCGATCTAGGTATTTTTGTTTCAGGAGATCCAAGTGTTGTTATAGAGATAGAAGTCACACCAAATTCTGAAGGAAATATCACAAACAATGTAGAAATTTCATCAGATGAAAACGATCCTGACAATTCTGACAACACCGCTTTTGTAGATACAAATGTTTCAACAAGTGTAGGCACAGGAGAGCCTGTAATATGTGAATTGGAAGATTTAAGTAGCGCATATTTTACAATAGATGGTTCAGCAAGCACTATGCTAAAAGCCATTACGTCAGCTAGCAACTTTCTTAAAAAGAGAAAGAAAAATGGCACATGCTCGAAAAATTCTACTAGCAATTTAAATAATCTTAACTCTGAAGCAAGACAATTACATTCTCAAATTTGGCAAACAACATGGCAGAATTTACCATTAAAAAGCTACGATTGTAGTGGAGACACAGGTTCAAATTGCTCTACTTTCGATTCAACCTCAACAACAGCTGAAATCCAGAACAATTTAGATGCCTTACAAGCTATTGGCCAAGAAATTCTCAATAACATATGCATCAAGGGTACTAATAAGAGAAAACAGTTATTAAAAAAATTAAACAATAACCATAAAGCAGCATCAGAGGAAATAGATAATTTTGATACTGAGATTGAAGTTTGCGAGTTTTAATTAAAAAATAAAAGATTAGGGTAGATATAGAAAGTTCTAAAAAGTAATTTGTGAATAATTCTTTCTTAAAAACCTAATTAATAACATCCTTTAAGTTTACTTCTCTCCAATTAGAATAAATGTCGTTTAATATTTTTGCACAATCTTCGGTAGATGAGCTTTTTTCACATTCAACTAGAGCTAACAATAACTCATCTTTTTTATCTTGGATTTCAAGACCTTTTTCAAGATAAATACCACAATGCGCATCAGAATTGTTGTCAGAGCTCAAAATACTCATACATTGAGATTCGCGTGTTCCGACTTTTTCTAAATCGGATTTTAAAAGTGAGAGAAATTTATATTCTTGAACTATGTGACTATCAGATTTATTAAAAATAAGTGAATAAACTAATAGCAGGACTAATGCACTAGTAATTAATATATATATTTTTTTTAAATTCATTTTTTTTAAATTAAAATTAGCTGTTAAATACCTTAATACAACAATCTTTCACTGTAAATATTACAGTTTTTGTTTTTTTATAGCACATCACTAATGTTTTTCTCTAAAAGCTCCGTCATATCAATTAACAACAATTATTAAAAATTACTAAAGACATGAATAAAATTAAAAAAGAACAAGGCTTCACTCTCATTGAACTACTAGTAAGCGTTGCTATAGTAGGAATCCTCGCATCGATAAGTGTTCAAAACTACAAAGAGTATGAAACTTACGCAAAAAGAGCACAAGGCAAATATTATATGCATCATTTAATTACAGCTTTTGAAGGAAGAGATGATGCAGGACAAAACTTAACAGGGAATACTTTTAGAACAGCTAATTTATACTTTAGAGGTACATGGACATATGATAATATGACCGACAAAGATGACTTAATACCTGGATTCCCAGAACTGCCGAACAATAAAGAATATTATATAATGGCAAGAGAAGCCAATCCTGCAACAGTTACTTCAGACTGGCAACGTATTAGTTGGTTTAGAGTAGCTCATTGTAAAGGCGGCTGGTATCATGATGTCAGATATAGAAAAGGCCATTCAAGAGAATTTGTTGAAACATTTACTGCTGGCTATGACCGATGTTAAATATATAAAGCAATACAAAAAATTCAATAAACAAAATTTTATGACACTCTTAGAAAGTGAAATTGACTATCAAAAAAATTTGATTCCAATTTATAAAAAAACTTAAAAGTTTGCAGAGCCTGCATATCGAGGACATGGAATCACATCTCTAACATTCTGCATCCCTGTTACATACATCAGCAAACGCTCAAAGCCTAAACCAAATCCAGCATGAGGAACAGTTCCGTATTTTCGTAAATCTAAATACCACTCATACTCCTTTTCATCTAAATTCATTGTCCTAATTTTATTTTGAAGAACATCATAACGTTCTTCCCTCTGACTACCACCAATAATTTCTCCACATCTTGGAACTAACAAATCCATAGCAGCCACTGTTTTTTCATCATCATTCATACGCATATAAAAAGCTTTTATGTCTTTTGGATAATCAATGACAAAAACTGGACCTCCAACGTGTACTTCAGTTAGATAACGCTCATGTTCAGTCTGTAAATCTATTCCCCAACTAACAGGAAATTCAAAAGCGATCGCACTTTTTTCAAGAATAGAAATAGCTTCAGTATATGTTATAACTTCAAAGCTTGCAGATGCTACAGACTCTAAAGTACTAATAAGCTTCTTATCTTCATCATAAAATTTCTGAAAAAACTCTAAATCTTCTCTACAATTTGCTAATAAATCATTCAAAATATACTTAACAAAATCTTCGGCTAAGCCCATATCACCTTCTAAATCACAAAAAGCCATTTCAGGCTCTAACATCCAAAACTCAGCAAGATGTCTCGTCGTATTTGAATTTTCAGCACGAAAAGTTGGACCAAATGTATAAACATTAGTGAGAGAAGTCGCAAAAATTTCAGCTTGCAATTGGCCAGTTACTGTTAAAAAACTGGGCTGCTTAAAAAAATCTTGCGAATAATCAATAGCAGAAATATTTTCTTTTTTAGATAATTTTTCTAAATCCAAGGTTGTTACTTGGAACATTTCTCCAGCCCCTTCCCCATCTGACGTAGTAATAATTGGCGAATGTACCCAAGCAAAATTTCTTTCATGAAAAAAAGTATGTAAGGCAAAAGCAGCTCTATCACGCACTCTAAAAACCGCACCGAATGTGTTTGATCTCGGTCGCAAGTGCAATTGCTCTCTTAAAAATTCTAGAGTATGACCCTTTTTTTGTAGTGGATAAGTTTCAGGGTTAGCTTTCCCAAGTAATGTTATTTCAGAAACTACTAGTTCAAAAGCCTGTCCTTTTGCTGGAGAATCTTGCAATTCACCAGAAACTTGAATTGAGGCTCCAGTTGTAATGTCTTCAGCAATACTAACATAGGACTCAAGATTTGGATCTAGCACTAGCTGTAAGCCCTTTATAGAAGAACCATCCGTTAGCTCTATAAATGAGACATTCTTAGACTGCCTATGAGTCTTAACCCAACCACCTATGGAGAGTGATTTTTCATCAGTATTGCCAGCTAAAATTTCCTTAATTCTTATTTTCTGCATATTAAACCCATTCCCTTTACATTTTATGTATCAGTAATATAGAATCTAGCCTCATTTCTCAAATAGTTTGAGATTGATAAGACTTTTCCCAAGCAAACTTTCTCATGAGAGAGTTAAGGTTTTGAAAAGACAAAGAAATTATTAAAAAACAATAACAGATATAGCATCTCTATATTTAGCATTAATTTTTCTTAATTTTGAAACTTTTTCAAAATATACGATATTTTAGCAGAAGCTTAACTTGGGGAAGCTTAATAGAGTTACGGGGTGTAGCTCAGCCTGGTAGAGCACTTGTTTTGGGAACAAGGGGTCGCTGGTTCAAATCCCGTCACCCCGACCATTCGACTCGTCGCCCTTTTTGGGGCGACTCGCTCATGGCAGGCCATTCGATCTACGTGTCTAAACTATCATTAAGATTAGGAGCCACTTCAGTAAGCTCATACAATTTTGATTTTACTGGTTAATCTTACTGATGATAAAACAGCGTTTAATTTTTAATTAATTGAAGCAAATAATAAATTTGCTACATCTAACATTTGTACACTATTGTTAAGTCTCAATTTGAGGACTTTAGAATAATCTTTAAGTCCTCTATAATGTTTTTACTAAATGGCTAAGAAAAAAAAGAAAAAGTTATCCGCATTTAAAAAGTTCTGTATAATTGGCGGATCCTTAATAGCTATTCAAGGAATTACGCTTTTTGCGATGAAAAAAAAAGGCAATCCTAAAGATTTTAAAACTACAGTCAATGAAGCCATTAGTTCAATGGAATCTCAAGATAAGTCTAAAATGCTTTACGCACAAGTTCAACTAGCTCTTGGAGATTTTAGAATTAAAAATGGTGGATATCCTGAAACACTGAGCGAACTTGTTCCAGAATACTTTGATTCAGCCCCCACAGATCCTGAAACTGGGAAGGAATATGTCTATTCGCAGAAAGGAGAATTCTATGAACTAATCTTTGATGGAAGCATACCTAATGATTCTCAAAAAGCCAAAAGAGAGCAAACGCCTTCTGGAGATATAGATGTTATCGCCTTACTCAACCAATCCTCCCTACTTAAAGATTATGTTTACGACCCAAGAGGAAAAAGAGACCCATTTTCTCCTTATGATTTTACTCCTAAATATTCTGGGAATAGTGGAAGCACACCTTTAGAAAAAGTTTCTTATAATGAACTTAAAATTACAGCTATCCTGGAAGGCATTGGGGAACCACGAGCAATCATTGTAGACCCTAACGGAAAAGGACACACTGTAAAAGTAGATACTATGGTGGGAGATCAGGGCGGGAAAATAGTTAAAATCGAATCTGATAGAATTTTAATCCTGGAATCAGTTGTTGACTTTACAGGTGAAAAACAGACTAGAACTGTGGAAATGTTTTTAAGGTAATTTTTTCAAGTAGATATAGGCCATAAATAAGTCCTAACTTTTCACAAATTACAAAAAAAGATAAACACACTAATTAAGGTACTTTTTCTTAACTTTTCTAGATAACCATTTACTTTTAGTAAGATCAGGTCGTAACTTTAGTAGATCAGACATTAATGATTTAATTCTTTCTCTTTCTTCTGATTTCCGATAAAGATTTTTAACAGTATAAGGATCTTTAAGAATATTATAAAATTCTAATGGATTTCTTGATTCTCTAAAATTAACAACTAATTGATAATTATCTGTCATTAAAGAAGCAAAAGGCCTTCTTTTGCTATTATTCTTTTTCTTTGAAAAATTCCTATATCCTTCTAAAAGTAAATTAGAACGCCAAGAAGGTGTAGCTTTAAAGAGTTCGCTCAAACTAAGCCCATCCACATCAGAAGGCAATCCTATACCAGACAATTTATACATTGTAGGAGCAATATCAATATTCGCAACTAATTCTGATTTTTCTAAACCAGGAGTTCCAAAAGAAGGATACCTAACAACAAATGGCACATGTACTGCACCATCATATGGAACATCCTTGGCTAACAAACCAAACTCTCCTCTCATAATCCCATTATCAGATATAAAAAAAATGACAGTTTTATTTACTACATCTTTACTCTCTAATTTAAGAACAATTTTTTCGACCATATCGTCAACTGAAAGTAAAGTTTGATGTTGCTTTCTAGCAAAAACATCAAGTGCCTTCACTCTTTTTCTTGATAAACAATCTGTTTTTTTAATATATCTTGGCTTTCCTTTTCTCCGAGAACAATTAAAACTAATAGGCCTATAAGGTTTTTGATTAGGAAATTTATCTAAATATTTTGGCGCAGGATAAGCTGGTCTATGAGGAGCATTAGGAGTTAAAAGCAAAGCAAATGGCGCTGCTTGCTCAATTGCTCGATCTAAAAAACTCAAAGATTTTTCTTCTAAAATTTCAGTTACATATCCACTAAAATTTTTCCAAACACCTTGTTCATTAAATCTGGGATTGTTAAAAACCACACTCCCTTGATTGTGTATAAACCAATAATCAAATTCAGGACGTTTTTCTCCACTCCATGAATTTAAATATTTTCCAATTGCTCCGGTATAATATCCAGCTTTATCCAAAGCTTGAAAAACGGTTGGATGCTTTAATTTAAAACGGTTTCCCCTAACTCCATGATTTTTGACGTATTTCCCTGTAAGAATACTAGAACGACTAGGACAACAAGCAGGAGTCGTGATGTATGCTCTAGAAAAGTTAACTCCTTTGTTGACTAAATGTTTGTACGTTTTTGGCATAATAGCCTCTGTAAAACTATCTAACCTTTGATCGTCAGTTACAATTACAACAAAGTTTGGGCGAGTTTCCTCGGCAATGCAGAAAAAGGAAGAAATGAAAATAAAAAATAAAGACAAGAACAAATGAAAGTGCATCAAATAAAAGCGCATGAATATTAACCTCAAAGGATATCAATCCCAAATTATTGATATTTCTAAAGAAAATTATCATTTTTTAGTGTTGATATCAAGAGCGACATACTATTGCATGTTAACTGTGCTACTATAGTTTTTATTTTGTTTTGTTTTGTTTTTTCTAATCAAATATAATTATAGTAAGTCCAAAAAAGAATTTCCCTAAAAAAACTTTTTGGACTTACTATACCCCCGGAGGGACGGCAAATAGTTATCCCAATCAATAGCTTAGGAAAACCAGCATGTCCCCCAAAGCTTTAGCGACGGGGGAAGGTTTTCGACTACAAAACTATAGAGAAATTATTTTTTGGGATAACTATATCCCAAAAAGTAATTTTAGAATAATTTATAGCGAGACAAAAAAGAATTTACTTAAAAAACACTTTGTGTGAGATAAGGCAATTTAACTAAACAACTACCTTATAACTATAAGCTTCCGCTAAATGACGTTCATTTATCATTTCTGAGAATTCTAAATCAGCAATTGTTCTTGCAACTTTTAACATACGAAAATAACCTCTAGCACTTAGTAAATTTTTATCCAAAAGTTTACTAGAAAAGTTTTTGATTTTAGGATCCTTATCTACAAAACTCATAACTTCAGAATTACCTAGTGATGCATTTGCTTTACCATTTCTTTTTAAAGAAAACTTATAAGCTTTCTCAACTTTCTCTTTTAGCATGCAATCTCCTACTTCTTGATTCTCGTAAGAAACTTTAATTTCATTAATTGGAACAGCATCTAACTCAACATTCATATCTATTCTATCTAAAATTGGTTGAGAAATTTTTCTTTTATAAGAATTGATCGCTCCCATTGAACATAAACACTGAGCACCAGGTACTCCTGTTCGACCACAAGGACAGTTATTCATTGCAGCAATTAACTGAAATTTTGCAGGAAATTCCGTACTATCTTTCACTCTAGATACCAATACCTTTCTATTTTCAAGAGGAGCTCTTAGAGACTCAATTGCTCCTCTTTTATACTCTGGAAATTCGTCTAAGAAAAGAACACCATTATGAGCTAGAGAAATCTCTCCAGGCTTAGGAGTACTCCCACCTCCAATTAAGCCTGATTCAGATATATTATAATGCGGAGCTCGAAAAGGCCTAACTCCTGTTAGAAATTTTTTGAAATCTTTTCCCGCAACACTGTAAACCTTAACTACTTCAAGAATTTCTTCATTACTAAGAGAAGGTAATATTTCAGGGAATCTTTCCGCAAGCATACTTTTGCCACATCCTGGTGGCCCAGACATTAGAATATTATGTCCACCTACAGCAGCAATTTGAAGTGCCCTTTTAGCAATTCCTTGACCAACAACTTCACTCATTAACTTTTTTTGTTTTTGATATTTTTGTTGAGGCTCTTCCTCTAAAATTGACTCAATAATCAGTTCTCCTCTCAAATACGCACAAAGTTCAGCTAAAGTTTCCACTCCTACGCAACGCACTCCTGATATCAAAGATGCTTCAGATACATTTTCCTTTGGAATTATTATTTCTTTTGCACCAACATTAATTGCAGAAATTACTAAAGCAGCAATCCCTTTTACAGATCTAAGTTTTCCATCGAGGCCAAGTTCTCCAAAAAAAAGTCTATCTTTAAGTATTTTAAAATCTAGTTGCTTGGAGGCAGCTAGAACTCCTACTGCAATGGAGAGATCGAACGAAGCCCCTTCTTTCTTTAACTCTGCCGGCGCAAGATTCACTAAAACAGTTTTAGGAAAACTAAACCCTGAATGAATTAAAGCAGAGCTCACTCTTTCTTTAGCCTCGCGTATTGCAGCATCAGCCAAACCGATAATTGAAAAATATTGATTTTCTGTCTTCTCCCCTGCCTCAACTTCTACTCGAACAGAGATTGCCTGAAAACTTGATATTGTGCTTGTTGCTACTTGTACTAACATTACATACTAGTATTCGACAAAATAACTTCAAAGTTCTCTGAAAATGCTAAAATTGTTTGTATTAAATTATAGTTTATGATTAATTTTAGTATTATGAATAATATTAGCTTTTTACAAACTATCTTCTTCCTACACTTAATCTGCCTACTAGCCGCGCCTTGCCAAGAAGTAGAAGACGCTATGTCTCAAACAGACACGATAAATAGATACCAAATAAGCACAAACTCAAATTTAGAAATAAATAGTTCAACTAATCGCTTAGAAGACATACTCTTATCAGATGCTGAGAATGCTCAACTTAATTCAACAAGCAACGTTCAGAATAACAAAAAAATTATAGTAATACCTGAAGAAGTTAATTTTAATGCGATAGATAAAATCTTAACCGAAAATATTTTTATTTCTGCTATTAGAACTTCAACTTTAGATAATCAAAAAACACAAATTACTTTTGAAACTACATTAACTGAAAGTAGCTCTACTTTAGAAAAAACTTTAGAAACTACTCCAGCTAAACTAAGCTTAACGAATAACAAAGCAACTGAAGCTGTCCCGATAAGAAAAATAAATCTTAGAGAGCCTAAAACTGAAGCTACCTTAAATCTGAATGAGGCGCCAAAAAGCTATCTTTCTAAAGAATTAGAAAAAAGTAAAAATGAAGAAAAAATAAAAGAAGCAAGAGCTAGCATTGACTTAACTAAAACTTTTAGAAAAACCTCAAGTATTGAGGAAACTAAAGATACGTTACACAAAACTGAAAAACCTAATACAAAAAAACATTTGCCTGACCTTCTATCTTCAAAAAAAATCAACAGTAAAAACTTTTTTACTAAAATCCTTTCTTTAGCTGGGATTAGGAAAAAAGAATCAGTAAATGACAAGAAAGACACAGCTATTTCTCCTATCGCCGAAACTGCCTCCACAAAGCTTAAGGTTAGCGAAAAACAGAGAATGTCTAAAAAAGAGATTACAGCGACAAGCCCTAAAAAACTACCTATCACTGAACCTGCAAATAAAAATGAACTATCTGGAATTAATTTTAAAAATGGCTTAGTAATTGAGCTAACAAATGAAAGTCAGTATTCTTTTGTTAAGGCAGGTTCAAGAAAATACATATTAACACTTGAAGAGTTTAGAGCTCCTAAACACTTGTTACTTCCTTACTTTGCTCCAAAAGACTTTGAGAATATATCTACTGTTAAAGCTAATAGAAAAGATAAGAGCCTTGAAATAGTTATTACGCTTGATTCTGACAAAGCTTTATCTGCACTTCCTGAAGGAAAAAATATTATTATAAAAGCAACTTAATGACTCTCTGTTTTATGAGAGCTTTCATTAGAGATATCATGTTGTTCGTCTAAATGACTGCTGTTTTTAGTATGAGCTTTATGCTTTTCATTATCATGTGTTTTATTTTGGTGAGTAGAAATCTTTCTATTCTTTAATTTTAAATGAGATCTTACATCAACCGAACTTGACCCTAAAGATGTTTGTGCCAATCTAACTTCACTTAAAAGCTCATCAGCTTTGTTAGGGCCATCAGTATGAGTTAAAAAAAGATCTATTCGCATTAAAAATAAAACTAAAAAAATTGCAAAGACACCAGCACATATTAACCAAAATTGTGCTAATTTTTTAGAAAAATTATCTTCTTTCATATTGATAGAATCTCGTTAATAGTTATCGACAAAATGCTAGCTTAAGTAAGAAGGGATGACAAGTATTGTATGTTTTTCTACTCTTTTTAAAGTATCAAAATTTGCTCCAATGCAAGGAAATATAGATAAGTTAAATTTGTAGTTATTACATACTGTTAGATTACTTTAACTTAAGCAATTTAGAGTTGCCGAGTCAACTTCATCATTTTCAAATCCCCTCATAAACCATCTTCCCCGAATAGAAATAAAAAAATATAATTACAAGGATGATGTACTCAGAAATTGATATTCTAAAAGCTATAAATAACAAAAGCCTCGTTGTCGAGCCTTTTTATCCTGAAATGATCAAACCTGCAGGACTTACACTTCATCTTGGTCCTAACTTATTAAAGCCAAAAGCTGGGGCTACTATTGATGTTAAAAATAACGTTGTACCAGATTATGAAGAAATTATTATTACAAGAGATAAACCTTATGAAATTAAGCCTGGCGAATTTTTGCTAGGCCATACATTACAAAAGGTCTCAGTCGGACAAGGTATTGGATTTTTTATCGAAGGAAGAAGTACGCTTGCAAGAATTGGTTTAACTGTAGTTCAGACAGCCATGCTAGTTTATCCTGGACATAGAGAACGAACGATTACTTTAGAACTTGCAAATCACGGACCAAACCCTATCAACCTATACGAAGGAATGAAAGCAGCGCGAGCTGCTCTTATACAGCTTAAAACGCCTAGCAAGAAACAATATGACACGGAAGGTAAATATAAAGATCAAAAGTTTGTAGGGCCTCCTATTTTTAAGAATGAGTTTATTAGGGATAAGTAATATATTCAAATCGTTATTCTGACTAACTTAATGGCTAACGTAAGGCTCGACTTGGCTACGCCAAGATCTTGCTCGCCCAACAAATAAAAGCTTACTAATACTAGCTAAACATCCCAAGCTGTTCTGAGTCTTTCTTACCACTTTTAATTTTCACTGGACGATTACCAGTAAAACAAGCATCACAATAACTTCCAACATCTGATTCAACAGATTTATATAAGCCTTCAACACTTAAATAAGTTAAAGAATCAACTTCTAAGTATTCTCTAATTTCTTCTATGCTTTTATTAGCAGCAATGAGCTGAGACTTTTCTGGTGTATCTATTCCATAATAACAAGGATCGGTAATTGGAGGCGAAGAAATCATCAAATGGACTTCTTTAGCTCCTGCTTTTTTAAGCATATTAATTAACTTCTTACTTGTTGTTCCACGAACTATAGAATCATCAATTAAAACTAGGCGTTTTCCCTCAATAATTTCATCATTTGGGCTATGTTTTATCTTAACACCAAAGTCTCTAATTGACTGCTTTGGCTCTATAAAGGTTCTTCCAACATAATGACTTCTAATTAACCCTAACTGAAATTCAATGCCTGATTCTTGGGAATAACCTAAAGCAGCCGGAACTCCTGAATCAGGTACTGGGACTACTAAATCTGCCTCAACCGGATTTTCTTTAGCAAGCTCTCTTCCCATCTGTAATCTAGTTTTATAAACTTGCCTGCCAAATATTTTGGAATTAGGCCTTGCAAAATAAACATGCTCGAATATGCAAGGAGTTGATTTATTGTTTCCAAAAGGAAAATAAGATTTTAACTCGCCTTCATCAGTAAGCTCAACTATTTCTCCTGGCTTTATGTCTCTTATAAACTTCGCACCAAGAATTCCAAAAGCACATGTTTCTGAAGCAAAAACATAGCTATCTCCAATTTTTCCAATGGAAAGCGGACGAAACCCATGTTTATCTCTTAAAGCAAAAATTCTATCTTTAAATAAAACAATTAAAGAAAAGGCTCCTTCTATCTTAGTAACTGCAGAAATCAAAGCTTCAATTGGAGGCGAAGACGCAGGTTCTTTTGACAATAAGTGAAGAACTATTTCACTATCAGCGTTACTTGAAAAAATAGCACCCTCTTTTTTAAGTACTTCTTTCATTTCATCAAAATTGGTTAAATTTCCATTATGAGCAACTGCAACATTACCAAAAGAAAGTTCAGAAACTAAAGGTTGCACGTTAACTATATCTTGATCTCCTGCGGTAGAATAGCGAACATGACCAAGAGCAACATCACCAGGCAGTTTCTTAAAATCAAAATCTGCAAAATTATCAGAAACTAAACCAATACCTTTATGAGCATGAAACTTTCCATCAACTTGAGAAATGACACCAACCCCTTCTTGACCTCTATGCTGTTGAGCATGCAAACCAAGATGACATAAGTTAGAAGCTTCTTTATGACGATAAATAGCCATTAAACCACACTCTTCTTTAAATTTATCAAATGCCATTAGAAAAATTCCTTTAAACCACTCATCCAATTTAAGTGTGCGTTCTTAAGTGAAATACTGCTATAATCCTCTATAGTAATTTCATTTCCACCTACACTTCCTTCAAAGCCAATAGAAATTCCAGCGTCAGTAATATTTTTCACTACTTCTTCTCTATTCTGAGGCGAACATGAAACAATATATCTTGCTGGAGTTTCTCCGAATAAATAAAAATCTTTTCGAGGATTTATATTTTCAAGTGATTTTATTGAAGCTCCTAGAATGCCTGGAAAGCAACACTCTGCCAAAGCAAGAGCAATTCCACCAGAAGAAACATCGTGACAGGAGTTAAGCAATCTAGAATCTATCAAACTTCTTACACAATTTCCTGTTTTGATTTCCAAATCATAATCAATTTCAGGCAAAGCTCCAGATTCTTCATTATGAATTTCTGATTGTCTTAATTTTGGAAGTCCTGAAAATCCTGAAGTAATGTGGGAAATTGCTAAAAGTTTAGAAGGTTTAGGAGAGGCTGCAAGTGCTTTAAATACTCCTATTATTAGTGGTAATGTCAGCCTTTACAACG
>CALJRW010000128.1 GCA_937976335.1 uncultured bacterium | reverse complement strand
AAAGGGAACTTTATCGTCCTAAGTCTTTTTAACGACGACAAGTCGAGGCAATTATAGGTGTAATCATTTTTTTACCTGGAGTAACTTTGAAATAGAGTCAGCTTTTTCATGGGGAATCATAAAGATATTTAAAATTTCTGGAGAAGTGTATAGTGTTTCTTTTTCAATTGGAATTAAATATTTTTTAAGTCTTTTCTTTTCATATAGCTTATATCCCCAAGAAGATGTTATGTCAGATATTTCCTTGAAAGTATATCCAAATACTTGAACATGATATGGATTAAATTCACTCAAAATAATTGGTCGATATTTATTAATAAAATTCGCACCGCCTTTTAAAAAATCTAGCTCTGCTCCTTCGATATCTACTTTTATTAAATCGCATTCTTCAATGTTATTTTCTTCTACAAAAGTGTCTAACTTTGTTATGTTAGAAGAACAATTAGGTAGATCTGATCTTTCATGATCTTCTTTAATCCAAAAAGCATTTCCTGTAGAACCTTTTCCCTGTAAATGTAAGGATATTTCTCCTTGTGTATTACCCAAGGCAATATTAAACGGAGTAATAATATTAGTTAATTTGTTTAACTCAATTAAGTACTCAAGGCGCTGAAAATTGTTTTTCACAGGTTCAAAAGCGTATAATTTCGAACCTTCCGACATTTCTTTAAGCTTACGACCTAAATTTATCGAGTAAAAACCAATATTCGCTCCTACATCAAACACAGTAGAATTTGGTTTAATTATGCTAAACAAAACATCCATAACTCCAGGTTCGTATATCCCTGTAAAAAAGACCTTGTTTTCAAAATTACGTAAATCTATTTGCATGATGGTGCCATCGCGCATTTTAATCGTTTTTAAACATTCTTTTTCGATATCATTATCTACGAGTAAAGGTAATAATAGCATCATCAACTTATTCTTGCCTCTAAAATGAGGCATTGAACGAGATATATTTCCAAGGGCGTCACAAAGTCTTTCTTTAATCATTAGTTTGCTTCTTATATTTTTTATGTAAGAATCATATAATTTCACAATTTCTGTTATTCTAAGCTGAACTTTTAGACTCGTTCTGTAGTCGATGATAGTTCCAGAGTTTTCCCCGCTCTGCTAATAGAGATTTATATTCTCCCTGTTCAACTACTCTTCCTTTTTCTAAGACAATTACACGATCTGCATTAGCAATAGTTGATAAACGGTGAGCAATAGTAATAACTGTTCTTCCTTGAGAAAGTTCAGCTAAAGATTTTTGAATCAATTTTTCACTAACTGAATCCAAAGCACTAGTGGCTTCATCAAGAATTAAAATTTCCGCATCCCGAAGTATGGCTCTGGCGATCGCAAGACGTTGTTTTTGTCCACCAGATAGTTTGATACCGCGATCGCCCAAAACTGTATCAAAACCTTCTGGCATATCTTGTATAAATTCAAATGCGTTAGCAAACTTGGCTGCATCTATGATTTGAGATTCATCAACATCATCTAATCCATAAGAAATATTATTACGGACGGAAGTATTAAAAATAAAAGAATCTTGACTAACAATAGCAATTCGACTGCGTAAAGAAGCTAGATCTAACTTGTGAATTTCAATTCCATCTATAAAAATAGTGCCGAAATTAGGTTCATAAAATCTAGGGATCAGATCGATTAAGGTTGATTTACCAGAACCAGATGAACCAACTAGTGCCGTTGTTTTGCCAACATCAATACTAAGATTGACATTTTTAATCACTAATTCTGCTTGCTCATAGCCAAAACTAACATTAACAAACCGTATTTCTTGCTTCAATCCGCGAAACTCTATTTTACCATTGGTCAAATATGGCTTATCATCAACTCTTAGTAATTCAGCAATACTCCTGATGGGGCCAGCAAACTCACTAATTGCCGCTTTGGAGTTACTAATTTGACGTAAAGTAGGCAAGAGGCGGAACAGAACAAACAAAAAAGTTAGTAAAGATGCAACTTGAATTGTTCCGTTAGGAATTAAGTAGGCAAAGGCGATCACAATCATTCCGACGAGGATTAGAATTACCGAGCCTTCAATAATTACTGGTACGGCTTCCTTATATAAAGCCAGTTCAATTGCAGTTTTCTCAACATTTTTACTAGTTTCATAAAATCGCTTTCTTTCAAAGTCCTGAGTACCATAAGAATTAACAGTACGAATTCCACTAACAAATTCTAACGCTACTGAAGTAAATTCTTTGCCCGCAATAGATTCAACAAAACTCATTTCTCTTACCTTCCCCAGGTAACTTGAGATACCGCTACTCAACAGCGTGAAAGCCAAAATTGATACAATTGATAACTGCCAAGAAATAACTATTAATGAAAATGCATAAACAATTAGACTCATGCTTCTAGGCACTAAAACCGCAACATGAGCAAATGCCTGTTTTATTTTCTCCAATTCAGTAGTAATTCGATAGGTCAAATCTCCAGAACGAGCCGTTACAAAATAAATTAATCCCACACTTTGAAGTTGCTCAAACATTCTACGACGCAGACTGTCAATAATACCCATTGCAGTTTTAGCCGTGAAAACTCTGCCAAAATACAAGGTACCTAGCCGTAAAGAAGAAGTTAAAAAAATCAAGCCAGATATACGATATACTCTCAAATTTAATGAGCCATTTACATTGAGAACTGAGATATCAAACCATTGAATTCCAGTCCTAATTGGTTCAGCATCTGGTTCAGTTAGACTTTGGAGAAAAGAAAGAATCAACCCCACTCCCACACCCTCTAAAGCGGCAGCAATACAAGTGAGCAATAGCGCTAAAAAAGCAACTTTACGAAAATGTTTAAACTCTCGTAAAATGAAATAATTTTGTTGCCAAAATTTAGTTTTTTTCAGAAATCTCATCAAACTCTTGCTCTACTAATAAATTATGCTAGTTTCTAGTTACTAAATCTTATTACCAGTCCTAACAAATACATTTAGTGCGGTAAACATCAGTTATCTAGTTTAATACGTTTTTAATACGTCTAATGTGAATTAAAAAGCCTTGAAATCCTTTAAATACGTTCTCTAGAAATGAGATTTTCTTACTTGTCTATCTCAGAAACTTAGATTTTTAATCTTTATTCAAAGCTAAAAGCTAAGAGCTGAGAGCTAAAAAACAGTAAACTAGAACGAAGCTAATTCACATCAGACGTTTAATATGCACCAAAACCAGAAAGAACCTTTGGTAAAGTAAGCAGTAAAATCTTTAAATCATTCAATAAAGACCATTGATTCAAATATTCCAAATCACATTTGGTAACACCTTCTAGATCCAACAGATTAGAGCGACTTTGCACCTGCCAAGCTCCCGTAATTCCAGGCAAAGCATTAAGCCTAGTTTTAGCATTGCCATCTAAGCGTAATGCATCATCCTTCCTCCTATCCTTCGATTGTCAGTACATTATTATTTCCAAAAAAATCATAGCTCTCAAGTTTCTTCTTTTAACCCAGAATGTTCGTTGGAACTTCGTCATGAGGACTTAAATGGCAATAAATCAGGGCGCTTTCTTGG
>CALJRW010000127.1 GCA_937976335.1 uncultured bacterium | reverse complement strand
CGTTTTTAGCCAGCTCTTTACCTATGGCTTCAATATCTATTTTCATAACTGCTTACTCCTTGGGTTTTGAAAACCCTATTTTATGTTAAGCAGTTACACAATTTGTTTTACAGGCTCTACGTTTACTCCGTCAACGTTTTCTACAGTATACTTTATTTTATGACTGGCTTTGAAATGAGGTGTTGTTGAACACCCCATCAATCCAAACGCAGCAATAAGTGTTAATATTTTTTTCATCTCATTTTCCTTTTTTATTTCATCTCATTTTCCTTTTTTAGTTGTTGTCTATGTCTAAAACTATTTTCCACTCATTATTTTCATTTTTTAAATAAGCAAGAGTAAGGCGCCCTGCAGCCTCACGTGATTCTTTAGTTTTACGATCAGTTAGAGTTGTTTTAAATTGACCAATTACGAATGCTACATTGCCAAACTCAGTGAAGTGTTCCATTTCAAACTCTGAATCTGTTTCGTAATTCTCAATAACTCCAAAATATTTCTCTCTCATTTTTGGAATACCAATAGATGTTGGTTTTTTCTCGTTTGCGCACAAAACTTCAGGATGAAGACATTCCATTAAGTCCTCCAAGTTTCCTTTATCTAAAACTGTCATCCAATGATCTACTTCTTTTTGTATTTGCTCTTTTATGTTCATTTTCTTTCTCCTTATAGTTGTTAAAGTTTCTTTTAATCAATTTCTGTAAAGTATTGGCCCACAACGATCTCTTCTACCTCTGCTAGGAAAGCCTGTGTTTTTGGTCGTTTTGCAAATTCTGGTGTTACAGCCTTTGCGGTGTCATAGTCTGGAAAGGTATAGACCTCTGCAAATAGCTGGGGTTTGCTCTTATCTGTAGTTGTGTAGGTTTTCCAAGTCTCAACACCCTCGAGGCTTAAGAAGTCCTCTTTGGCCTCTTTTCTTACTTTTGCTGCTTTTTTCTCATCTTTCATTTTTAAGACGAAGATTTCAGTGATTTTTCCCATTTTTAAGTCTCCTTGTTTAACTTAGTGACTTGATAATCGTTCATTTAGCTGTGAATATAAATAGAGAAATGGGCAACATGCTGATCGATAAAGTGAACAATGAGAAAAAACAAAATCAATGATATAGCCATATTCGTAGAAGTAGCCAAAACTGGGGGCTTTAGAGCTGCAGCCAGAGGTCTTGACCTTCAGCCAAGTTCTATAAGCCAAGCAATTAAGCGACTTGAAAATGAGCTTGAGACAAATTTACTAAAGAGAACCACTCGAAGTATCGCTCTAACTGAAGCCGGTCAGCTTCTTTATAGGAGCTGCTCTCCTGCCATTGATGCAATCGAAAGAGCCTCAATGGGAATCCGTCATCACAAAAATTTAAAACATAAAATTAAGATTAGTGCCACAACAAGTAGTTCAAGACTTTTTCTAGATAGCTTAATTAGCGAGTACTGCCTTAAATACCCTGATGTTAATATTGAAGTGATTTATGAGGATAAAAAAATTGATCTTATAAACTCAGATTTCGACCTTGCCATAAGAAGTAAGTCCTTACTTGATGATGGGACTTTTGCCGTTTCTGTGGGCCCAAAGTTAAAGATGTCTTTGGTTGCCGCGCCTTCATATATTAAAAATCATGGCAAGCCTAAAAACCCAAATGATCTGGTAAACCATCAATGTCTTTGTTTTAAAATCACATCATCTAATATATTAGCTCCTTGGATGTTCACTGGTAAAAAAGGCGAGTACACGATAACTCCTCAATCAAAAATTATAGCAAACGATATAGACAGTATTTTGTCATTTGCTTTATCTGGACTGGGAGTCGCTTATGTTTTTTCAAGGCTCGTTGCAGACTATGTAAATAATGGCACACTTGTAAGTTTCTTTGATAAAGAACTCGTCAAGCTTCCTCAATTTTCAATTAATTACGTTAACAAAGTTAATATGCCTGATCACATTCGCGAATTTATAGACATGGCTAAGACTTAACCTCTTTCAAACTATTAAAATAACCTTTCGATAAAAAGAAAGGTTATTTCTAGAGTTTAACTTAAAATTTTTATTTCACTATTTTAGTCTTCATAAAAGTTCTCATTTTATCAATAATAAAGGCGGCTTCTTCTTCAAGAGCAAAATGACCAGTGTCTAGAATATAGTAATCTATATCTTTAACATCTCTTTTATATCCTTCTGCACCCGGAACTGGAAAAAAGGCATCATTTTTACCCCAAACTATAAGCATTGGAGGTTGATTGTCTCTTAAATACTTTTGCCACTCAGGGTATTTTCTTAAGTTATTTTGATAATCATGAAACATAGAGAGTTGAGCTTGTTGTTGTCCTGGTCTTGATATTTTTAAAAAATCTAAATCCCAGTTATCTGGGTTGATTGCCTCAGGGTTTCTTGTTCCATGAGTGTACTGCCATTTCATACCTTCGTAAGTGAAGACATTGTCAATGATGTGCTTCTCTAATTCTGGGGTTCTTTCTTTCCAAAAATCTAAAATTTTTCCCCAGCCTTCTTTTGAGATTCCTTCTTCGTAAGCGTTGCCGTTCATCACAACAAAGCCAGCAACTCTTTCAGGGTGCTTCGTTGCGATACGAAAGCCAATTGGAGCTCCAAAATCTTGAATCATTAAGACGTACTTATTAATCTTTTTTTGAATCAAGAACTTATCAATGGTTTCTGCCATATTATCGAAGGTGTAAGTGTATTCATCTACTAATGGAAATGAGCTATTGCCATAGCCAGGATAATCTAGGGCTATCAGATGGTAATCTCCTCCAAGATTTGCTAAGACCTCTCGATACTGGTGAGATGAGCTTGGAAAGCCATGAAGCAGGATCAAGGTAGGGAGGTTTGTTTTTTTAGTCCCAGCCTCACGAAAGAATATATCTAAACCATCAACCTTTTCTTTGCCGTATTTCACTTCATTGCGACTTTGCATTTTTACCTCTCTTTTGGTGGTGCACCCTATTTGAGCCAAGCTTAATATCAAACCTATATATAAAACTTTCATATTTTTCCCCACTATTACGTTAACGATTAAATCTCATGCGATACAATGAGTCGATATATGACAATTGTCAATGCCTGCGATTATGTCGTGCACGATTTGTAATCTTATGCTAAAATAGCTAAAAGGTTGGTTATTTATGGCTAATAGAAAAGGTTTAAAGGGTGAGATGAAGTTGGAGGGTTTTTTGTGCTTTGCTCTTTATTCTGCAAACAATGCAATGCAGAGAGTGACTAAAGCTGCTTACAAAAATATTGGCCTAACTTACTCTCAATATTTAGTGATGGCTGTTTTGTGGGAAGGTGGTGTGCAATCTGTTAATGATATTGGCAAAAAGCTGTTCTTGGAATCTAACACTCTGACTCCACTGATCAAAAAACTTGAAACTTTAAACCTATTGGAAAGAAATAGAAGTTCAAAAGATGAAAGAAAAGTGATGGTTTCCCTAACGAAAGAAGGAAAAACCTTAGAAAAAGAATCTCGATCTCACGCCAACTCCGTAGTTGAAAAAATAGGACTTTCTATGAAAGATTTTAAAGAGCTTCAATCTAAAATTGTTCGTTTGCGTGAACAGCTTGTTAAAGACTAATTTTTTAATTTATATCTGAGGTATTAGAGTGTCATATAAAATAAAGTTAGTAACAGAAATCGAGTCTTGTGTGGCTTGTAAAAAACAATTACCACTGAAACCACGTCCAGTCGTTAGTTTTTCATCGTCTTCTAAGATAATAATTATCGGACAGGCTCCTGGTTTAAAAGTCCATAAATCAGGAGTTACATGGGATGATGCTAGCGGTGAGCGCTAAGAGAGTGGCTCGGTGTTTCTAGTGAACAGTTTTATAATAACAAAACCTTTGGGATAGTTCCTATGGGTTTTTGCTATCCAGGCAAAGGGAAAAGTGGTGACTTGCCCCCAAGATTAGAGTGCGCTGCATTGTAGATGGATAGAGTATTAAAGACTTTAAAGAAAAGAGACTTGATAATTCTCATTGGTCAATATGCTCAAAATTATTTTTTAAGAGATATTAAAAAGAAAAATTTGACTGAAACTGTTAAGAGCTACAAAGACTATCTTCCAGATTATTTTGTCTTACCTCATCCATCTCCGAGAAATAATATTTGGTTAAGAAAGAATAGCTGGTTTGAACAAAAGAGTGGTCTTCCTCAAAAATAGTAGACAAATTACGAAGCTCTTTTCTGATGTTTAAATTTGTAATCTATCGGACTCATATAATCAAGCGATGAGTGCCTTCTTTTTTTATTGTACCAAGTTTCTATATAATTAAAGACACAGGCCCTCATACTATCTTCAGATTCAGGGTTTAGCCTGTAAA
>CALJRW010000126.1 GCA_937976335.1 uncultured bacterium | reverse complement strand
ACAATACTTTAGCTTGATTTTACATAGTAGATTTAAAAGTAAATTCAAATCATTTATTCCTTAGACGCTAGGTTAAGGCTTGCATTTAAGATAGAATTTTCTTTGGGAGTTTACATTTATGAAAGTTAAAGCGGTTAGTCCGGACAATCAAGGTAATATAAGTAAGCTCATAGAAGTTTTTAAAAGCAATTACGACCAAAATTTTTATCTACAAGAAGTATATGATTCTAACTTTTGGAAACGCTCGATTGGAAAAAAATTTACTAGTCTAGTTTTAGAAGATAAGGGAGAGATTGTAGGACATTTAGGTTTAAAAAAAGATCAACACAACAAAAACTATACAGAATTAGTTCTTCCTGCTTTCAAAAAAAATAATCTAGAGTTAGTAACTGACTATTTAATCGACTATACTATTCGTGTTTCAAAACAACAAGGAAAAGCTCTAATTTATTGTCACTTCCCTTCCCATGTACACCCTAAAATCTTATCTCTTCTTAGTTTAAAGTATAAATTTAAATCATATTGCCTAACCCCCTCTTCTTCAGGAAACTTTTTAATAACATTAATGTTAAGATTAAATGAAGATATTCAAGGTCAAAATATTCCTTTATTTATTCCTAATAAACATTCTTTATTGATTGAAAAGTTAATCATTAATGAATTAAATAGTATCAATCCTAATTATTCCAAAAAGTCTATAAATTTCTCTTCTTGTAGTGGAAATGATGAAAGAGCAATAGAGTTTTTTAAGCCTGCTAATATGAGGCAAACTAAAATTTTTATTAACGGAGCACTTCTTGAAGAGAATAGTGAAAGAATCCAACTTCCGACTGAAAAATTTGATAATCCGTGTTTTTATGTAAGCCTTAGAGATAAAAAAGGACTTGAAATTTGTAAAGAGCTTGAATCTTATGGATTTAGATTTGCTGGAATACAGCCTTATTTAAGAAATAATCATTATGCAGTATACGCCAATTTTGAAAACTATCCCCATATATCTCTACCTGTATCAAACGATCTTAGTTACTTGCTTAAATATATTTCTTCAGAAAAAGAGTCACTTTCTGATTCTTCTCGTAGTCAGGAGGAATTAGGAGTTGAATTAGAGTCTGACTTTGTTTAGTTCTTAATCTTAGAAAAAAAACTAATGTTCGTATTAAAAATATCTAATTATCCTTTCTAAACTCATGAAAGGATAGTAAAGAGATAAGACAATACTTTTTTTTCAGGATATACTGCTCGACATTAGGTTTTGCTGTTTTTTTTCTTGAAATTTATGCATAGCATAAATTCAGATTTATTTGTTCGAGCAGTATATGTGCTTATAACTACAAATACTTAAAAATGATATCAACAACAAACTCTATAATTATATTTACAAAGCCTTTTAATTGTACTCAAGCTAAGACTCGTCTTAGAGCTAGTGAAAAATTAACTGAAGATCAGGCAAATACCATTCACAACAATCTCTTAACTAAAACTCTTAATACTTGTCGCGATTTTAAATTAAAAAATCCTAAAGTTCGAGTTGAAGTTCACTGGTTTTCTACTCCTGAGGATGAGTCTCTTATAGAAAAATATGCTAAGGACTTTTCTTTTTTTCTACAAATTGGTGATAGTTTTGTCGATCGTTTTGTTAATTCAATAAAGAAAAATGCTGATGAAGGCTTTAATCCAATTATTATTGGTTCTGACTGTCCTGAATTATCAGTTAGCCATCTTGAACGAGCAAGTAGAGTTGTATCTCAAGGGAAATCAGTAATTGGACCTTTAAAAAACGAAGGTTTTTATCTTTTAGGTATGCCGGTACAGGCTATATCTCTTGATATCTCAGGAATTTTTCCAGTTGAGAGTGAACAAGTTTCTAAGCTTATAGAGCTTTACAGAGATTATGGTAGTTATTTATTAGAGAGTTTAAGAGATCTAGATGAATATGAAGACTATTTATTGCTCAGGAAGTTTTTGATTTAAATCTTTCTTAAGACTAAATAATCTTTCTTCAGATGTTTCTTTGTTCCTTGAAGTGCTGTCTGTTTACCGTAGCTATGATATTGCCCTTCAAAAACATAATAATCCCTTAATTCAGATTTAATCATATTTATAAATTTATTTGTGCTGATCTTATTAGGGTCAACTTCGAGCACCAAATTTTTCTTATTTTTTAGGACTCTACAAAGTTCAACTAAAACAGTATTCATGAAATCTAACCACTCATCCTCATCATCTGAATTAAATCTAACACTAGACCAGTCTTCATCTTCCGAAGTATTAAACCATTGTCTAATCCATTGATTCTCAATTTTAGAGTTAATTTTAGAACTAGGTTCTGGAGGAGCTGTAAAGATTAAATCAACTGAATTGTTTTTTAAATAACCTAAGTTAAGCGCATTTGCTTCAAATGAGTATGATTTTTCCGAGTTTTTTAGAAAATCTAGAGGAAGACCGTCTTTTAAAACGTTAGCAGCTTTTTTAATGAGCCTTGGTACTACACTTCTATGCTCAGGAAAGAAGCCATTTTCTATATTTAGTTTGTTTTGTTGTTCAGAATTTATAGAAACTTGTGGAAAAGTTGGAACAGATAAATGTCCAGAACTTTTTCCATGTAAAATAGAAAGGGCCATCAGTTCAAGAAAGTCGCTATTTTTTTGAGCGAGCTTGTTCTTAAGTACAATTATTTCAGAAAGAGTTTTTGGATGATAAAAACTTTCAAATTCAATATCGGGAGTTGCTACAAGCCCTTGAAGATTAAGGGTTTGAATAAAGAATAAGAAATCTGCGAAATTTAAAGCTTTTATCTTCCCATTTGTAATTTTAACGGCTAATGGGTTTATATCTGTTGCTATAGAATTCCTATTTTGTATCAGAGCCTCTAATGCCGTTGTTCCAACACCGCAAAATGGATCAAAGATAAGTTCTCCTTTATTGCTATAATTAGAGATAAAATGACTCGCTGCTGCAGGGTTTACAATTGAACCAAGAGAGATAACGTAATGTAAGGAATGTCCATCTTTATACGAGCTAAGATCTAAAGCTTCATTAAAAGAACTTACAAATGATGAATCATTTTTTACTAATTTTAAGGCTGCGTTAGATGACAAGTGCTCCTCCTATAAAGCAAGTATCGTTACATTAAAAAGCAAATTCTAAGAGATAATTACTTTAAAAATTCTTAATCGATATTATGATTTTAATAGAATTAGTGCTATACACAAAATTAAGTCTTTTACTTAGTGATTACAGTAAGTTAGTTTGTCTCTGCAAATTGTCTTATTAGTATTAACTATTTAGTCAGTAAATTTATATCTTAAAGTCGAAATTAGACAAACAAATTAAAGACATAAACTGCCAAACCAACCTTTCCTTCAATCTTCATATTTTCAGAAAGCATTCCAATTTGAGGATTAAGTTTTCCGCTGACCAGTTTATCAAAATCTTTTTTAGTCATTTTAATCTTACAAGCAGCTTTACAATCTTCATGAGAGATTTTGAGTTTTACACCAGTCCAGTCTATGCTCACTGATTCATTAATGTCTTGTAATTGAATCTGAACTGGTTCGTTTAACTGTATTTTAACTGGCTCTAATTTTCTTAGTTTTCTTGGGTTAAGTAATTTAACAATTTGCTTAGAAAAATCTGTAGTTTTGAGCTCAGAAGTATCTAAGTCTACCTTATCATCATTAACTAGAGTTTCAGGTTCTTCTTCAGGCTCTTCTTCAATTGATTCTTCAGATTCGTCAGTTTTATCAGCTCTCGATGCCAACCATTCATCAGATTCATCCTCATCTTCGTCATTTTGACTTTTTGTCTCATTTAAAGTTTTGTCTTCAAATACATTTGGTTCTTCATGAAGACTGGACTCTTTTTGCAAGCCTGTATTATCTTCAAGATTGTTATCTAGCTCTTCTGTAAGTGTTTCTTCCTTTTCTACCATTCTATAACGGTAGTAGAGAAAATACTAAAGATCAAGTACTCTTAAAGGCATGAGAAACAAATTAGTGGCTCTTACAGGAAATTCAGGTTCAGGTAAAACAACTGTAGCTGAGTATTTTAAAGAGTTTGGAGCTAAGATAATTGACGCTGATGAGCTAGCGCGAGAAGCTATTAACAAAAAAGAGAGCTTGTCAGAAATAAGAAAACATTTTGGAAAAGAAGTTTTTGATAATAAGGAAATTCTAAATAGAAGAAAACTTGCTAGTATAATTTTTAAAGACAAGGATAAAAAGAAGATTTTAGAGAATTTATTACATCCTATTATCAGAAAATTATTTAAAAAAAAATTAAAGAGTTTTGAAAATAAGAATGAAATTATTCTCTACGTTGTGCCTTTATTCTTCGAATCTAAATATGAATATCCAAATATTGAAAAGACTATTTTAGTTTATAGCGATAGAGAAGACTGTTTGAATAGAATCATAGAGAGAGATGCAATTTCAGCAATAGATGCGGAAAATCGTCTTAATGCACAAATTCCAGATTATAATAAATTAACTTCTGTAGATTATACTATTAAGAATGATAGCAATTTAGAGACCTTAAAGACTAGAACAAGTAAACTTTATAACTTGTTAGAAAGTCTATAACTTATTAAAATACTTTTAGGTTTTTATGTCTAAAGATTTAATTCAGGTTATAAATAGTCAAGATTTTTCTAAAAGTCATGAGTTGTGGCTACGAATTTCAGCATTCTTACAACTTAAGTCAAAAAATACTCAAATTACTTATTTGGGAATAATTAAGGAATATTGTGAATTCTTGGGAGCTGTACCTGGAACTAAAATTGCTGCTACTAAGATAATAAAAGCAAGCGACATACATGCAGTCGCATACAAAACTTGGCTTGAATCTAGGCCAGGAAACAAGCCTAGAATTAAACGTAGTCAAAAAGCTTTATCAAAGGCAGTAAGTAAGAGAAGAGTTCAAAATATTAAAAAAGATGGAACGCAAAGTACGCTTTCAAATGCAACAATTAGAAAAAAATTTGCTGCTTTAAGAAGGATCTACAGAATGTTAATAGCTTCTGATTTAGGTATTAAAAACAATCCCTTTGATGTAGATAGGGTTCCAGTCCCCCCTTCTAATTCTGGTCAAAAGCGTCCTACTGAAATGCTTGATTTTGATAAAGTTTTTGAATTAATAAATTCAATTGACGGAGATTCGAAGATAAATGTAAGAGATAAAGCTATTCTTTCGCTTCTTTTTGGAGGTGGTTTGAGAAGGAATGAGGTTACTAATATTTTAATAGCAGATGTAAGAAAGACCGGATCTGGTACTTCTTTCATTTATCTCAGATCAACAAAAGCAAAAAGAGATGCAGAACAAGCCCTTCCTGATTGGGCTAGTCTTAACCTTCTTAATTTAGTTGCTCAAAGAAAAAAAGAAGGTGCTGAAGATGGTGATTATGTTTTTGTTAGATATACCGGAAAAGGATTTAATACTCCTGGAGACGCAGCTTTAAGTGATAACGGCTTATACAGAATCTTTAAAGGTCATTGTCTACGCTTAGGACTTGGAGATTTTTTAACTCCTCATTCTGCGAGAGCAACTTCGATAACAAAACTCCTGCATGATGGAATTCCTCATCGAGAAGTTCAAGAATTTTCAAGACACTCAAGTGTTCAGATGGTTGAAGTTTATGATAAGCGCAGGTTTGGCGTTGATAAGAGTCCAGCTAAAAAGCTTAAATATTAATTTTGCAAAAGGTTCTAAATTTTCCCTTACTTCTTCTTTCTATGCTTAGTAAGCTGAAGAATTTTAGCAAAAGTTCTCATATCACTCACCTGATCATATTCATCCACAATCTCACGTCCTACGATTTCCTCAATAATATCTTCCATAGTGATAATCCCAGCTAAGCTTCCATGCTCGTCAACCACTGAGCAAATATGTTCTCTCTTTTCAAACATTTGTAAAAGCAATTTGTCAGCTCTCATAAGTTCGGGAACTGTAGGGAGTTCTCTAGATATATCTATAAGTTTTTGTTTTCCGTTTCCTTTTAAAAGTTCTCTATAGATATCTCTTTGAGTAACGTATCTTTCCAAAATTTCAGGTTTATTTTCAGCAAATATTGGAACTCTTGAAAAATTCCAACCTGAAATACTGTCAGATAAACTCTCAATTTTAGTGTTTTCTTCTAATCTAAAAACTACAACTCTAGGAGTTAAAACTTCCTTTATTAGAATGTCATCAAGGCCAATAACATTTGCAATAACAGAACCCTCTAAATGATCTAAAGCCCCTTCTTCTGTTCCAATGGACGCAATGCCTAAAATTTCTTCATGAGAAAAGCTATGTTTATTTTCTTTTCCTTTTATTTTAGATGAAATTAAATCAGACAAGACAATTAGCGGGTAAGCCAACTTAATCATGATATTTAATGGAACTGCAATTAATTTGGAAGCTGGTCTGCAATAAACAACACCTATTAGTTTAGGTAAAATTTCACTTAAGTAAAGAATAGCAACTGTGAAAACAATACTAAAGAGAATAAGCTGATTACTTCCAAATACTTCACCAGCCGCCCAACCTGCAACCGAAGCTCCAACTGTGTGAGCTACAGTGTTAAAAATAAGAATTGCAGCAATTGGTTTTCCAATGTCATTTTTAAATTTAGCAAGTAGTTTTCCAGATTTACTGCCACTATCTTCTTCATTTTTTACAAAAGCCAAAGGTACTGCATACAGGCAGGCTTCCATAAGCGAGCATATACCTGATACGACTATTGAAACACTTACAGCCACTATTAATACAATTAACATGGAAAAATGTTAGCAGATTCTACTTTTCATTGCTACAGCTTGAATTTAAGAGGAATCATATTTATAGTAACCTTAAATCTATATAAAACCATGATCTTAAATAAATTCAATTTTGTACTGAAGTTTTTCCGCCTTGGCGGAACTCAAGTTTATCTTCCCTTTAGTACAATTTTAATTTTAGCTCTTTTTTTTGCTCAAGGGTTAGCTAAATCAGAGAACATTTTAGAAGAATTGATTTTTCTTATTGGCGTTATGTTTCTTATCCTTGCTCACGAGTTAGGTCATATTGCAATATCGAACATTTATAAAAGAGAAGTTAAGCGTACTACATTATATTTTTTTGGTGGTGTTTCAGAATCTAAAAAAACTAATTCAATTAACAAAGAAATAATAGTTACTTTTTCTGGTCTAGCAATAACGTTTATCATATCTCTTATACTGTTTTCAAAAGGCCAAGCTGTCGTTAAAGTTGAAGATTTAAGCAATCTTTCTACTCAACAACGTCTATTTTTATACAATAATTTTATTTTTTTTGTTAACCTGCTTCCGATTTTCCCACTTGATGGAGAGAAAATTTTAAGATTGATTACAGAAAAAACTACGAAAAAGCGAATACACCCAAAACCTGGTTTTTTAAGTTATAGTCTTCTTACTTTCTTTTTGATACTTTCCGTTTTATCCTTAGATGTTATTTTGTTTCTTGCCAGCCTAACTTTGCTTGATTTAATATCAAGACAGTCTTTCTTGTATTCTATTGAATCATTACCTGAAAAATTTAAGGTTAGTAAGGTAATGACTGAGATAGATGATATAAAGGTTATGGAACATGGACAAAGTGTAAAATCTGCGTTTAATTTGAGTTCAAAAAGCTTCCAACCTTTATTTCCTGTAATGCTTGGGGAAGAATTTCTAGGTTTAATTTCTAGAGAAAATATTATTAAGGCAATGCATTCTAACCCAAAGGCCCTAGTTAACTCTTTTTTAAACAAGGATGCAGAGAAAATTAATTCAGAGGAGTCTTTAAATTCACTTGCAAAGGAAATATTAAATGGTTTTAATAAAAATTTTATTGTTATGAATGATGAAAAGCTTGTTGGTATACTCTTTAAAGAAAAAATTATCGAGTATTTACTTCTAAAAGATTCTTTAAAAGACTAAAACGCCTTGCATTACATATTATTATATAAAACTATTAAAAATCTTCCATTGTGTCTTAGAAGGCTTTTAGCAAAAATACTCGCTTTTTTTGCTTCATTAATTTCAACTAAAGAAAGTCAAATTTTAGAGTTGCAGAGTAAATTATGTTTAGATGGCAAAAAGATTAGTGTGTACTCTGTCTATAAAAATATTTTTCTGACGATTTTTGAAGCTCTAAATTTAAAGCCAATAATGAAAGATAGTAGTAACTTAATAAGTTTTCCTGACGAAAAAAAATTCACTGAGCTTATTAAAAGAAAAAAACCTGTAATTGCACTTACTGGGCATTTTGGAAATTGGGATCTCCTCGCAGCTTATATGATAAAGATAGGGGCACCTCTTGTTACAACTGCAAGAAAAACTAGAAATATTCATCTGCAAGAAGTAACTGAAACTATGCGTGCAGACTATGGAATTAAATGTTACTGGAGAGATGGAACTAAAGAGTCAAAACAAAAGAGCATTTCAGAAATTAAAAAATCACTAGAAACTAATGAAGTTGTTGGAGGCTTGATAGATCAAGACACGCAAGTTTCAAACTTACACGTTCCTTTCTTTAACATTCCTGCGAGCACCCCAACAGGTTTAATTGCATTAGGCAAAAAATATGATGCAATTTTTATTACAACTTTTTGTGCAAGAGTTGCTTCTAATAAATATAAAATGTTTTTTTCAGAAGTGCCAAAAGATTTTGGGATTGAAGAAATATGTCAGTTCTTTAATAATGAACTTGAAAGAATTGTTAGGATGCATCCGGAACAATGGGTTTGGCTTCATAAGAGATTTAGAAGTTTACCTGATGGAAGAAAATTAAGAACAAAGGAATATATAGAGTATTTAAATGAAAAATTATCTTAAAGTTTTTAGCTTATTGCTTATAATTTATTTTTCTAGTTCTTGTTATCATTCTATATATTCTAGTCCCTATAAAGAAAAGGCTATTAAATCTGTAGAAAGCAAGGAATATGACAAGGCAATAGCATTTTATAGAGATCATATTGCTGAAAGATTAACTAATGAAGATCGTCCTAAATGGGAAAATCCTTACATCTATCTTTTAGATATAGGTGACCTTTATTTAGAACAAGATATGATTGATAAAGCCCTTGCAACTTACATGGAAGCAGAAACTAAAAATGTGGATAAAAAATATATTACCGATAGACTTAAGTTAGTTGCTTATTGGTATGAGAAAAGAGATGAATATTTTAAAGCAATAGATCATTTAAATAAATATAGGGAAAGAGATCCTTTAATTTTCGATCTCATTGCAGATAGGTTAGCAAAAACTGTTGTCGCTAAAGAAGAGGAAGTTGATTCAGAAACAGTCGTAGAAAAGACTAACAATCCTTGATTTTTACTAAACTCAAGATCTTTCTAATTTAACTTCATTCCTAATTGTTTCTTCTTTATCTTTTCTACCTAATTCAATAAATTTAGCATATTTTTTGCTATTTCCTTCTAAATTAGTCATTTTTAAAATTCCCCATAGAGCATGCTGTCTTATCATAGTGGATTTTTCGTTTAAAAAAAGATTTTCTAAAGAAGGCAAAGCATCAAAATACTTAGTATTCACCGAAACACAAATTGCATTTCTAATTAAACCTTCTCGTTTGGTTCTCATTATAGGAGTTCCTGCAAAAAGTTTAGTAAATTCATCATGATTTTTAATGTGCATAATTCTATTCAAATCTAAAAATGGACCTGCGCCATGTCTTGAATCAAAATCTTGAAAGTCAGGCTCTAAGTCTTCTTTTAAAGCTCTGTGATTAAATGGACAAACTTCTTGACAAACGTCACATCCAAAGAGCCATTCTCCTAGCTTTTTTCTTTCGTGTATTTCGAGTGAATCTCTTTTTTCTATTGTTAAATATGAAATACATTTCCCAGCATCTAGTACATATTCATTTAAGAAAGCATCAGTCGGGCATTTATCAATACAACGTTTACATGTTCCGCAATCTTGTTCTATTAAAGTTAATTTCGGATTTTCTATTTCTTGATCCCAGATGATTTCTGCAAGAAAAAAAAACGAACCAACTCCTGGCTTTATTAACATTGTGTTTTTACCGATAAATCCCAGTCCTGCTTTTTTAGCTAATGTTCTTTCAAGTAAAGGTACGGCGTCTGAAAAAATCCTAAATTTAGGTTCTTTGTTATGTTTATTTTTATAGAGATCCATAAAACTCTTAAGTCTTTTTTTTAAAACTTTGTGATAATCTTTCCCCCAAGCGTATCTTGCGACTCTTCCTGTCCCAAGAGGTCTTTCTCCTACCTTCTTTGAGGAGTATTTAATACTAAACACCAGCACGCTTTTAGCCTCAGGAAGTAAATTTTTAATATCAAGGTACTTTTCAGCCTTGTATTTCATATACTCCATATCTGCATTTAGACCTTCAGATTGCCATCTTTTTAAGCTATTAATATCAGTAGTATTTTCTTCAAAAGAGCTCAATACAGATAGAATTTCAAGGCCACATTCATTAGCTACATTTGTTAAATTTTTAAGAGAAATTTTACTCACAGCTTCATTATTGACTAAATAACTAGTTCTAGTCTATTCTCCCTTTCTGTTGCGTCCCCATCGTCTAGCCTGGTCCAGGACATCACCCTTTCACGGTGAAGACAGGGGTTCAAATCCCCTTGGGGACGCCATTTTTTTGTTATTCTTCTAGCTCTTTTGGAGCCGCAATAGAGTTTTCTCAAGCATTGAAGATCTAGCATGCTCGGTTAAGCAGATACCGTACTAAAATCACAACTAAAAACAAATTATTATCGGGAGTTATTATTGGGCGCTCTTGGCTTAAAATTAACAATTTCCGTTATCTAACTGGATCAATACCCAATCTTCCCCAGATAAGCTATTGGAGTATTGAAATTTTTAAGCTATTATTATGAATAAATTCAATAAGTTGATTGTAGATGAAAGTGGAGCTGTGATAGTTGAGGCTGCTATTTCATTTATAGCATTTATCGCAATTTTTGCTCTATGTGTAATTTGTATGAATTTTACATTCAAAACTGCAACTGCAGAAGTCATAGTTAATGAGGCTGCTAGACGCATTTCAGTCTTTGATTTTAACGATTGTGACCCAGGGCCTTTAGTCAGTCCCTGTAGCCCTTTGGAGGCTAAGAATAAGGCTGAGGACGTTATTACAGAAGTGGCAGAAAAGTATAGTTTAAATTTAACTGATTTAGAAGTAAATTTAGTAACTCCGGGAGATCTTCCAACTAATTTAGGGGAGATTGATGCAACTAATAATTTAGGTTTTTTTGGCTTACCAAATCAGTTATTTGCCGTTAGAATTACAGGCCCAACAGCTTCATTCTTTGGGCACTCTTTACTCTCTCTTGATTCATACGCATTAAGCAGAGTGGAACCTAAATTTTAAGTTTTGTAGTTAAAAGTCTATGTCTATAAAAAGAGATAACAAGAGGTATAGAAAGAAAGAACAGGGAGCAGTTCTAGTTGAGCTCGCTTTAGTTATTCCCGTACTCCTAGGCATATCCATAAGCGCATTAGAATTAACCCGGGCTGTTAAGATATTTAAAACCGCAATTCAGTTTTCCAAAGAATCTGCAAGTGAAGTTTACAGAAATTGTGCAGATGTTGATGAGTTAGGATGTATTGCTCAGAAACATTTTCAGATGACCTCTTATTTGAGGAATTTAACAGGTACTAATGCTAAAATTATAATTAATGTTTTTGAAGCAGATCCGGGAGGGATTAATACTTTTACATTCGGCACGTCACCAGCAATTACTAACGTAACCTCCCCTTATCCAGGAGTTACTTACGAATCTTTTATGTATCAGCCAAATGTACATTCTTGTATTCCTGCAGCTGATTGTGATGCTAACAGTAATCCTACTGGAAACAGAACTAGTCAGATAATTGAAAATGATATAATTGGAAGTTTGAATGCTTCTCCAGATCCTAGACTTAATTTAAAAAACCCAATTACAGGAGTAGTTGAAGGCGTAGCTGGCCACCAAATAATGGTAGTCTCAGAAGTATGGATACCTTACAGCCCATTAATCCAAGTCATAGTTTGGGCAACAATGGGAAATACGGATTTTTATGATGTAACAATAATTTAGTTATGAAAGCAGAAAAACTAAAAAATGAAGAAGGAATTTATTTGGTCATGATGTCTATTGGCTTTGTTGTTATTCTTGCTATGGCTGCTTTTATATTAGACGGAGCAAAGCTCTATCGTGCGAGACTTCATTTACAAAGATCGGCCGATGCTGCTGTTATTGCAGGAATGAGATATAGAATAGCAATTGGAAAATGTACTAGTAACTGCGGACCGACCGGCGATTATTCTAAAGCAATCTCTGATTATGCGGGACATGTTGCTCTTTTAAATTTCGATCAACAAAGTAAAGGTTTTGGATTAGAACGAGAGTTAAACTATCAAGATAGCTTAAGTGGTAAAGGCGATACTATGTTTGGTCAACCTACAGACCTGACACTATCTGGTGAGTCTAATAAACCTGTATTTCTCTACGATGGCCAACCTGGAACATTTGATACAATTGATTCTCTATCTGTAAGACTTGAATCAAGAGTTCCAACTTTTTTAATACACTCTGTTCCTCTAAGTATAGTTGAATTAGCAAATTTTGATGATTTTAATCAAGTTAATGTTGAATCAAGAAGTAGGCTAGAGCCAGTAAGGATATCTTTACTTTTAGATCTTTCCAATTCAATGCGTTGTGGTGCCGGTGAGACAGACTGTCCTTGTTTAACAGACAGTACCGTTCCCTGCCCTCCTTACCCAAGTACCAAACAAAAACTTTTAATAGATGCTGTTAGAAATTTTGTAACTGGATTAAGACTAGGAAGAGATAGAGTTTCTATTGTGCCATACAATAGAGTAGCTCAAGTAGCAGTTTCAATGTCTCAAGATTATACAGCACCTAGAAATGATGCAGCTTATGAACTTGCTGTTAACACTGCAATCACTTCTTTGGATACAGGTGCTGTGGCAATAGCAGAAACTAACCAAAGTGATGCATTGGCTAGAGCATTTGCTGACATGGAAGCTTTTTATAATCAAGTTCACCCTCCTGACATGCCAAGTCTTGCTGGAGGAATGCTTAGAAATCCTGCTCATTTTATTCTTTTCTCTGATGGAGCTCCTACTGCAGCAAGGTTTCTTTTGCCGCAGAATGCTAATGCACCTAGTAATATTACTACGTTTGGGGATAAGGATTATAATCTTTATTCTACTTCTTGGAGCTCTTTCAATAGTGGAGGTACTGTTGCTGAGACAACAACTGCTCCTTCAGCCTTAATGAAAAGTTTTAGGATTTTTAGTGGAACTTCCTTTCCAAATGCTGAAGTAAATTTTGCTAACAACTCAACTTTTCCAGTCGATTATTTTTTTACAAATGGTCATCCTGCTATAACTTCAGGAATAAATCCTGAAGAGGTTTATCCAAATAACTGTATGCAATACAATCCAGGTTGGAATATTCGTGGTACCCCAGAGTGGATAGATAGATACACTAATTTTTTAACTGGAGCAGAATATCAGCAAAATCCTTATAATTATCCTACTCCACTAACGCCAAGAGAATTAAATAATGAGCTTATTGATATGGATCCTGCACCTCCTGGTGTTACTGCACAAGTAGGTGACTTATTTTTAGAAGGCTTTATATATGAGCCTGGAGATTCTTTTTTTCAGAGTTTAACTAAACCACAGGCCCATTTACCTAGCAATATGTACAAAGGCTTTAGAGAGTGCGCTATGATCTCAAGTGCCGGTGATGATGTTTTCCAATTTCACTACCCAGGCCAACCTACAAACTTAATCGGTGGCATTAGATATAAACATTCAACGATAGATCTTGTTACAGCAGATCCAGATTCTTTAACAAACATCTGGCATGAACAGTTATATAATTCAGCGATAGTTTGGACTGATTTTGTTAGAAGTAGAGGTAACATACTACACACTATTGGATTAGGCTCCCCTGCAGACTTACCAACTCAAGCTGAAATAAATGCAGATCCAGGAGCTGTAAATCCTTATCAAGATGTTAATAACTATCATCAGAGAAAGGATTTCTTTTTATCAAGACTTGCTTTAGCACCTAGCACACTTTCTCCGGACGATCCAAATGTTTCACTGGGTCAAGGATTTTCTGATGAAGTTTTAGCTAACTTAGATATTGGCTTAGATCAACTTGATGCTTTTGCTTTAAGATCTCAAGGTTCCTACTCTCCAACAAGCAATGCAGCTCAGCTAAATTCTATTTTTAACTTAATTAAAACAAGAATACAGCTTAAGTTAACTAAGTAAGGCTTTCTTTTTATCTACCAAACTCTTGATTTAAAATATTTTTTCACTAGAATGTAATTTACAATAATCTTAAGCATAATGACTAAAACTGATATAAATATTTTAATACTAGAAGAAAGCGATGTAGACTTTGAGAGAGTTTCTTCTTGTCTTAAAAAAATAAAATCACTTAAATTTAATGTAACTAGAAATAAAAAGCTTAAAGAAATTGCAGCGTCAAAAACCCAGGATATTGTATTACTTGCAGATATGTTTGATAAAGTTGACGCAAAAGAAATGCTGACAAATCACTTGAAATTTTCATGTCCAATTATCGTTCTTTCTCAAGGAAAATCAAGAAAAACTGATATTGAGCTATTACAATCAGGAACATCTGATTTTTTATATAAAAATAAATTAGAATATTCTTACTTAGAAAGATCTATAAGATATTCTCTTGAACGTTATAAGTTAATTGAAGATAGTTCAGCTAATGAAAAGGAAATTAAAAATAGTTATAAATTAAAAACTCTAGGAGCAATAGCAGAAAGTATTCAAGAAAAACTGACTGCTAAGCTTCAAAATACTTACCATTATTTAAATACTCTTAGTGAAGCGGATGATTCTGAGGTTTTAGATCAAAAAATTCTTGGCCGAAGCGTAAAAGAACTTAAAGAAGCAATGAAGATAATAGAGCACTTACGTGATTTTTCATCTTCAAATCAGGTAGAAAAATCGCCTTTAAATTTACAAGAAGAATTAATTAGTTCAATTGAATTTTTAAAAACCCTAGCTCCTCCTAATGTTAATATTTCATTTAAATCTAAAAGAACTAGCTCCTTCATAATTAACGGTAATAGGGCTGCAATTAGGTCTATACTTATTGAATTTTCTAAAAACGCTTTCTATGCAATGAAAAAGAATGGAGGAAATTTAACTTTTGAAATAGCTGAGAAAGAAAAAGATGCTGCTGACTTAATTGTACTAAAAATCAGAGACACTGGAGAAGGAATTGCTGAAGTTAACTTTAAGAGACTATTTGATCCCTTGTTTTCTACTAAGGCTGGAAACTTTGGAGCAGGACTAGGCCTTCCTAGAGCTAAATCTTTAATTGATAGCCATTATGGAAATGTATCTTTTATAAGTAGTGTAGAAAAAGGTACAGAATTCACAGTGGAATTTCCAAAGTACAAACCTGAAAATTCAAAAAATCAGAGAGGCTTAGCTTTAAATATTGATGAAGATGAAACCTTTTCAAAGCTAACAGAACTATATTTAAATTCTGTTGGCTTAAAATCAAAATCATTCTTAAATGCTGAAGAAGCAGTTAACTGGTATGAAAATTCATATCATGAAGTTGATATTGTTCTTCTAGATTTACCAATTACTTCATTAACACCCAAAAAACTCATTAACGATATTTTAAAAATTAACCCAGGAACTCCCATCGCAATTTCTGCAGAAGTTTTAACTAAAGACATTAAAAAACTTACAAAAGACGATAATTGTAAATTTTTTAGAAAACCAAATAGCTATCCATCTTTAATTAGCTGGATTGCAGAGGTTTTACCAGGGAGTTGATTTAAATTTTCAGTTTAAATCGCGTAAATTGAAAAAACTATTAAATTAAAGTAAATATATAACTATGCAAAATATATTAAAAAAAATTTCTGATACTTTTCCTGAACTTAGCCAAGTTGAGGAGTTAATAAAAAGTAAATTTACTACGGACGCACCTATATTATGCGAGATTTCTAATTATTCTTTAAGTACTGGAGGAAAGAGATTTCGCCCACTACTAACACTACTTACTGCTAAAGCATTAGGTTCAAAAGAAATATCACAGGATCTAATAAAAATATCAGCTGGTATAGAGCTAATACATATGGCTACTATTTTGCATGACGATATAATAGATAAATCACCAGTTAGAAGACATAAGCCAGCTCCTCCAGTAAAGTATGGAAACGATCTAACTCTTCTTGCAGGTGATTTTTTACTAACAAGAGCGTTTGGATTGTGTGGAGAGTTAGCTCAGGAAATAGTTAAAGAAACTGAAAAAGCTTGTATTTCTTTAGTTGAGGGAGAAGCCTTAGAAGTTCCACTAGATGAAATAGATCATGACATAAATTCTAGTCTCTTCATCGCTGAAAAAAAGACAGCTTCTCTTTTTCAATTATCTACTTTTTGTGCTGCTTTTTTAAGTAATCAGTCAAATGACGAGATTTCTGACTTACAAGATTTTGGTAAAAACTTAGGAATAGCTTTTCAAATAATAGATGATATTCTTGATGTTATATCTACTGAAAAAGAGTTAGGCAAAAGGCCTGGTACTGACATCATTGAGAGAAAACCTTCAGTTATAAACGTTCTTTGGCTTAAGAGCGGATCGAAACTGGCACAAAGCTTAAGAGACTCTAATGCAGAATTATCTGATGAATATGTTGCTAACTCACTTAAGGAAATAAAAACTAGCCCTGTTTTAGACGAAGCAAGAGCTCTTGCTTTAGATTACGTTTCTAAGGCTGAAAAAGTTTTAGAAGTTAGACTTAAAGGTTCTATTTATAAAGATTATCTTAAAGGCATTTTGAAGTTTACTACTGAGAGAATGGTTTAAATTATTGCTGTAATTAAGACTGAAAGTATTTCACATCTTAAATATACTCTTTTAACTCAAGAAACTCTTGAAACTCCTACTTCCCCCAAAAAATCACTAAAATGAACAAACAATCAGAATCCATAACTCAAAGCTATGGCTATGGCTCTACAAACTATACATAAAAATGGTATAAACCTACTAAGTCCCTAAAAATTAAGGCAGTTTATTTTAAAACGATGTATTTACTTTTATAATAAATGTAGTATTATTAAGTAATTAGGAGTTTGTTTGTTTCCTAAGATACTTACATCAGATCTTAAACAATAACTACTGATAGACGATCTTTAATGCTGATTATTTTTAGCATTTTGTAGAAATTTATAACTATAAATTTCTACCGTGTTTTGAAGTGGTTTTATTCCAGTTTTTTGAAGGTTATTTAAGTTTAATAACACTGGAGTTATTTGTGAGTAATAAGAAACTTCCCACGATGGATATGTCGTACCACGGAGGACGAGGGTTTAACTCTGTCCACGAATTGATGAGAGCTATAGTTCTAAGAGCCATTGAAGACTATAATTCTTCTAGTGATTTGCGAGAAGAAGCTGTTAGCTACTTCGAAGAGGATGAAGAGGACCATATCTTCTCATTTCGTTTCATTTGTAGGCATCTAGGAATGGATCCGGAAAAAACAAAGTGGGCTATTTTTAATGCAACTCATCGTATTAGTACAAGACGAAGAGCAGCTTAAAATGTATCATGAGCTAGGCTAGTACTAGCTCTTGCCCTTTTTCTTTTTGAATTTTCAATAATGGTAAATCAATTCCAGAGTCCCTCACCTGAAAGAAATTTTTTAGGAATGGATGTAAGTAGAGTCGATTACTTTTCTTCGCTAAGAATGTTATTAAGCATTAATCAAGGTCGTGAATTAAAAGCCATAGAATTCTCCGATGCAAATGTCGAAAAATATTCTGGATCTCCAGAACTTAATAAATATTGTGCTTTTGATTCTGAAAAAATTGCTGCAGAAAGTGCTAAACATGTGACCGAAACTCTTAATTTGAGTTTGCCAAATGTAAGCCCAGGATTTATAAAAGGAACTGGAACAAAAGAGATAAAGGTTACAAATTTAGAGAAAAGCTTGTATGTACCATACATTCGAATTGCTCTTTCTTTAAATAATACTTCTTTTAATTACGATACTAAAGATGGTCTTGTTGATATAGACGTAAAAGGAGAGCCAACAGGTATCACACTTAAAGGTCCTAATATTCTCCGAAATTATGTAAAACCTGAGTCAGTTTGGATATTAATGAAAAATGGTAGGATAGCTAACACTATTTAACTAACGACATTAGAGCTTTTTATATTATTTTCTAGTATGAGAGCTAGGTAACTAATATGAAAAAGCTCTCTTATCCCGAATTCAGGTTATTAATAAAAAAAACTATTAAATTAATTAATCTTAAGCTGCCAAAGCCTTAACTTCACTAGCTCTATGATTTCTAAGAATAATCATCATCTCATCAACACCTCGAAGCTTTTCTTTTTTAAGTCGTTTTTCTTCAATCTGATCGGCCTCTGTTAAATAAACCTTAGTAGAATATTTTTTTAATTCAAGCTCTAGTTTCTCATGTTCGTCGTGCAATCTTGACAATTGTTTATTGTGTACCATTAGCTCTAACACTAGCTCTCGATCTTTATTTTCCATACAGTTCTCCTAAAGGTTTAAAAGTTTGATTGAATATTTTTTGGAAGTGTCTGAATTTTGAAAAAAATGTAATTTCATAAGACAAGATTTATTATAGCACAAATTCTGTATAGGTTGTAGAAAAAAAACAATGAGAGAATAATAACTCTGTGTTTAACGAAATATTGCCTTAAATTTCTTTTAAACATTTCAGCATCTTAACTTTCTTGTGTACTATCTTAAAAAAAATTAAGCTATAATATATGATAAATTTCTATCAAAAAGGGTTTTATCAGCTCTATAGGAGTTAAATAAAGGGGTTTTAGCTGTACAAACTTTACTTACTTCTAAATTAAAAGAGAGATTTCTTAATAGGCTATTAATTTGATTCTCAGCAGTCGCAGCAAGATTAAGAAAAGTCTTATTGTTTTCAGTTTTTATATATTTTAATGAATTAGCTGGAATTTGGCTTAAAACATCTTCTTTCACTTCATATTCAAAGACTGAGATAGAAGGCCCGATTAGAAGCTCAAAATAAGCCTCTGCTTTGTTAAGTTCGATTAAACGAGTAATAACTCTCTCAATTATTCCATTCGTTAATCCCTGCCAACCTGAATGAATTAAAGCGTAGGCTTCCTGAGTATTAATTAGAATAGGCAGGCAATCAGCTGTAAGAATGCCAAAAAATGAATTTTTAGTACTTGCTGATTTTCTAATTATCACTGCATCACATTCATTTTCATAGCGATTAAAAGCTTTCAAACTATCATCTGTATCGAACTCAACAAATTCATTTCCATGATTCAAAAATGGAACAATAAAATTATCGACTTTAAATTTTTCTTTTAGTAACTTTGACGATTGATCAATAGTTTCTTTACTTAAGCTAAAGGCTTTTCCGTAAAAACCATGTCGAACATTATTATCGAGCCAAATCTTATTTTGAATAACTTCAAAGCCACAATTTTTTTTAGTTTTAAAATTGTTACTCATAATTTTTATACATCTCGATTAATTTAAGCATATCTTTTGGAGGCTCAATTGAGAACGAAAGCTTTTCTTTACTTAAAGGATGTTCGAAAGATAAAATAGCAGCATGTAGAGCTTGTCTACCAAAATTGTAAGTAATCTTTTGAAGATCTTTTGGTAAAGCAAAAAAATTTCCATAACTTCTATCACCAATAACTGGCGAGTTTAGATGATTCATTGTAACTCTAATTTGATGAGTTCTCCCAGTTTGTAGTTTTATTTTAAGATAAGCTGCATAGGTAAAATTATCTAACCTTTCCCATTCTGTAATAGATTCTCTACCCCCTGTATCCACTACAGAAATAAGCGTTCTGTTCTTTGAGTCTCTTCCTAAATTAACTATTAACTTTCCGCTTGTTTTTTGTTGAACAATTTTATTTTGTTTTGGAGAACCAAGCACCAAAGCTAAATACTCTCTTACCACAGTTCTTTCCCTAAGGTCGCTTTGAAGCTTTGCTAAAATATCCTCATTTTTTGCAATTAGACAAAGACCGGTAGTATCTTTATCTAAACGATGAACTAGCTTTGGGTTAAACTCACCTCTTGCATAGTGAATTAGAGCGTTAAGGATAGTTTTTCGTTTTTCACCTACTCCGGGATGCATAATTATTGAATGTGGTTTGTTTAATACTAAAAGTGAGTCATCTTCATAAATTATTTTAAGCGGAAAATCATAAGGCTCTAACTCTAAAGATTTTTCTTTAGGTATAGTTAGTTCAATAAAACTATCAGGTTGAATTAGGATAGAAGGCTTTGATTGGATTTTTTTATTAACTAGAACTTGATTTGCCTTAATTAATTTCTGAATTTTTGACCTTGAAAGTAAAGTTGTTTCGTAATTATTTGCAAGATAGTTTGAAAGTATTAAATCTAATCTTAACTGAGATTCGCCTTTAAAATAAAAGTCAATTTTTAGAAAACTCAAGTGAGACTCTCCTTAATTATTTTAATATCTAACTCTATCTGTCGTTTTAAATCTTCAATATTTGTATATTTAACTTCATCTCTAATCTTTTTAGTAAGTTTAAGTTCTACCTTACTCCCATAAAAATCAGTACCTTTATAATCAGGTAAATGAGCTTCAACTCGCGTCACTTCCCCAGTAAAGGTAGGGCTTATTCCAATATTACAAGCAGCTAAATATTTTTTTCCATTAAGGTAGAAAAAACCTGAATAAATTCCATTCGGCGGTAGGAGCTTGTTTTTATTATAGCTTATATTTGCAGTGGGAAATCCTAGAGATTTACCTCTACTGTCTCCCGTAACAACTCGACCAATTATATTATAATCTCTACCAAGCTGTTTTTTAGCCTCTTCAAGCTTTCCATCTGCTATTAATGCTTTTATATTTCTGGTGCTTATTTTTTTATTATTTTCTTTTTTAAAATCAATTAAATTAACTGGAATTTCTCGTTTTCTAAGCATCGTTTGTAAAAAGTCTACGTCCCCTTCTCTTTTATGTCCAACAGCAGCATCAGGGCCAATAAATAATTCTGCTATATTTGCTTTTGTTAATAAAAAATTATTTACAAATTCTTCTGCTCCTATTTTTGATAAAGCTAAATCAAATTTAACTAAATATAGTAAATTTAAGTTAAATTTTTTAAGAATGTCTACTTTTTCGTTTAAAGAAAAAAGATACTTATAGTTAGGGTCTGTTATGATTTTCTTTGGGTTTGGATAAAATGTAAGTAAAATAGTATTTACTTTTTTGACCCCCTTCTCTCGAAGTTCATCTTTTCTATCACTTAATCTCTCTAATATTGACTGATGTCCGAGGTGTAGAGTATCGAAGCTTCCCAGTGTAAGGATATTGTATGAAGACTGAAAAGACTCAGGTATTGATTTTCTATATATTTTTAACACTTTTAAAGGATATCCAAGTAAATAAATATCTGCAAATTATAGAAAGTAATTTACTTAAATGAGCCTTTTGGACTTCATATGTAGCTAAACTTGATTGGCTAGCTACTAAATAATTATAATTAGAGATTTATTAAGAGCTGTTTAGCCTCAAAAGCTTCTTTTGTATTAGGATACTGGTTTACTAATTTTTGCAAAGCAATCTTAGCAGTATTATAATCCTTTAGACTAATAAAGAGCTTTGATTGTCTTAAAAGAGCTAGCCCTGCTCTTTTATGGTTTGGAGTGTTATTCACAAGTTCTCCATAATGTCTAAGTGCCTCATAAGGCTTACCTGTGCCTTCAAAGGCAACAGCTTTCCAAAAAGAAATAAATCCAGCAGTAGAAATTGGAGTGCTAGGCCTACTTAAATCAACAGAATTTAAAAGATTTAGGGCATTCGAAAAGTTTCCTTCTCCAATTGAGGTAAGTGCATTATAGAAATTCTCATCTCCGTTAATCTTATGCTGAACAGCTAATCTTTGGTCAGAAATAAAAGCTAAATTTGGAATATCAATAGCAGTGGAAGTTACATTTTCGTTAAAAACTGGTGACTGGACCGCAGCATTCCCTCTATATGAATTATCTTCAGGTGGATAACTCGAACTCTGTCTTAGGCTTAACTGCTGTTGATTTCTTTCCAAGGTTTCGATTCTGCCAGAAAGCTCTCTTATCGTTTGGCGCAAGCTAGCTATTTCTCCAGTTTGCTCAGCATCAATATTTCTCATGTCCTTAAGGTTTCCCTTAAGTTTGTTTACATTATTAGAAATAGCTTTCGTCTTTCCAGAACATGAAATAAGACTTGAGCAAACTAAAACAAACAATACTAGAACTCTTAGCAGAATCATTATCTCCTCAACAAAATAATCAAATAAAACTAAAGTATTCCTTTAGTTAATATCAAAATGAACTCTTCTGTTCAGAGACCATGCACTTTCATCATGTCCAGGGTCTAGAGGAAGTTCTTCACCATAACTGACTGTACTCATTCTACTTGAATCGACACCTAAAGAACGAAGATGCTCGTAAACACTTCTTGCTCTGTTAGCTCCAAGTACCATGTTGTATTCAGCTGTTCCTCTCTCATCGCAGTGACCTTCAAGGACAACGTTTATATGATCGTTTGCTTGCAGCCATTCAGCAGCTGTATTTGCTTGTTGTCTTGCAGTTCCGCTAAGAACATAAGAATCAAAGTTAAAATAAATATCTGAAAGCTCAGGTATCTGAATCCCATCTTCGCCATAAACTCCAGAAGTCGCAGTTGAGATGTTACTATTACTATCTCCTGGGCCAACATTTCTTGTTCTGCAAGAACAACCAAATAAAAGTGAAACTAAAAGTACAAGAAATCCAGACCTACACGCTGACTTTATTAACGTCGCTGACTTTATTAACGTCATTGTTAATCTCCTAAAAAAAGATAAAAAACTTCTAAATCATTAGCAGTAATTTATAACCTACAAATTACCTACGTTATAACTACCATTAACAATACAATTTGCATAAGTAGTTAAACCCATAATAACCAAACTTATGTTGACTAGCTATTCCTAAAAACTAAATGGTCTAAAGATAGTCATATAGTAAAATATTTGTATATTAACACCTTAATTCAAGCTATTTTTTTGTAATAAATCAATATACTAGTTTTAAAGCCCCTTTATTGAGTTAAACTAGTGTGTTTTTAAGTACTTACTTAGGTACTGGCCCCCATGAAGGATCGAAATCTCCACTTCTTCCGAAAGAAATTTGCTTCATATTAGATCCATCCTTTCTAATAATAGCTAAATTATATATTGAACTTTTTCCAAAGTTTGACGAAAAAACAATATATCTTCCATCGGGAGACCATGATGGATCTTCATTTTTCCCACGGCTTGTTAACTGTCTTGCATTACCACCATTTGGATTAATTGTATAAAGTTGAAAACCTCTGTCTCCTCGACATACAAAAACTATTAAATCTCCTTGAGGAGACCAATCGGGCGAGGTGCAGTAATTTGAATTTACAAAGCTAATTCTGTCTGCACCTGAACCATCGGAATTCATAACATAAACTTGAGGGCTGCCAGCTCGATTTGAAACAAAAGCAATTTTATCGCCTCTTGGAGAAAAGCTTGGAGATACGTCGATAGCACCATTGTTCTTTGTCAAATTTCTAAGAACTGTACCAGAACTTGAAATTGTTACAATGTCAGACTCCTTACCTGCAGTTCTCGACAAAACTATATTTCCATCAGGCGTTGTTCTTGCGCCAACTTGCAGCATTGAGTCATTTGTAATTTGTCTAACGCGTTTGCTATTTAGATCAAAAGAAAAAATATTTGGAATTCTTCTTTTGTAACTTGTATATAGCAATTCTCTTCCATTTCTATTCCATGATGAAGAAACTGCAAGACCTCTATCGTTTGTTAGCTGTCTAACGTCTGTCCCATCTATATTAGCTACAAAAAGTTCTTTAAATCTACCAACTTTTGAAGAATATGATATTTGACTTCCAAAAATCCCTTCTATTCCTGTAAAAAATTTCATAATTTCATTAGAAAATTTGTCAGCTATTTTATTTAACTGCCCAGGGTCGGCAGTATATTCTTTACCTAATACAACTTTTTTAACTTGAACATCATGTAAAAACATTTGTATTCTTAAATTACCACCACCTGCGCTTGTAACAATTCCTTTTACTAGACCTTCGACACCCAAAACGCTCCAATCTGAATACGCAAATCCATCTTGGGCTGAACATTTTCCTGGACTTTCAATATACATATTCGAATTAAGAACTTGAAAATATCCAGATATATCTAAGTTTCTAGTAATTTTTTCAGGAATACTTTTTCTAGCCTCTGAGTCAATACCTTCGAGACAGAGCTGAGGAACTGCAATGGGGTATAGTCTTCCTGCGCCATCAACACTTAGTCTAGTTTGGGCATTAATATTATTACAGGGAGTGAGAACAAAAACAAAAATAAGAAGGATAAGGTTTAAACATTTATACATTTGGCCTCTCAATAAAGTATCTAAATATAATTAGTTTTTTACTAATTTATTCACAAGTTACAGAAAGTCCAAAAAGTAATTTCCAAAAAGAGCTTTTTTTGACTTTCTCTTTCCCCGAAGGGATCAGTATATAAAGAAGTAATATAATAAGTTGATAATTTGCACAAATAATAAGAAAGAGCACTTTCTGTATTGTCATATAATCGGTAAAACTACCTTTTACATAATTTAACTAAAAAGAAGAAAACCTAAGGCTCATTCCGGCCTAAAATCAATCTCAATATGCTTAAAATCAGGATATATATGTGAAGGGGCAACTGGTACGGGACTGGCCTTACTAACCGCCCTTAGTATCGAATCATCGTACATGTCATTACCAGAACTTTTAGCAAGCCTAATTCCACTTAGAGCGCCTGTCGGAGAAATCTTCATAGAAACTGTTGCTACAAGATTACTTGAATTGTCGTGCCAATTCCAACCCTGTCTAATTGCATTTTCAAGTGATCTTTTATACCTAAACCATTCAGGAGACTTAACTATTCCTCCTCCAAAGCCATTTCCACCCTGACCACTTGACCCAAAACCATCTCCACCAGCTTTAGTAGAATTTCCAAGATACTTCTGAAGTGCTTCTTCATAGTTTTTATTTATATTTTCAAGTTCTTCTTTTCTTTTATTTATTTTCGCTTCCTCTTGTCCTTTAGTTTGAGATTCGATTACATCTTTTAGAGTGAGTTCTTCTGTAGTTTCTATTGGTTCTTCCGCTATCTCTTTTTTTTCTAT
>CALJRW010000125.1 GCA_937976335.1 uncultured bacterium | reverse complement strand
AATATTTTAAGTCTATACTCTTTTTATGGCAATTTTTAAATTAAAAGAAAACAATACCCTAGTTTTAGCCTCATCTTCTCCAAGAAGGATTGAATTTCTAAATACAATGGGTGTAGACTTTAAAGCTATCCCTTCGTCTCTTGATGAATCAATAGTTAAAACTAAATCACCTAAAGAAATGGTAGAAAAACTAGCATTTCTAAAAGCTCAAATTGTTTCAAAAGATTACCCTGAATCATACGTTATTGGAGCTGATACAGTAGTTGCTCTAAGTGATCAAATTCTAGGGAAGCCAAAAGATGAAGATGACGCAAAACGTATGCTTACAAAATTGTCTGGGCAAACTCACTCTGTTTGGAGTGCTTTTACAGTGCTTTGTAAAAAACAAAGTATAGAAATTACTAAAAGTTTTGAAAGCAAAGTCTTAATGGCTGAGATTTCTGAAGAAGAAATTGATAATTATATAAAAACAGGAGAACCTGAAGGTAAAGCTGGTTCCTACGCTATTCAAGGAATTGGGTCACAATTTGTTTCTAGTATAAGTGGTTCTTACTCTAATGTAGTTGGTTTAAACATTTCTGAATTAATAAAAGTTCTAAAAAGCTATAATGTTATCTAAAATAATTGAAAATTATAAAAGTGTTGTAAAAAAAATTGATGACGAAAATGTTAAAATAGTTTCTGTCTCAAAAAAACAAACATATGAAAAAATGAATGCTTTAACTAAGTATTTAGAAACTACTGGAGGTTATCCAATTTTTGGAGAATCTTATCTGCAAGAATATGAAATTAAGCTAAATAGTTTAATTGAGCCTTTTCAAAGTCACTTTATTGGGAGATTACAGAGCAATAAAATTAAAAATATTGTTAAATTATTTGACTGTATTCAGTCAGTTTCATCTTCTAAACATCTTGCACTAATTGACAAAGAAGCAAAGAAAATAGATAAAATTCAAAACGTTTTTTTACAAATCAATATTTCTAAAGACGATTCCAAAGATGGTTTTTCGCAAGATGTGATAAACTCTAATTTTTTAACAAATACTTTAAAATATAATAACTTGAAAATAGCTGGTTTGATGACTATTACAGAATATTATACAAATAGAGAAGATGTGAGAAAGGATTTTAAGAGAATGTATGCTATTTGGACAGGAGTTAAGGAAATACTTGGTAGTGAAATTGAGCTTAGTATGGGAATGTCTAGAGATTATGATATTGCAGTTCAAGAAGGTGCTACTGTGATAAGAGTTGGTTCGCTTATATTTGGAGAAAGAACATGATTTTACTAGCAAATTTTCTTAATTCAATTGCTGTTATATTAGATATTGTTCTAAATTTTGTTTTTCTTTTAGTTATAGCAAGAGTAGTAATATCTTGGCTTAATGCTGACCCTTATAATCCAATTGTTAGTTTTATTCGTCAATCAACAGACCCATTATTTAGGTTTACTGAGCCAATACAAAAGATAATTCCACTAAATATAGGCTCTCTTGATCTATCCCCAATAATTTTGTTACTTATTATAAGTTTTTTAAGAACTTTTGTTGTGCAGAGCATTTTTGATTATAGCAATCAAATGAAGAGAGCGCAGATTATCCAAGAACTATAGAAGGTGAGAAGCTAATGCCTATTTACGAATATCAATGTGAGGAATGCGGAGTTTTTGAACAAATTCAAAAAATTACTGAAGATGCCTTTAAAATTTGCCCAAAATGTTCAGGGAAATCTATTAAGAGATTAGTTTCTCAAACTTCTTTTCATTTAAAGGGAAGTGGGTGGTATAAGACAGATTATGGAAGTTCTGGTAGTGGATCTGGTGCTTCTAGTAGCTCTAAGGGAACTGCAGCAGTTAAGAGCAAGGATAGTAGCGATTCTAAAAAAAACGATTCTCAGACAAAAAGTGATAGTAAGGTGGAGAGTGTTGCTAAAACTGATCCAGTTAAGACTGATTCTGGTGGTGGGAAGGATAGTTAGTTTTTTCGTATACGCTTCTTAACTATTATTCATGTTCTAAGCAATTGTTCTTTCTGTTAATTTCTCAGTTTTACAAATAAGACTCCAATTAAAATATTAACACTCTTGAACAAACTTAAAATTCAGTATCAAAAAGTAGTGATTTTTTAGAATCAATCCTAAAAAAGAACTAAACATGCCTAAACTTATCTAAAGTTGCATCGCAATCAGCCCTGTCTCAGCATTATGTAAGAAAATATTTTCAAATTCTAGAAGATACGTTAATAGGCTCTTTCTTAAGGCCTTATGTAGCTGGTACTAGCAAAATGCTAAGCAAGCAACCTAAATTTTATTTTTTTGATAACGGAATTAGTAGAGCCTCTCTAGATTTGCTTTCAAAAGAACTAAGTCCTAATGATAAGGGACTTATGTTTGAACAATTTTTAATGAATGAAGTCAGGAAAGTTATAGAGTATAAGCAAAGTGATCTAAGAATGCGTTTTTGGAGAACAAAAAAAGGTGCAGAGGTTGATTTATTGTTAATTAGAGGAAAAGAAATTGTTCTCGCTGCTGAATTTAAATCAAATACGAGGTTAATAAAAAGTGATTTTTCTGGCTTATTAAATTTCAAAAAAAGTTATCCTTTGATTCCTTTAGTATTAGTTGCTCCAGTAGATAAGCCTAGCGTTTCTAGTGAAGGGATAGATGTTTTAACTCCTGAAGATTTTATTAATAAAGTTAAAGAGATTTAGTGACTTTAACCATCCTCTAACTTACGAAACATTAAATAAACTTGCTCTTTCGAAGCAAGTTCTCTTTCTGTTAATTTCTCAATTTCATATATTAAACTTTTAAAATTATTCATCGACGGCGCTTTAATTTTTTCCTTAGTTTGATATCCAGTGTTTTCTAAGAGCTTAACCAAAGTTAAATGACTAATTTTAAACATAGTCTTTAAATCTTTTGTTTTAGTTAGTTCTTCTAAGCCTAAATTTAAAATTTCAAAAATCAATGAATTTTCTGACTTGTTACTTTGTTCTTCTTTAATTACGTGATCATATGCTTCGCAAAGAAGTGATGCTAGGTTTAAACTACTTAAATTTTCTCGTAACTTCCAAAGTTTTGAGTGAGAATTGAAACTTTCAATTTTTTTTAAATCCCCCTTACCTTCTTTGACTGTAATTCTTCCAGAATCAAAAATTTCTATAGAGCCAAAAAAACGTTTTTTGCTCTTTCTTGCATATTTAGCAATGCATGAGAGTTTTCCTCGCTCTTTTGTGAGCGCCCTGACTATAATATCTGACTCCCCAAATGGGAAAGTTCTTAGTATGATTGCTTCCACTACTCTTGTTATATTATAGTAAGATGATTATAAATAGTAAATTATGAGCGAAAACGAAGAAATAAATAAGAATGAGGAAGAACAGTCAGATATAAACTCTGAGCTGAATACGGAGTTTGCTGAAGAAACTAGAGATGCAGATTTTTCTAAGCTTGATAGTGAGTCAGGTGAATCTGAAGACGATGAATCAAATATCTCGACTTTAAAAAAAGAACTTAGAGAACAAAAAGAGAAGTATTTATTACTACTTGCTGACTTTGATAATTTTAAAAAGAGGGTTATTAAAGAAAGAAGTGAGTTAGTGAAATACCAAGGCGAAAGAGTATTATTCGAAATAGTTGAAGTTCTTGATAATTTGGAACGTGCTCTTGAGCATAAAGATTCTGATGAAAGCAAGTTACGAGAAGGTCTTGAATTAATTCATAAGCAATTTGTTGAAAGTTTAGCTAAATTTGAAGTTATTCAAGTTTCTACTTTAGGAGAAGCTTTTGATCCTAACATTCAAAATGCTTTAAGTATTCAACAGACTTCTGATGTTGAGCCTAATAGAGTGGTTGAAGAGTTTAAAAAAGCCTATAAATATAAAGATAAGCTTCTAAGGCCAGCAGAGGTAGTTGTATCGGCAGCAGTTGTTGATGAAAAGCTAGAAGATAAAGCGCAAGAAGAAAATAGCATAGAAGAAACTGAACTAGAAAATTAAGTATCAGCTCGTTAGCCAGCACATATCTTTACTATCAATATAATCAATAGGTTACTATAATTTTTTTTAAATAAAATACTATATTCCCACTTTACTTGAATTATTACTTAAAAATGATTAACTAAAGGTTGTACACAATTACCCAAAAATTGTTTAAGCGTTAAGGTTGGTTAATCTCCATCGTTTATAAGTATGTTTTTAAGTGCATTTTTAAGTATTTGAAAATACTCAAGGCTTACAAAAAAAGATAAGGGTAGTTAGGCTTTTTAATTTATTAATTTTTCTACTTAAAGGACAGATTTTAATGGGCAAGGTAATAGGAATAGATTTAGGAACTACTAATTCATGTGTTGCAGTAATGGAAGGGACAACTCCAACTGTAATCACAAATAGTGAGGGAGCAAGAACAACACCATCGGTAGTTGCAGTTAATGATTCAGGTGAGCGAATTGTAGGACAAGTTGCAAAAAGACAAGCAGTAACAAATCCTAAAAATACTATTTTTGCTGTTAAGCGTTTAATTGGAAGAAAATTTTCTGATTCAGAAGTTTCTCATGCAAAAACTGTTTTACCATATGAGTTAGTGAAAGCAGATAATGGTGATGCTTGGGTGAAATTAGGGGATGATAATAAGAGTCCACAAGAAGTTTCTGCAATGATTCTAACTAAGATGAAACAAACTGCGGAAGATTATCTTGGTGAAGAAGTTACTGATGCTGTGATTACAGTTCCAGCATATTTTGATGATGCTCAAAGACAAGCAACTACAGATGCTGGAAAAATTGCTGGCTTAAATGTTCAGCGTATTATTAACGAACCAACTGCGGCAGCACTTGCTTATGGTTTAGATAAAGATAAAAGCCAAGATACTATAATTGCGGTGTTTGATCTTGGTGGTGGTACTTTTGATATCTCAATTTTAGAGCTTGGTGATGGAGTTTTTGAAGTTAAATCAACTAATGGTGATACGTATCTTGGTGGTGAAGACTTTGATATGAAGCTAGTTGAATACTTTGCAGATGAATTTAAAAAAGATCAAGGAATAGATCTAAAAGCTGACACTATGGCGCTTCAACGTTTAAAAGAAGCGGCTGAAAAAGCTAAGCATGAACTTTCTTCTTCATCTGAAACGGATGTAAATCTTCCATTTATTACGGCAGATGCTAGTGGACCAAAACATCTTCAATTAAAAATTACTAGAGCTAAGTTAGAATCAATTTGTTCTGACTTAATTTCAAGATTAACTGGGCCATGTAAGACGGCTTTAAAAGATGCAGGAATTGCTGCTAGTAAAATTGACGATGTAATTCTTGTTGGTGGAATGTCTAGGATGCCAGCGGTACAAGAAAAAGTTAAAGAAATTTTTGGAAAAGATGCCAGTAAGAGTGTTAACCCTGATGAAGCAGTTGCTATTGGTGCTGCAATTCAGGCTGGGGTTCTTCAAGGAGACGTAAAGGATGTGCTTCTTTTAGACGTTACTCCTCTTGGTCTCGGGATTGAAACATACGGTGGAGTTTTAACTAGACTTATTGATAAAAATACAACGATTCCAACTAGGAAATCTCAAGTTTTTTCTACTGCTGCTGATAACCAGCCTGCTGTTTCTATTCATGTTCTTCAAGGAGAGCGTGAAATGGCAGCCGACAATAAAACTCTTGGTCGTTTTGAGTTAGTAGGTATTCCTCCAGCGCCTCGAGGTGTACCTCAAATTGAAGTGACATTTAATATCGATAATAATGGAATTGTAAATGTTTCTGCTAAAGATTTAGGAACTGGTAAAGAGCAATCTATTAGAATCACAGCTAGTTCTGGACTCTCAGATGAGGAAATTGACCGTATGGTTAAAGAAGCAGAAGAACATGCAGATGAAGATAAGAAAAAACGTGGTATTATTGAAGAGAGAAATCAGCTTGATAGTTTAATTTATACAACTGAAAAAACTATGTCTGATATGAAAGAAAAAATATCAGATACTGAAAAAGAAGAGTTAGATAAAGCTCTCGAAGAAGCTAAAAAAGCATTAGAATCAAATGACTCTGATGAAATTGTAAAAGCTAAGGAAGAGTTAACTCAAAAAACTCATAAATTATCTGAAAAAATGTATGAGTCTGCTAAATCTTCAGCTGATTCTGCTGCTAGTTCAAATGGAACAGCTGAATCAGCCACTTCTGACAATGGTTCTGAGGCTAAAAAGGATGATGCTGAGGCAGGTGCTGATGAAGATGTAGTCGATGCTGACTTTGAAGAAGTTCAGGAATAATAGTGTCGCAAAGAGATTACTATGAAGTGCTTGGCGTATCTAAATCTGCGTCTCCTGATGAGATAAAGAAATCTTACAGAAAGCTTGCGCTTAAATATCATCCTGATAAAAACCCCGATAATCCTGAAGCTGAGGATAAGTTTAAAGAAGCGACAGAAGCTTATTCAGTTCTAAGTGACGAAAATAATCGTGCGAAGTACGATCAATTTGGTCATGCTGCGTTTGGTCAAGGTGGAGCAAATTCAGGTTTTGGAGGGTTTGAAGGCTTTGAAGATATTTTTGGTGATATTTTTGGATCTTTTTTTGGTGGTGCTTCAGGTGGTGGAAAACAAACCAGGGCACGTGTAGGAAGAGATTTACGATACGATCTTAAAATAGATTTTGAAGAAGCTGCTTTCGGAGCAAAAAAAGAAATTAAGTTATCTAAAAAAGATACTTGCGAAGAATGTAAGGGAAAAGGAGCAGCAGCTGGAAGTTCAGAAGAGAGTTGTACTGATTGTGGTGGAGCTGGTCAGGTTAGAATGCAGCAGGGTTTTTTTTCTATTTCAAGACCATGTCCAAAATGCAAAGGTTTTGGATCTGTAATAAAAAATCCGTGTAAGGTTTGCAGAGGAAGTGGTCAAAAATCAACAAGTAAAACGCTTGATGTTACTATTCCTCCTGGAATAGATGATGGTCAAAGATTAAAACTCCGTGATGAAGGAGAAGCTGGTCAGTATGGTGGTCCATATGGGGATCTCTATGTATTTATAAATGTAAAAGATCATCCATTCTTTGAAAGAGAAGATAGTGAAATTATTTGCCAAATGCCAATTTCTTATACTACTGCGGCTTTAGGAGCAGAGATAGAAGTCCCGACTCTTGATGGTGGAGTTATGTTAAAAATACCTCCTGGAACACAATCAGGGCAAATTTTTAGATTGAAAAATAGAGGCGTTCAAGTGCTTGGTACTAATAGACGAGGTGACCAACATGTTCAAGTTAAAGTAAAAGTTCCTAAAAAACTTTCTCCAAATCATAAAGAACTTTTAGAGAATTTATCAGAATTAGAAAAAGAAGATTTCGATAATGAATCTC
>CALJRW010000124.1 GCA_937976335.1 uncultured bacterium | reverse complement strand
AACACCTCTCGTGGTTTAGAACCATCCATTCCACTAATAATTCCATCTCTTTCAAGAGAATCTATGATTCTAGCTGCTCGATTGTAGCCAATTCTAAAATGTCTTTGAAGCATTGAAGTTGAGGCTTGCCCTTTACTTGTAATAAACTCTAAAGCTTTGTCATATAAGGCGTCATATTCAAAGCCTTCAGAATCCAATTCTGCTCCGCCTGAAGCTTCTTCTTCTAAGGCTCTTTCACAAGCTTCGATTATGTTTTGATCGTATTGGGGTCCCGCTTGGTCTTTAATAAAACTAACTACATCATTCACCTCAGCATCTGATACATAAGCCCCGTGAGTTCTTACAAGCTCAACTGTTCCTGGGGCCATATATAGAGAATCCCCCTTTCCAAGAAGTTTTTCCGCACCCATTGAATCCAATATTGTTCTAGAATCAATCCTACTAGACACTCTAAAAGAAATTCTTGAAGGAAAATTAGCTTTGATAAGCCCCGTAATAACATCAACCGAAGGTCTTTGCGTTGCAACAATTAAATGAATTCCAGCAGCTCTGGCTTTTTGGGCAAGCCTTGCAATTAAGGACTCAACCTCTCTACCTACAGAAAGCATCAAATCTGCAAGCTCATCAATTACAATAACCATTTTAGAGAAAATCTCCATTTCCTCTACAACACCATGAATAGAGTCCTTACCAATACTTTCAGAAGATTGCTTGTGTAACGGCCCTTCTTCTAAAATATTCTTTTCACCAAGCTCTACAACTCCCGCATCAACTACGGCTTCAGGAGAAACAACCTTGCTTACCTTAGATTCATCATCATCTCCCTTAGCAATTCTGTTATATGCATCAAGACTCCTAACTCCGTGTTTGTGCATTAACTTATAGCGCCTGTCCATCTCAATAACTGCCCATTGTAACACGGCCTTTGCTTGTCTAGGATCAGTAACAACCGGAACTTTTAAGTGTGGGATACCGTCATATATACTAAGTTCCAAAATTTTAGGATCAATTAAAATTAAACCAAGTTCTTCCGGAGTTGCTCTATATAACAAACTCAATAAAATTGAGTTAATACAAACCGACTTTCCTGTTCCAGTTGCCCCAGCAATTAACATATGAGGCATTGAGGCAATATCTGCAACTACTGGATCCCCATATATATCTTTTCCTAAAGGAACAGACAGAATTGACTTTGAACTTAAAAATTCTTCACTTTGAAGCACTTCTCTAAGTCTAACAATATCTCTTGCCGTATTTGGAACTTCAATTCCAACAGTTCCCTTTCTAGGAAGTGGTGCAATAATTCTAATTGAGTTAGCTCTTAAACTCATTGCCAAGTCATCTGAAAGTGATGAAATCTTCCCTACTTTAACACCTGGTGCTGGCTCAAATTCAAACAAGGTTACAACTTGTCCAGGATGAACTTTAGTAACTCGACCTTTAATATTAAAATCTGATAATTTCTCTTCAATAAGTTCTGATTTAAGCCTTAAAGCATCATCATTGTCACCTTCTGAAAAACTTTCACCTTCCGCAAGAAAAGAAAACTCTGGTAACTGATAAGAACTAAAATCTTGTTTTTCTTTTTTACCTTGATTTACAAACTTCTTTGCTCTTTTTAATAAATCACTATCGATTTTTCTTTTCTTTTCTTTACGCTTAACTATTAAATTAACTTGTTCAATCTCTTCTCTTTCTACTTTCTTCTCTTCTTTAATTATATTTCTTCTATTCTTAGGCTTAGGAATTGTTTTTTGCTCTTCTATTATCGTTTCTACTTCTTCTCTTTCCTCGAAAACAAAGAAACTCACGAACCAATAATAAGCTGCACTTATAACTTTCGATGCAAAAGAAAAAATACTACAAAGGGCAATAAATAGAGCAACAGGGAGATATAAAAAAATGAATTTAATCGACTTAATACCTAAAGTAGATACGCTTTTTAAAATCTCAAAAGTCCTTTTTTGCAGAACAAAGCCTATTGATAAAAGAAATAAGCCTAAAGCAATTAAAGAAGCTCCTGCTTCATTAACAAAACGTACCAATACGTTTGAGATAGAAGTTCCTAAAAGACCTCCATTCTTAGCTCCACCTAAAATTGTTGCAAAGATACAGCAAGCTAAAAGACTCCCAATTAAACCAAGAAAGAATTTGAACTTATTATAGTCCTTATCCTCTTCTCTATAGTCCGCAATAGCAAAATTCCAACATAAACCAATACACCATAAAACGACAGCAATTGAGCACCATCCAAAAAAACCATCTAAGAAAGTACTTAATAAATGACCAATCGGCCCCATTACATTCCTAGAACTAATGTTTGCATTGTAATCGGCAATCGAAAACTTATGAGAGAGAAAACTAAGTAAGATAAAAATAGCTAAAATTCCAAAGCAAACAGAAACGATTTCATTTAACCAACTATCAGCCTGAACCTCTGTTTTGACCTTCTTTTTAATTTTTCTAATTTGGGCTTTATTCCTACTAATCGGTGCCTTTTTAGTATTCCGCCTTTTTTTAGCTGTTTGAGACATGCCTTGTATTCTAGCAGTAAGGATATAAGGGTGAAATATATTAATAATACACTGGCATCCTAGCTAACTTATTTAAATAACAATGTTTTTATGTTTTTCTTCGAGACACTTTTAGTATTGTATAAATTTAAATCTTAAATTATTAATTAATCAGATTTTTTAAACTTTAATTTTACAAACATGGCAAACGATCCAACAAGCAAAATAACTGACGCATTAGCTAACTTAATGATTAGTTTTAAAGAACTTCAAACGTCTCTAGAAGAGGAACTTGGTATTGACGAGTTTGAATCAGATTTAGAAGAAAATCCAGAACTAGAAGCTGCAATGATAAAAGAAGTTAAAAATGCCCTTGAAACAACAATGGATACTGAAGATTATGAAACTGAAGAAGTTGCAAGCCTTATAAGCACATTAACAGATTCACTAGAAGAAATTGCACCTGAACTTTTTAGTGACGATGATGACGACGATGAAGAAGAAGATTCTGTTTATGATATGGGATTAGAGACCGAAGAAAGCGATGATGACGATGAGTATTATGACGATACTTTTGATGATTTTGATGACAAAGACGAATAATAACTGAAAACTGAAAACTGAAAACTGAAAACTGAAAACTGAAAACTGAAAACTGAAAACTGAAAACTGAAAACTGAAAACTGAAAACTGAAAACTGAAAACTGAAAACTGAAAACTGA
>CALJRW010000123.1 GCA_937976335.1 uncultured bacterium | reverse complement strand
AGTAACGCCAGTAGCTCCAGTAGCGCCGACTGCTCCGTCAGCTCCATCAACTCCAGTAGCTCCAGTAGCACCAACTGCACCGTCCGCTCCATCTGATCCATTTGCACCAGCTACTCCAGTAGCTCCTGTTGCACCGACTGCGCCATCAGCTCCGTCAACTCCGTTAGTTCCATTTGTTCCGTTAGTACCGTCAGCTCCATCGGCTCCAGCAACTCCAGTAGCTCCAGTAGCACCAACTGCACCGTCCGCTCCGTCTAGTCCGTTTAAACCATCTAGTCCATCAATTCCATCTATCCCATCGATACCATTTATACCTGCTGCTCCCGTAGCACCGGTTGCTCCTGTAGCTCCCGTCGCTCCAATTTGACCTTGTATTCCTTGCAGTCCTCTCTTACCGCGTTTACCTCTTCTACCTCTAAGACTATTGTTGTTTGCTCTTGAGGAATTCCCTCTGCTTGAATTTGCATTGCTGTTTGAGTTATTGGAATTATTACCTGAATTTCCATTTCGACATGAACTTCCTCTGCAGATGGTATTTTGAGCAAGAACTGTTTCTGACAATAAAAAGACTAATAAGAACAAAACTAGCATATAGCTAGTGGGTAATATTCGAGTTTTTGTATTTTTAAAATTTAGTATGGCCATAATTTAGATAGTTTTTAACCTAGTGAATCTTTCGGAGGGTTATGTTCTTAACTTAATAGTAAAATTAACTATTTCGAATATTAAAAAAAATCAATAGTTTTAGTATGTTAGCCGAGAAGATATAGATAATTCTGAATGCTGCTATTTTAGGAAAAATAGATAAAAAAGTTAGGTAATTACAGAAAATCTTCTTTTGCTTTTATTAAAGCTAGGATTGCTATTTTATTTTTAAAGTCTTTATATTTAAGGGTTTATCAAATTAATTTATTTGCCAAATTTTCCTGTAAATTCTTCCTGATTTATATCGTAAACTAAGTACGAATAAGCTATATGATCGCTAGGTGTAAAATTATCTCTTAACCATGCATATTGACTTCGGGCAGCATTTTTATCTCTTACAGCATAATTCCAAACACCAGTTAGGGCATTTACGCTAACTACTATTTTCCCAAACCTTTTGTTCTTAGGATTGTAAACAGCATCAGGATTTTTCTTTAAATATTCATTTAAAAAATTTCGATTTTGATTCCAATCTATATTTGAATCAGCTAAATATTTATATGCATTTTTTCTGTTTAGAACTATTTCGTTAAAGTACGAAATGTAATGTGGATGATAAGAAACGCATGACACAATTAAATATAAAATTAAAAAAGGAGCAAGTTTTTTAAAGCTAACATTTTTTAATCCAAAACTAGAAAAGATAATTATTAACGGAATGACAGGCAAAATAAAGCGAATTCCGATATGAGAATTGTTTAGAAAGTTAAAATAAAGGAGCAAAAATAGAAGGGGAAAGAGTATAAAAATTTCTTTTCTAAAAAAGTTTTCTCTTGTAGAGGTTTTAAAAAAATAAATTAAAGAAAAAATAAAAGCAATCCATGTTGCGATTGGAAGTTTGAAAAATAAGGTAGCAAAGTAATAACCGAAAAAGCCTTTATTAGCTCTGATTTCTCCAAGTAAATACATGTTTCCAAAACCTGTAGCTAACTGCTCTCTATGTCTTACAAAATCTAAGCCGTCAAGATAAGAGTAAGGTAAAGGAACTTTACCAATCCAGGAGAAAGTTGATTGGATTTGTTTAAAAAGATTGCTCCTAAAACTATAGTCAGATAAATGTGTAAAAGTGCCATCGAAGGCAAAACCTAAATTTAAAACTAAGATACTAACTAGAACAAAATAAATGTAGTAAAAAGCTAGTTTAGATGGATTTAATGAATTCCCTTTTTTGCTAATAGAGTTAAGAAATAAAATCAGTAAAAGAAAAAACAAAATAGAATATAAAAAAATTGCACTATATTTTGTGAGCTGAGCTAAGCCTAAAGCAATTCCGCATATTGTAGCTGAAGTTATGCTCATTTTTTGAGAGAATTTCCAAAAATAATATAATGCAATAGTGTAAAATGTAGTAATGTATAAATCAGTAGTAACTAACCTAGAATGCGCAATTATGTTAGGTGAAAAGGCATAAAGAAGTATTGAAAAAAAACCAGCACCTTTTCCGTAAAGGTCTTTTGACCAAAGAAAAACATAATATGCTAATATTAGTGAGAATATAATAGTCATGTATCTAGCTGCGTTCAATGTGTTGCAGAAGTCTTTAAAAGGGCTGTTTTTAATATATTTCTTTGTTAAAAACTTTGGTAAGGCGTTAACTGTAGATATAGGCATTTTACTATCGTCAATTCCCCGCTTTCTAGAAAAATCTCTACTTAGAACATTTTCGCCAAAGTTTAAGTGAAATTCTTCATCGTAAGTATTTGTTTTATTTTGAACACTTAAAACATTGATTAAGAGAATTACAAATAAAATTAAAAATAGAAAAAATTTTTCAAAATATTTCATCTCTTTTTACTTTTCTCATATTTACTTTTTAATTCAAAACTTTTCTTAACATCTCCCATTTCTTTGTAGCAGTTAGAAAGGTGAAGAAAAGCAGCATAGTAATCAGGTTTTAGTTTAAGAGTTTTTTCAAAATTAAAAATTGCTTTATCATATTTTTTCTCATTGAGATAAGCAATTCCAAGATTAAAATAAGCTTGCATATAATCTGTTCTTTTAGATAAAAACTCTTCATAAATTCCTATTGCCTTGTTTCGATTTCCTAACATTTGATTTGCAAAAGCTTCTAAGAAGAGAGTTTCCTTGTACCATTTGTCTTTAGTTCTAACGATACTTAAGTGTTTTAAACTTTCTTCATGTCTGTTTTCTCTTTGTAGTAATTCGGCTGCTTTATATTGTATTTGAATATCCTGCGTCGTTAGTTTTGCTCCTCTTAATATACTGTCTAATGCTTTTTTCTTTTCACCAATTTTTTCATAAGCAATTGCTAGCCAGTAATAAGAATTTCCCCAATCTGGTCTGATATTAACTGCTTTTTCGACTAAGCGGATTCCTTTTTTGGGTTCATTATTGTCAATTAAAAATAAGCCTAAATTTATATTTGGAATAACTGCTTCAGGTTTTAATTTTAATGCTTCTTGAAGGTTTTTTAAAACTCGCGGGTCTTTTCTATCAGGAATTGCCATTGCTAAGTTTAGGTGTGCTAGGTGATCTCCTCCATATTTTATACTATGTGTCCAAGCACTTTCTCCTGTTCTCCATGTCTTATTTAAAAAATGAGAAGCAGCACCAAAGTAAATCAGTAAACAACAGCATAGAAAATTGAAAAGTCTTTCTTGGCATAATTTGCTTAAACTCAAAACAATAAGTAGGTAAAAGAAAGGGCTAGATGAATATGGCCGATAGTGAGCTAGAGAATAGAATAGGGGGATTATAGAAGAAGTTAGTCCAAGCAATCCCCAATAGCTAAGAATGGAAAAAGAAATTAAAGGTTTAGTTTTTAAAAACCTAAAGGCTAAAATTAAAGTGCTTATTATAAAAATAGAGCCGATAATTACTTCAAAGTCTGTAACGCTTGTCGCTAATACTTCTTTTGGCATTAATCTAATTTGAAAAGGCCAGAAAAAATTTTTTACGTATTCGAATAAGTGAAATTTAGATTGTGTAATGGCGTACTGAAAAGAGGAAATTCCTTGGCTGACACCATTCTTAAAATCTGAAAAGCCTAAAAAATATCTTTTATACACTAGCTGTAAGGCTATTACGAGAATAAATGGTAATGAAGTGAGATAAGTTTTAAAAGATAAAAATTTATTTTTGCCAAGCGTTAATTCAAAAAATATTACTATCAAGGGAACTGCAATAGCGTTTGTTTTAGATAAAAGAGAGAGTAAAAGGAATAACAAACAAAATAACCAACCGAGAATGCTAAATTTAGTTCTTCGCATTTTTATGTATATAAGAAGTGAAGCAAACATAAAAAGAGTCATTAGTATTAGATCTCTTGAGGAAAGATAGTTAACGGGAAATCCAGAAACTGGATGAACTCCAAAAATTAATGCAGTAAATAAACTGGTGTTTTTAGAATATTTTGTTTTTTCATGATTCCAATGCCCTAGAATTTCTTTAAGTAAAAGAAAAAGAATTAAAGTGCAAAGTAGATGTAAAAGAATATTACCAAAATGGAAGCCATATGGGCTGTTTCCTGTAAAGTAGTAATTTATAGAAAGTGTTAGTGGGAGAAGGGGTCTGAATTGTGTAATTCTATCTAAAGAGGAAATAGTTGTGTAATCTACAAAGTGTCTCCAGATAGGCTGAACTTTTCTAATTTCTGCATTAGTTTTGATTAAATAATGATCGTCAAGGTGAAAAGTATTTGGCAGACTATTTAAAAAAACTAAAACTACAGCTAAGCATATTAAAATATATGGAAAATATTTTTTCATTACTAGTCTTAAACAGAGTTTAGTTTGACAATGTTTATTTTAGAACAGTTTTAGTAGCCTAGTCTATATTAAACCAGCACTAGGAGTATTACTTAGAATAAACCCAATAACAGAAGGGTTATTTAAAAAAGTATAAGAGCTTACATCACCAATATTGCAAAATCTATTTGTTCCAGATGAAAGAATGCCGATAATTCCAGGCACAGCTTCACCAAGTTCATTAAAAGCTATTTGAATTGCAGGCCCCCCTGAATCACCTCCACAAGTGTTACTGCAAGGGAGTTCAAATCGCGCTTGAATGTGTGATGAGGTGGTACTTGAAATTTCCATTTGTCCGCTGTTTAGTTCGCCTTGTTGTTGTCTAGAGTTAAGACCAAATCCGTAGATATTAATTTTTTCTCCAACTACAGGTGGTTTACTAATTAGGATAGGTAATGTTTTTACATTAACTGGGGTAGACAAAACAATAAGTCCAACATCATTAAAAACTAATCTTTGCTCTTCATCAATTCGGAATTCTGGATGTATTATTGTTCTTTCGGCAGCTATTTTTGTGCCTTGATGAATAACAAAAGTGCCTTCTGCTGTTCCTGCTAAGCAGTGCCCTGCTGTTAAAACTGTATTTGCACTAATTAGGGTGCCAGTGCAGATATCAGAAAATTCATTTGGAGGCGACACGCTTAATTGAACAATTGGAGAGTTTACATTTTCGCAAGCTGTTCCATTAATTATTTTAGAATTAGCAAAACTTGCATTTAGTCCAAGTGTTGCGCATCTGTTAGAATTGCATGTGGCATCTATTCCATTGCTTCCATCAAGTGCTGATTGTCCATCACCATTATTGCAACTTAATAAATAAAAACAGGTAAATAGGATTAAAACAGAAAAAAAAAGAAAAAATAAACCTTTTCGAGTAGTTATCGTTTGGCTGTTTCTCATTAATTAAACTCCAAAGAACATTTATTTATAAAACCTCTTATATAAAAAATAATTCTATCAAAATAGGATTGTCAGGTAAATAAAGAAAAAAACAGTTTATGTCTTTTTAAAAAAGGCTAAGTCAACATATTTCAAACAATGTTATATTTCTAGTTTCTAGTGTAATTAGAGAGTTAGGTCTTCATTGAGTAGAAATACGTATTTTTATCTAGATTTATCTTCGACCCTTAGGTTAATAGTCGTAAAGGTAAAGTTATCATTCGATAGCAAGGCCTAAGAATATTTATATACTCTTTTTAACAAACGGAGATAAACACATGCGTAGAATACTTTCAATTTTATTATTAATCTTTATGATAGCAAGCTTCCCCATAAGCTTATTTGCTGGTCATAATTGCTTACCTAAGGCTGAGCGAACAACAACTCAAAATAAGGTTTTTGTAAAGTATAATAGAAAATCGAGAAGAGCTTGTAGAAATGCTAAGAGAAGAAATAGATGCCAAATTAAGAAGAACAATAATAAGTGTTCACTGAATAAGACAGAGACTGCAGATCTAGATTTAGATGGCTTAAAAGGGGCGAAAGATAATTGTCCAATGATTGAAAACCCAGCTCAAGAAGACTTTGATGCTGATTTAGTTGGAGATGCCTGTGATAGTGCTCCATTTATTCCAAATCCAGATCAAGCCGATTCTGATGGTGATGGAATTCCAGATGTAACAGACAATGCTCCAGATGAGCCTAATGTTGATCAAAAAGACACCGATGGTGATGGAGTTGGTGATGAGGGAGATAATTGTCCAGATGATGTTAATGCTGATCAAGCTGATTCCGATGGAAATGGTGTGGGTGATGTCTGTGAGAAAGTGATTGATGTTATTGGAATGGATATTACTAGTTGTACTTGTTGTGATGGATACCAGGCTTCTATTTTTCTTGATGTTACAAATGCCAGTACTGGATTTGTAAAATTTCCTTCGGCAACATTTAATAATCTAGAAAGTCCTAAAACAGCAGTTATTTCTGAAGGTGGAAAACTTTTCATTAATAACTTTTGTGAGAATAGTGTTCAAGTTTGGAATGATGTTACGACCATTTCTAATAATGCTAGTCCTGATTTTGTTTTAGAGAATCCTGATATTGAGCTTAGTAGTGAGAGTGGATGTCAGTTTGACTTTAACGGTAATGCTGATCAACTCTTTATAACTCCTGACAACGATCTTATCGTTTTGAATAGTGATTCAAATTGTGTAATGGGATTTAGAAATGCTGATAGTGTGACTGCAGAAAGCACTCCTGATTTTGAGATTTCTATTCCAACATATGTTGGAGAAGTTCAAAACGTTGCGACAGATTCAAATGAAGATAGACTATTTGTTTCTTATGAATCAAAAGTTCGTTTCTTTAGAGGTGGAGACGGAGATGGTGATGGTGATGGAGACGGAGATGGTGATGCTGAAGTTTCAGGTGTTGCTGTATATGATAACTTGTCTTCGCTTAGCGGTTATGCCTCAGAGCCGGATATGATTCTTCCGTCGCAGTTTGGTGGTGTGAGAAGGCTTGTCACTGATAATAACTATCTTTATGTTCTTGATAGCCAAGGTAATGGATTGGGAGGAGTTGATGCCTTTAAATTAAGCACTTTAACTGATGGCCAGGCTCCAGATGTAGCTTTATTTGGTGATAACGAAGTTCTTTCGCAGTTATCATATCCGTGGGCTGGAGCTGCTGTTGGAGATAGAGTTTTCTTTCAGAATAATGGAGGAGATGGTGATGGAGACGGCGACGGAGATGGTGATGGTGATAGTGATGCTTATAGTACACCTGCTATTGCTATCTTTGATTCGAGTGCTGGTTTAATTACTGCGCAAAATCCAACCGCTACTCTTGAGGAAGGTTTAAGAAATGGTAATAGAAATGATTTATTTGCTATAGGAGGTGTTCTTTTCTCCAGTAATGAATATTTAAATGATGCTATTGGCGTTTACACAGACCCAGCTAGCATTGAGAGTACAACTATACCAAACTTTCTTCTGCTTAGTCCAAATAATGATGCAGATACATTAGGTGGTAGAGTAAGACCTCGAGATGAATAGTAATTATTCGAAAGAATGATTGTATACGAAAGGGGCTTTATAGAGCCCCTTTTTTTTTAGTCTAGAATGGGTAAGCCTTTGAAACTAACTTTTATAAAAATTTATAGAAAGCTTTTTTCAATTCAAGAAATTGATAATTCTCTACCATTGCAATGGATAGCTGGAATCTCCTTATTTGTTTTTTTTATAACTTTCAACTCCTGGTCTTTTACTCAAACAGTTACAGTAGAAAATGCTGAACGCGGTTATCATTTATGCTGGCCGTATTTTAAAAATTGTGGAGATTGGTATTTTCTTTCCTCGCTTCCTTTTGGATACAGTCAAAATATTTTTTACATGTTTATTTTTATAATCATGTTTTTGACAGCGTTTGCTATATGGAAAAGGAAATGGACCTACGTACATATGGGTCTTTTAATATTATTTCTTTGGGAGTATGTCTTTCTTTTTGTGCTCAATATGGGCAAACGTGGAAACTATGATTACTATCAAGTGATTTTAACTGCTATTTTTTTATTTATTCCCTTTAAATTTAATTTTTTAAGAATCACTTATTGTGCTCTTTATACTCTTGCATCGACCATTAAAATACATGCTGGTTGGGTACTTGGAACTTATTTTACAACCTTGAAACTAGGGATGCCTATTTTTCCAGATGAATTGACACCACTCTTTACTAATGGAGTGATATTTATGGAAATGCTTGGATGTTGGTTTTTGCTAAGTAAGAATAAGTTTTTACAACGAGCATCTCTACTTTATTTTATTATTTTTCATCTCTATTCAGGAATAATAGTTTGGTATCGTTATCCAGCAACAATATTACCATTTTTATTAGTTCTTTTCGGTCCAATTTATAGTGATAGAAAAGTTCCTTTAACTTTAAAAGCTATTCCAGGCTGGATGTTAATAGGAGCGCTTTGCCTTTTACAGTCAATCTCATTTATTATACCAAAAGATTCAAAAATGACATTTGAAGGATTGAATTACGGTTTTTACATGTTTGATTCTAATCATCAGTGTATATCTGCTAGAGAAATTCACTATAAATCAGGAGAAGTAAAAAGAGAGACAAAGGAAATGGAAAGTGCGCGTTCTCGTTGCGATCCATACTATCGTTGGTTTAAAATTTGGTGGCTTTGTCACAAATCAGATGGAGGAATTGATAGAATTAAGTGGAGGTTTATACATTCAGTTAATGGTGGACCTTTTTACAAAATTGTCGATGTTGAAAATGCTTGTAAGCTTGAATATAAAGTTTTTCAGCATAATGAATGGATTCAAACACCCGAAGATGGTGCTGAAATACTAGGCTATCCAGTGAAAAATATTTATTATTAAAGAGATATGAAAAAACAAGGTGAATTATTAATACTTAAAGGTTTGGAAGGAAATGAGAAGGCAGAGCTAACTCAAAGTCAAAAATTTTTGCACCCATACACTGACACTATTGTTCTTGCTTGGACAATTTTGTTTATTTGTACTGTAGTTTTTTTACTTCTTAAGTATATTGTAATGCCTTTATCTAAAAAGAGTTAATGAAGAGTTATGATTAGAATTGTATTTGTTTTTTTAGTTTTATTTTTCCCTATTTTTCTAAATGCAGATGATATTGTTTCTAAAGAATTAATCAAAAAGTCATATAAAGAAGCTCAGTCTTGGTTTTTAAGATCGCTAAATGACAAGGGAGTTTTTAACTATCTCTACGATGCTCATCTTGATTCTTTTAGCACAAAAAATAATGCAATTAGGCAACTCATGGCTTCAAGATTGTTAGCCGAGTTAGCTAGTAAAGATAGGAAATTCTTAGAGTTACATCAAAAAAATTTAAATTTTATCTTTAAACACTGGATTGTAAAAAAAGATAATACGAGTTTTGTGTATTTATATGATAAATCTAAATTAGGTTCTAATGCAATGTTTCTTAGGACATTAACAGTAAGTCCGTTTTTTAATAAATATAAAATAGAGGCAGAAAGAGTTAAGAATGCAATTCTAAAGGGAGTTAACAAAGATGGTTCTATGAATCCATTTTTGGTTGAGCCTAATTACCGGTACAGTAAAGATTACTTGTTAACTTTTTATTCTGGAGAAGCGCTTGTCGCTCTTATTGAGTATTATGAGAAAGTTAAAGATAAGAAACTTCTTGAGGTTATAAAAAAGAGTCAGAATTTTTATATAGAGAAATATGCAAAAAATTTAACTGAAAATTATTATCCGGCTTATGTTCCTTGGCACACTATCTCACTTAATAAGCTATATAAAATTACAAAAAACAAACAATATTCTAACGCTATTTTTATTTTAAACGATAAATTGTTGGAGCTTCAAGATCGGCATATGCATGTTGGAAGATTTTTTAATCCTGAAACTCCCCAGTATGGAAATCCTCATTCATCTTCAGATGGAGTTTATACTGAAGGTTTATCATATGCATTAGAAATAGCAATGCTGTTAAATGATGAGTACCATACAAATGTATATAAAGAAGCCGTTGAAATTGGCTTTTCTTACTTAAGAAGTCTTCAATACACTAAAGAAAACAGTATTCATTTGCCAAGTAATGAAAAAGTTATAGGAGCATTTAGAATAAGAAGAACTAAACCGGATGCTCCTTTTTCTGAACGAGAAGGATCTAACATTAGAATTGATTCTACACAGCATATTATGGATGCTATGAATAAGTATTTGTCGCTATGAGTAGTAGAAAAAATTTTTTTCATCTAATTTATCCACTTCTTTTGCCTATTTTTGTTGTAAGTATATGTGTATTTCAAAAACTCAATGGTAATTCAAGGTATGGCCTACATCCTTTTAATAAAATTATTGCTTATACAGTAAGGTATGACTGTATCGATATAGAAAATAGAAAAAGAATATATCAGTCTGGATATGAATTAAGAGGCCGTTTTGGAAGAAAGTTATCAAATGGGCGTAATCATATTACTTATTATGGAGATGGAGGACTTCGCTCTTCGATAAATTCTTATTTAAAGTTTCTTTGTGAAAAAAAATTAAAAGATTTAGTAAAAGAATGCCGTGCGAAGATTAAGTATACAATTAATCCGAACAAAAAATCAGTTCAAAATGAAGAAAACTGGGCAGAATTTATACTAAGTTATGTAAAGAAATGAATATGAGTTTTAAAGAAAAATATTGTAATTTTTGGTATGAAGATATGCCTAGAAAAAATTATTGTTTATTGAGAGTTTTAACTGGATTTATTCTTTGCATGAGATTATGTGGAGTGTGGGGGATATATAGAATTAATAATCTGCCGTTTAAATTTCCTATTAAACGCTTCGCATCTGAATCTTCTTATATGCTTGAAGCATTTCGATTCCCAATTCCTTTATTTGAGTGGCTTCCTGTCCCGTCATTTTTTTTCTATAGACTGATTTTTGAGTGGGGGATGCTTTTTTTAGCGATACTTTTTACGATTGGATTATTTGTAAGAATTGTTGCTCCGGTACTGACAGTTACGCTCCTTTACTGGACTCTTTTATCGCAGTTTTTTTATTACCATCATATGGCAACATTTTTGTTAGTTTTTTTAGTAATGGGTTTTACTAATTGTTGGCAATATTACAGTTTAGATTCGTATTTATTTAAAAAGAAAGCTGCTAATAAGAGATATCCCATTCTCCCAATTAGACTGCTCCAAGTATTTATTTCCATAATTTATTTTTTTAGCTTACTTGCAAAACTAAATTCTGCTTGGTTTCAAGGAGAGGTCCTAGAATCCATGCATTACATTGGATCAATTAAGGGGATTTTTTCACCAATAATATTTAAGTATGTATCTTTTAGAGCTCTGAGCTTATTTACTATTTTTGCCGAAGCTTTTTTAATATTTGGACTTTGGCATAAAAAAACAAGATTCTTAGCCATGCTAATAGGTTTCATGTTTCATATAGGAATAGATGCTACGATGGGAGTAGCAACGTTTAGTTATCAAATTTTAGCTTTATATATAATCTTTATGCCACCTACGTTCTTTTTCACCGTTTCCACTTTGTCTCAGAGAGTTCGTGCAACTTGATAGTTTTATTAAATACTATAAATTGCTATTAATATTAACATTTTAGCTTAATGTACTTGGTTTTTTTTCTAGAAAAGAGATGCTCTCAGATATGCTTTGAAAGCGTGTGTGAGCTTGAGGGAAGACAATCTTTCATATACTGTAAGCGTATGAAAAAACGATATGTACTCATTTTCCTTGTCCTATCACTCTTTATAAATTCATGCCTTTATTTGGATGTTAAAACTCCACTAGATAAAGATGTCCGTAATACTCAATTAGGAGAAAAAGTAGGAAGATCTAAGTCTCACTCAGTTATGTGGTTAGTGGCTTGGGGAGATGCTGGAACTGCAGCAGCTGCTAAGAATGGAAAAATCAAAACGGTTTCTCATTTGGATGTTCATTATTATTCTATACTTTTTGGACTGTACTCTAGTAGAGAAACAATTGCTTATGGTAATTAGAACTTTTTGTCTTCTCAGCTTAATTTTATCTTTCACTGCTTGCACTAGAGGCTGGATATACACAAATGTCACAAGTCCTTTTTGTACAGATATGGGAGGTGTTCCTACAAATGGCAAAAGTTCTAGTGCTGGTTTAAAACAAATAAGTATTCCAAGAATTCCTGGAAGTAGAACGCTATGGAGTAGTAATTCAATAGCAGATGCAGTAAAGGGTAGTGGTATTGAAACAATACAATATTGTGATAGAACTCTTTTTAGTGTTTTGGGTGGTTTGTGGAGTCGGGATTTTGTTACGGTTTATGGGGAATGAGCTTGGTTTAACGTGAGGTTCTCAGGATGGACTTTTTTATGATCTTTTTGTACTATAAGTTATGAAGCAAAGTTCTAAAATTCTAAGTATTTTTGTAATAACTATACTAGTCTTTGTGTCGTGTAACAGTGCTCCTAGTAAAAGAGTGGTAGCCGTTCTCGCGCCGTTAACAGGATCTTTTTCACAGAGTGGTATCTATATTCAAAATGGGATAGAAATTGCTAAGGCAGAGCTTAAGAAGAGAAACATTGAATTAAATGTAAGCTATGAAGATGCTTGTCTCCCAGTAGAAGTATTAAAAGCTCTTAAGTATCTTAATAGAAACAAAAAATTAAAAACGGTCCTTGCTAATTACTGTTTAATTGGTTTGGGAGCATCAAAGGATTATTTAACTAAAAACAATATTATTACGTTTCAAAATGATACCTTTCCAAGTGAATTAGTTGATAATAAAAGTCATATATTTTCTCTTTTTCCACCAACTAAAGATGAAGCTGCGGAGTTAGCTCAATATTCTATTCGCCAACTAAAGGCAAAAAAAATAGCTTCTATATATGTTTCAGGTCAATGGGGAGAAAGCTTTAGCAAACATTTTTCTGATTCTATTAATAATTTAGGTGGAGAAATTGTTGAAAGCATAAATGTTCCAATTTCTGCTTTGAATTTTAAAGCAGAAATTTTTAAAATTAAGAAAGCAAATCCAGATCTAATTTTTATTGCTCATGTTGGAGCTCAATTAGTAGAAATCATAAAAGAAATACGAAAAATAGGTATTAAAGTTCCATTAATTTCTACTGGTAGCATTAATGATAAAAGTGTAATTGAAGCTATTGGAGATTTAGGGAAGGGGCTTGTTTTCTTTGTACCTCATTTTAAAGCGTTTGAGGAAAGGCTTGTAGTATTTAAAGAAGGCTATAAGGCCAAATATGGAAGTTATCCAGTCCCACTAACTCAACATGCGTACCTTATTACTATTCTTTATGCTGAAGGCTTACAAGCATGTGCAGATGATTCAAGTTGTATAGCAAAACGTTTTGAGGAAGAAGTTCTAAGAGTGAATAAGATTAAGCAAGATAGTCGCTTTGTTTTGAGTAGTTTATAAATCAAAAATTAACTTTTTTCTTCTTTAGTTCTAAAAAGATTATCAACTATTTTTGCTATGTCCTTAAGAGATGGGCGTTTGTCAGAATATGTTAAGCCTAATAGAATCCCTTCAGGTAGAAAGAACATATACCCTATTCCTTCAGAAATACGCCCTGAAGCTATAAGCGCTATGCCATTAAAGAAAGAGCCAAAGCCGAATGCATAGCAATTCTTTGGATCAGATTTTTCTTCTTCTGCTTTGTTTTCATTCTCATCTTTTTTTACTAGATTGCTTACTATCCTTTTCAAAGCTAATCCAAGTATTGTCATACCAATCAATGCAGATGTTAAAGTAAGGTATGACTTGCTTAGCTCTTGATATTCTAAATTTGCACTAATGTACACTATATCGGCTATCACAAAGCTAAAACCAGGATCTCTTAAGGCTTTTCTTAACTTGTAAGGAATGATTAATTTTACTTTTTTCAATAAACTATTTAAGGCTTTTTTTTCTTTAAGTGCTAACTTAGATTTTTGTTCTTGATCTTTTAAATGTTGTTTCGCAATAATCTTCACTTCAGCTATTAGTCCTACAATAATTCCAATAAGGCATGCTGTTTTAACTAAGTCTTTGTTTGTAAAACTTTCTTTAACTGCATATATATAATGGCCAGTTTTAACAATAAGTGGAAAACTTGGATTGTCCATCCAGTTTGTTTTTATTTGAGTTCTGTTTTCTTTATCTAACACAGATTCAGCATTTTTAAATGCTAAGAGAGTACTTCTCAAAGCGGTAAGAATAACTGAAGATGCAAGGAAGTATGTAGCAATTGGTGCTGAAGGAGCAATGAAGTAAGTGCCTCCAATGCCAGCCCAAGTAGCTGGATTTGTAAAGACAGCATAAAAAGCCGTAGTCGCTTTTACTGTGCCGCTTCTAAAAGTTTCCTTAGGCATTTCTGGTAATGAATGGCTTTTAGGGCTACTGTCATTTCTTAAACCGCCCACAGGCTCTGTCACTATTTTAGTTTTAGTAGCAGAAGGAGAGGTTATAGTTACTGAATTTCGCTTATTAGCTTTGTTGTAATCTGAACTATATTTAGAGTCTTCTATCATCTCGTAGTACTGTATCCTATCTTTAATTCTTAGTTAAGGCAGAGCCACATACTCCTCATCAACAATTTTTTTAAGTCTAATTGGTACATCAAAATACGGTCCAGTTTCAGCACTATTTTTATAGCTTATTTCTCCAGAAACTCCGTTTAAGGTCCAATCACTTTTTAGAACTTTCATAATCTCTATCGCTTCCAAATTTGGATTATTGTTAAAAAGTTTTCCTAACAATATTGCAAGATCGTATCCTTGCCCGGCATATGCAATTTGTAGGTCGTTACCATATTTATTTATGTACGTATTCTTAAACTTATCTGAAATACCAGTGTGTGAATAAACTGCTCCGTTCATTCCTCCATTAGAAAAATTTATTTCTGTTTTGCTTTCGAAAAAATCAGTGCCAAAAGAGGGGAGAGAAACCTTCTGTTCTTGAAGTTGTCTGTAAAAAGAACTTATCTGTCCTGAAATTAAAAAAACTCCTAATGCATCAAAATCAGAATTTTTAATTTTACTTACTGTAGTTCTGAAATCTTGATCTGAAATATTATAATTGTCAATGATTGATATTTGTTTACTTGGATTTAGATATTTCTTTAAACCTATGAAAAGTCCTTGTACATAAGTATTTTCTGCAACTATAAACCCAAGTTTTTTATAGTCTTTTGTGTTTATATAGTCAGCAAGTTTTTTTGCAAATTGTTCGCTTGTGCAAATGGTTCTTATAATAAAATTTTTGTCTTTAGTTATTTTCGGATCGGAGCCCATCACAAGTAATGGAAGTTTATATCTTTCTGAAAGTACAGCAACAGCTTCACCTGTTGGATTCCCCCATGTATATATCAAAGAAGCTTTGTCTTTAATTGCAAGTTTATTAAATGCAGAAATTGCTTTTTTAGATTCCCAGGCTGAATCTTCAAAATGTAAATTTATGTTAGTAAAAAGTTCTGGTTTTTCTTTTAAAGCCATTTCGATTCCATTTTTTGTAGCTTCTCCATATTCTGAAAGCCCTCCTGATAAAGGAAGAATTAGACCTATCTCAAATTTTTTGAAATCTTCTTTTAACGTTGAGTTGCATGAAGAGCTTAAAATAAAAAGTAATAAAATTGGCAATAAGTATTTTTTCATTTCCTACCTTTGAGTTGTTTATTTAATTGTAATAAAATGAGTATTTTTAGCTTATTAATGAGCGTTTTCTAGTATGAATTGAACTAATAGTTCAATTTAGCTACTTGTCTGAAAAGTGAGATTGTACTATTAGTTCAATATGCTACTTCAGAAAAAAGCTAGTCTTGAGGAAATAATTGTTAAATTACTAGCTTTGAATCCTAAGCTCTCTGCCAAAGAAATATATGAAAAGCTAAAAAGGCAAGGACTAAGTTATAGTCTTCGTGGTATTTACAAAGAGCTGACTAAGCTTGAAGCATTAGAGATAGTTTTTAAAGTCAAAGATAAGTATAGAGTTCGCTTAACATGGATAATAAATTTGCTAGCTTTTGCTGACTCTGCCTATGATTCCTATACAGAGCAAAATCATTTAGTTGATTTACTTTCAAGTCAAAAAAAGAAAACTAAGTATAAGTTTAACAGTTTGAGTAAACTAGATCTTTATTGGATGCAACTTATGATGGCTCTTCATAAGCTATATCCTAATGAACCTATGTTTCTTTGGTGTCCTTATCAATGGTTTCATTTAGTACATGATTATACAGTCAGACAGTTTTTTACAGCAGTAGATATAAGTGGTGCCAAGAGGTATCATATAATCGGTAGTGGTACTTATCTTGAAAGACTTGCTATTGATAGTTTTCCTAGAAATTCTGAATATTCATTTTCAGAAAGTCCCTTTAGTGATGATATGAATACATATTTCACTTTTATAGGAGATCATATAATTTCAGCTGTATTACCTAGTTCTATGACTAAAAAAATAGATAGTTTATTTAATGCTATAACGAGAGAAAAAGATAATGATAAGCAAGTTGTTTCTGATTTGTTAAATCAAGATGTTAAGACTTCTCTTATTATTGAAGAAAATCCTAAAAAAATAAAGAAATTAAAGAAGAAATTTGTGGAGTTTTTTGGAATAAGAGAGCAAGGCTAGAACGCTTGATTTGAAATCAACTTCCTTTAGACTCCATCCCTTCAGCTAAAGTTCCTTTAGGCAAATCAAAAGATAAGCCTTTTCTGTATCTCATAAGTAGTTTTTCAAGCTCTTTTCTATGGGTATTAACTCGAGGATCTGAAATTATATTGTCGAGTTGATATGGATCTTTCTGAAGATCGTAAAATTCTTCCTCAAAGTTATTTCTATCAGTAGTTGATTCATTTCTAATATAGACGCTCTTCCCAGTATGATATGCAGCAAAACGACTAATGAGTTTTTGAGTGAAGAAATTTTCAAGTAAAATTCCATCTCTCGTTTTAATGTCTTTTTTAAATAATTTACTGAGCGAATATCCAGGAAAATCATAAGCTGGTTTTTTCGTCTTAGTTAGTTCATATACTGTAGGTGCGATATCTATATTAGCAACTAAACTATCGCTAATTCTAGGAGTTATTTTTCCATCAAAACGTACTGCAAAAGGAACTTTTACAGAAGCTTCATAAGGAACATATTTACTGGTTAATGCATGTTCTCCACCTTGTATCCCATTGTCTGAAAGAAATATTACTAAAGTGTTATCTAATCTTTTATTTTTCTTTAGAAATTCAAGAATGCTTCCTATGCTTTTATCTACAGACCAAAGGCATTCTCTTTCTCGCTGAGCAGTTCGCAGAGTTTTTTTAATTTTTTCTTTTGAAAATCCTTTTTTGTTTTTAATATGACTTGGTTTGTCACTTCTATCGGCTTCGTTAAAATTAGGGTTTATTCTTGGTTTTGAATTCTTAAATCTACCTATATCGTCTTTGTGCGGCTTTGATTCAAAGTGAGGGGCATTAAAAGCTAAAAGAAGAGAGTATGGTTTTTTTTCTTTGACTGCTTGATTTAAAAAATCTAGTGCATAATCTCTAAGAATATAGGTTATATATCCGTTCTTTATTTTCCATTCGCCGTTTTCGTTTATTCTAGGATTTTTATATTTAACTGAGCCATATTCAAAAGAAGCCCAGTAATTAAATTCTTCTCTCTTTTCTCCGTTCCATGAGTTTAAATACTTTCCTACAAGGCCAGTAAGATATTTTTTATCTTTACTTAGCTGTTCAAAGAAAGTTGTTTTGTTTAATGTATATCTATTGCCTCTAACTGCATGTTGAGAAGTATAGAGGCCAGTCATAATGCTTGATCTACTAGGACAGCAAGCAGGGGTTGTAACATAAGCGCTATTAAAGCGAATGCCTTTATCAAAGATCTCTTTTTTCGTTATTGGCATGAATTCATCCAAATCGTCATATCTTTGATCGTCTGTTACTATTATTAAAATGTCAGGGAGTGATTGATTTTCAGAAATGCAAGAGTGTACTGTAAATATTAATAATAATGAGAGTATTTTAATAATTTTCATATTGTTGCAGGCTAACATTTTTGTTGTTCATTAGCCACTTTTATATATGTGCTTATTTAGTCAAGATCTTAAGTCATTTCTTTTTCTCTCTTGAAATTGGAAAAAACTAATGTTTTTGAGAATAACAAGAGTTTTGAATTTTTATTCCAAAAATAATTAGATATTATCCCACCAATTGCATAAGCCAAAATATCAAAATAATCAGCAACTCCTTTATTTAGATACTTTGGACCTAAGCATTCAAAAACAAAGGATGAGAAGATAAAAAATGAGAAAACCTCAAGTGTTGTAGGAAAAGATTTTTGATTTCTTAATTTTAATTTAACATAGAGATAAATTAAGGGAGGAAGAGCACAAGGAATAAGCAAAATGTCATTTAAATAGTTTTGAAAAAAATCTACCTTTATTAGGTGCTTTAAGTAATATGTATTAAAAAAATAAATTAAACTTGAAATTAAAAAAAGTTTATCTTTCCAAAAACAATAATTTAACATGCGTTTAGTATAAAAAATGCCCAAGATGTAGCTATTATTAGTTTTAGAATGAATTTGAAAAATAAAATCATATTCAATTTATAAACTTATCTTGTTATTCAGTAAAGGTTTGAATTTAATCTCTATAAGCTTGCTCAAACAAGAAGATTATAAAATAATCATAGACTAAAACTTTGCTTGTCTAATGAAAATTAACTAACGTCATTCCTTGGAAAAAATCTCTTTAATTTCAAAAAATGTTTCTCAAAAATATGCCAAGAGATATAAGCTAAAATAAATGTAAAGATGATTACAAGTAATAAAAATATTACTTGCCCCGGAATCATTGATCCATACAATCTTGGAAATGTTCGGTAATTAAAGATATTATTATTTATCAAAGCCACAATTGGTTGATTAAACAAGTAAAGAGCGTAACTGTATTTACCAAAAGTTTTTAGAAAATTAGAAGATAAAATTCGATTAGAGTAACTAACTGGATTTTGAGTCAGTAAGATAACTAAAAGAGATCCAAAAAAGAATGCTACTACTGAATATCCATACTGAATCATTATAGTTAGTTTTTTATTTATAGAGCCTGTAAGAAGGAAATAACTCAAGATAACTCCAGTAACCGGCATAAGATTGTAAGTCCAGGGAAGAAGTTGTTTTAAACCGTTTTTACTCCGTGCAACTAAGGCAATGAATGCTCCAATAGCTAATGCGTCAAGTCTAGTCGGGCTTAAGACATAAATAGCAGTGGGAGAGTAGCCAGAGTTAAGTAGAATAAGTCTCAAGCTGTACGTAAAAAACACTAATCCAATGCAAAAAGTTGCCATTCTTCTTCTTGAAAATATGTAAATTAGCAAAGGCCAAAGCAAGTAAAATTGTTCCTCTATAGCTAGAGACCAAGTTGGGCCAAGTATATAATGTTTTAAACCTTCTTTTGACATTAAAAAATTAGATGCATACAGCCAGTACCACCATTGGTTATGGCTCTCGTTAGGGAATTGTTTAGTTTGGAACCAAGAGATTTGAGGAGCGAGATAAAGACTGAAAAAAACTACAAGATAATATAAAGGAAAAATTCTTAGAGTTCTTCGCATGTAAAAATTTTTGAAAAAGTTTTTAGAGCCTTTTGAATCATAAAGAATGCCAGTAATTAAAAATCCGGAAATTAAGAAAAATAAATCTACTCCCAACCAAGTAGAGCGGCCAAACATGTAGTAATAATCATCAATTTTAGTATTGCCTCGAATAATTGTCGAATGAAAAATAAGAATTAGAAGTACAGCAATTCCTCTTAAGCCGTCAATGATTGGAATATGATTAGAGAGATTTAGTTCGTAAATTTTATCAGGTTTTTTTGTAGTAAGTTTTTTTAGCTTTTCAAACATTAGTTTATGTTCTTCTTAACTTTTTTTATAAAAGTATTTGATAGATTTCTCAATTTCTAAATCCTAAAAGTAAGGCCTAATCCACTAAAAAAATTAGGCGCAGCGTAATTTAAGCCAAATCCAGATCTGATATCTAATTGAATATCGTCACTTAGAGCATAAGTAAATCCACCATTAATTATATGTTCTGTTCTTTCTATCACATTTGTTGTTGGGTAGAGACCATAATATTCTAAATATGTAGCAAGGTTTTCAGATAAATCAATACCAATAGTCAGAGCATTAGCAACTTCAGTGTATCTCTCTTCTTCTCCTGAAAGATAAGAAAAATTTAAATTTCCAGCTATTGCAAATCCGTTAAAGCTATATGCCCAAAGGAGTTTGATTACAGGTTCTGTTTTATTTGCGCTAAAAGTAGAGCTGCCAGTAGGCACAAAAAGCTCTCCTATTAAAGAAAGATCAGGTCGAGCTTCATTTTGTCTAAAAATCCTTTGTTTAAAACCAAGGCTTGTATCTGTTACTCCTTCATCTCTTAGATCATTTAGTTCGTTTGAGATATATCCACCCCAAGTGTATCTAAACTCTAAATCATTAATGATTCCGATTCGCATTAATAATTCAGGAGCTATGTGTTCTTCTATTTTGAGAGAGTCTGCTTTATCTCTAGTGTATGTGTATCCTAATTCAAACTGCATGTGGCCGGGCTGAATAGTTTGTGTGCCTTCAGTAAAGTCAGGTCTATCTGTTTCCATATCTTCTTTATGTTCTCTAGTTCCCCAACCTAGAGGTCCAGTTTCTGCAAAAATTAAAGTGTTAGATAAAAAAAACGCGAAAAATGAGATTATAAGAGAAGGTATTTTGTTCATTGTAGTTTAAGCGCTTAACTTTCTATATTTAAGTCTTTTAGGTATTAGGGCTTCTGCTCCAAGACGTTTTTTCTTGTCATCTTCATAATCTTGATAGTTGCCTTCATGAAAGACAACCTGACTGTCGCCTTCAAAAGCAATGATATGTGTACAAATTCTATCTAAAAACCAACGGTCATGAGAAATAACCAAAACAGAGCCAGCAAAGTTTAAGATTGCTTCTTCTAAGGCTCTGAGAGTATTAACATCTAAGTCATTTGTAGGTTCATCCAAAAGTAATACGTTAGATCCTTTTTTAAGTAGTTTGGCTAAATGAACTCTATTTCTTTCTCCTCCAGATAAATCTCCGATTTTTTTTTGCTGATCTTGGCCAGCAAAGTTAAATCTTCCACAGTAAGCTCTAGATTGCATTTCATGAGCTCCAAGTTTTATAATTTCTAAACCTTCAGAGATTTCTTCCCAAACAGTTTTATTAGCATCAAGTGCTTCTCTTGATTGGTCGACATAGCCAAGTTCAACAGTTTCTCCAACAGTTATAGAACCTGCATCAGGCTTTTCTTCTCCAGTAATAAGTCGAAATAAACTAGTTTTACCAGCACCATTACCCCCAACAATTCCAACAATACTTCCTCTAGGAATTTCGATAGATAAATTTTCAAAAAGCAACTTATCGCCAAAAGCTTTTGTAAGATTTTCAGTTTTAACTACAATATCACCAAGTCTCGGTCCAGGAGGTATATAAATTTCTAAATCTTTAATTTTTTCAGGTCCTTGTTCGCTTGCTAATGATTCATAAGCACTTATTCTAGCTTTTCCTTTGGATTGTCTTGCTTTAGGAGCCATACGAATCCACTCAAGTTCACGTTTTAGCGTTTTTTGCCTTTTACTTACCTCTTTTTCTTCATGTGCAAGGCGAGTTTGTTTTTGCTCGAGCCAAGAAGAGTAGTTTCCTTTAAACGGAAAACCTCGACCTCTATCTAGTTCAAGAATCCAGCCAGCTGTATTATCAAGGAAGTAACGATCGTGGGTAATAGCTAAAACAGTTCCAGGATATTTAGACAAAAAGTGCTCTAACCAATAAACAGATTCAGCATCAAGATGGTTTGTAGGCTCATCTAATAAAAGTATATCTGGGTTTTGTAGTAATAACTGGCATAAAGCTACACGTCTTTTTTCTCCACCCGATAAATTAGTTACTTCTGAATCTCCTGGAGGTAGTCTTAGAGCGTCCATAGCAAAACTGATTTTATGTTCAAGTTCCCATCCATCATTTTGTTCTATTTTTTCTTGAAGTTTCGCTTGCTTGTCAATTAGTTCTTGCATGTTTTGATCATCTAGATCGGGATCGGAAAATCCAGCACTTACTTTCTCGTACTCATCAAGCAAAGAAACAATTTCTTTAAACGCAAGCAATACATTCTCTTTTACTGTTTTAGTAGCATCTAAAACTGGTTCTTGAGGAAGATAACCAACTGAGTAATTTTTTTCCCACGTAGCTTCTCCAGTATAGTCTTTTTCAACGCCAGCGATGATTTTAAGAAGAGTCGATTTTCCTGTTCCGTTTAAACCAAGAATTCCAATTTTTGCGCCATAGTAAAACGATAGATTAATATCTTTCAGTACCTGCTTATTGGGAGGGTAGAGTTTGCTGACTTTCTGAAGATTGAATGCAAATTTTTCTGACATATTTATATAAATTAAAGTGTTATGGAATACTATTTTATATTTTTAATTGTTTCAAGTCTCTGTTAAAAAGATTAAGCTGATGTGAGAGATTTAACAGGCATTTAAAATAACTTAAGTGGTACTAAGCATTGAAAGAATTTCAAAATTTATCAAACTTCAAGAAGGTAATTTTTGTCAAATGTTCCTGTTTTTAGAAACTTTTAAAATTTCTTGACGATTAAGTGAGTAAGCATGATTATACCCAACGACATTTGGTTTTTCCGCTTTCAAGCGAGAAAATCAAATGTCGGGGACTATATGCTTAAAGCGATTATGTTAAAACCTTTACACCAATGTTATACTTGTTAATAATGCTCACTTAATGAACTCTATAAATCACGTAGAAAATTCTATCCAAATCCTTAAAAGTGTTTTTGGCTACGAAACTTTTCGCCCATTACAAGAAAATATCATTACTAAATTAATTAACAATGAATCTTGTTCTGTTATTATGCCAACAGGGTCTGGAAAAAGTCTTTGTTTTCAAATCCCTGCTATTTGCAAAGAAGGTTTAGGAGTTGTTATTTCTCCCTTAATTGCGCTAATGCAAGATCAATGCACTACGTTAACTCAAATGGGGGTTAAAGTAGCTTGTCTTAATTCCTCTCTGTCTTTTGATGAGCAATATGAAGTGATAGAAGCAGTTGAGATGAATCAACTAGATTTACTCTATGTTGCACCAGAAAGGGCGTTAACTGAAGAATTTACGAACTTGCTACGCAAAGTAGATTTAGCTCTTTTTGCGATTGATGAAGCTCATTGCGTTTCGCAGTGGGGGCATGATTTTAGGCCTCAATATTTACAGCTAAATCAATTGTTAGATAAGTTTGTAGAAGTGCCAAGAGTTGCACTTACTGCAACTGCAGATGAAGCTACAAGAAATGAGATTAGAACCCAATTAAATATACCTTCAGAAAATGAATTTATTGGTGGTTTTGATAGAGAAAATATTCATTATGAAATCTCTTTAAAAAATAATCCTAAAAAACAGTTGATTGATTTTATTGAAAAAGAGGAGGAAGGTTCTTCTGGGATAGTATACTGTCTTTCTAGAAAAAAAGTTGATGAAATTGCTGCATATCTATCCTCTTGTGGTTATCGAGCTTTCCCTTATCATGCAGGCTTATCCTCAGATCGAAGAACTGCTACACAAAATAAATTTATTAGACAAGAGGGGATTATAATTGTCGCAACAGTTGCATTTGGAATGGGGATAGATAAGCCTGACGTCAGATATGTTGTTCATTTTGATCTGCCATCAAGTATCGAGGCATATTCTCAAGAAACAGGTCGTGCAGGTAGGGATGGAGAGCCTGCAAAAGCGTGGATGATTTATGGATTTGCAGATGTTGCTAAAAGAGGTTCGATGATCCAATCTTCTTTGGCTAATGAGCAAAGAAAACGAATTGAATCACGCAAATTAAATTCTTTGTTAGGTTTGTGCGAAACAACTAAGTGTAGAAGAGAAGTTATTCTTAACTATTTTGGAGAAAAGTATACTGGAGTTTGTAAAAATTGTGATACTTGTTTAAATCCAGTAGAGCAGTTTAATGGAACTGAAGATGCTCAAAAAATTCTTTCTTGTATTTATAGAACAGATCAAATGTTCGGTGCAGGGCATGTTATAGATGTTCTAATAGGCAAAGAGACTGAAAAAGTTAGAAAATTTAGACATCAGAACTTAAAAGTTTTTGGTGTTGGAAAAGACAAGAGCGTGAGAGAATGGAGTAGTATCATAAGACAATTAGTGGCGGCAGATTATCTTAAAGTTGATGTAGAACGTTTTGGAAGTATTAAGCTAACTGAAAAAAGTAGAGACATACTTACTTCAAAAAAAGAAATTAACTTTAGGATAGATCCAGGACCTGCAAAAAAATACAAATCAAAAAGAGCTAATAATAAAGTTATAAAATCTAATTTCAAAGAAAACCCTACTGCAAATGCCTTATGGGAAAAGTTAAAAGAAAAAAGGCTCAAACTTGCGAGAGATCAGAATGTTCCACCTTATATGATTTTTCAAGATAAATCTTTAATTGAAATGGTAGAGCAGAAGCCATCAAATGACAGCGAATTCTTGGCTATTAATGGAGTTGGCGAAAGCAAATTAGCTAAGTATGGCGATTTATTTATGAGTGTTATTAGAGAAGTTAACGGTAATATAAAACTCTAGAAACTCCACATCTTTAACATTTCTGTGTCACTACGAAATCAAATATTTTTTTTCTTAGTGACTCAGAGATCTACGAGGTCTTTTACTAAAATTTACTCAGCTAAAAATTGATATAAATCTGAATTAGAACCATCAAGATTTCGTAATCCAAAAGCGTTATCGGCTCCAGTTAGAGATGCATATTGATAATGATAAATTCTATCAATTCCTGAGACGTTTTCTCTAAGAAAAGGCCATGTTTCTTCTACATACTCTAGTTGTTTATTAGCTCCTTGAATGCCAGATTCTGTAATCCAAATAGTTTTTGGAATCTCATTTAAAAAATCTTTAATTCCTCCAGCTAGAAGCCTTTCAAATTGTTGGCCGTAATAGTGGATAGCAAAGACGTCAACAAAGTTTAATACGCCATTTGCTACAAGTTCTTTATTATAATCTAAGGTTTCCGAAAAACCTTGAGCTATTGCAGTTGTCGCTGCATTTACAATTAACTTATTAGAACCGAGCATTTCAGATGCGCTCTTAGCTTTTGCAAGTAAATCTAAGTATGCAATAGGGTTATTTGTTGTTCCTAAAATTTCGTTTTCAGGATCGTTTGGCATATTAGGCTCGTTCCAAACTTGAAAAGAATCTATCTTATTTCTGTTTTTATAGCGATTGATAACTTTTTTAAACCAGAGTTCAACAAATGTAGTGTTTACGTCGCCGTCTATCCAATTGTCTGAATTTGACATCCAATCAGGTAGTCCATTAACTACAACTAAAGCTCTACTGCCTTGAGGTAGGCAGTCAACAATCTCGTCATAAAAACTAAAGTTTACAGGACTATCTAGAGAATTTTGAACATTTGAGTTCCAGTTAAAAAGAACTCTAAAATATTTTATTTTTAAATTATTAGATACATCAGAAAATTGATTACAGGGCGAGCCAAATTCTGGTTTATTTCCAAAAGCATTTATGCCAAGACGAGATCTATCAATGGGTTTTCTTTCTATTCCTTCTATGAGATTAGCTAGATCTTCTCCTATATCTAAAAGGTCTTCTCCGCCATTACAGCCTGTTAGCGTAAAAACTAATAAGTAAGTAGTAATTAAGTAGTTAAGAATTTTTTTTTTACTCATGGCATTAAAGTAACAAAATAGTAGATATACAACAATCAGTTTATTCTGATTATCTTTATTCAAGCTACGATAGTAAATCAAAAATGATTTAGGGAAAATCGTTTTTTGATTTGCCATATAAGAGTTGTTAAGAGATTCTTAGTGAGTGCTTTTTCGAGAATAGATAGTTGTATCAAGAGTGCTGGCTACGGGAAAGTAGTTTATTTTTTGTAAATAATTTTTTTTGAAATTTTACTTAAGTTTTATATAAAATTATCCGTATATCTAATAATGGCATGATCTATAGATAATACGGGTATAAATTTGATATGAAGACAGAATTTCAATCAGAAAGAGCTTTTACAATGTTGGAGTTATTGGTTTCGGTTGCTATTATTGGAATCATAGCTTCAGTTGCTATAGGTGCGTACTCAGAATACACATATTTAGGCTATGATGGGCAAGCTAAAAACGATTTAGGTAATATATTGATTGAAGAAGAAGCATATTATGCTGATAACGCAACTTACACTACAGACATGTCTATTTTAAATGGTTTTAATTCGACTTCTGGAGTTATATGTTCCTTACTCACTGCAAATGATGAACAATTAACCGCTGAATGTTATCATCCAAAAGGAACCAAGACTTTTTATTGGGATGGACAGGCTCCGATTAGAATAGAAGAGCGTTAAAATGCTTTTTAATTATTAAATTCTATTGCGAAAAATATTTTTCAACAGCCTCTTATTTCCTCTTACTCAGAACAAAGTGATTGAGTAGGATTAATTATCGAAAGATCTTCTCTTAATTTTTTTTACCTTTTTAGTAAAATTCCTAGAAACTGGAAATTTAGGACTTTCTTTGGCTCGTTATCTAAATTAAAGTATCATCATGCTAAGTTTTTGGAGGCTATTTTATGAAAAAATGTAATACTAAATGTTGTTTAATATCAGTTATCGCTGTTTTAGTTTTCTTTTTTCTTTTTGATTTATTAGTTCATGGAAAATTAATGCAAAGCTTGTATGAAACAACTGCTGATGTATGGCGTCCAATGTCAGAAATGAAACATGGATATGGTTTTTTGAGTAATGTTTTGCTAGCAGTATTTAGTGTTTGTATTATAAGTTATGCATTTTGTAGTAATTGTGAAAATAGCTGTGAAGAAACATGTGCGGAAAAAAGTAAAAAATGCCCAATAATGCTTGGTTCTATTTTAGGTTTGTTTGTTGCTTCAATGCAGCTAGGCTCATATTGTTGGTTGCCTGTTCCTTTTTGTATTGTTGGTTTTTGGATGCTTATTTCATTTTTGAAATTTACAGGTGCTGGATTAATATTAAAAATACTTTCTAAGAAAAGTTGCAATAAAATTACTTGTGATAGTTAAAATCAAGTGCTACGAAGACTAGAGAGTTCTCATCTGCTTTCGGCAGTAAGAGTTTCTATGATCTTCTTATAGCCGAATGGCTTTAATGACGCTGAATGAAAAATATTCTAATACAGTTTATTTACTGCATCCAGCTATTATATGAGGATAGAGAAAATACTTGGTATTCTGTTTTCAAGAAAGGGTAACATATCTTTTTTTAGCTATCTTACTTGTTTTAATTTCGATTAAATCTTTTACTTCAATATCTATTGATGAAGCAACAAGCTATATTGTTTTTTTTAAAAATTCTTATTTAAATATTTATTTAAATCATCCTTCTGATGCAAATAACCATATTCTATATTCTTTCATTACAAAAACATTAATGTCTTTCTTTGGTGAACATAGATTTGTACTTAGATTATGTTCATTTATTTCATTTATTGTTTATTT
>CALJRW010000122.1 GCA_937976335.1 uncultured bacterium | reverse complement strand
TCTCTTCCAAGACGTAGGTATTTTCCAAGAAGAAAACCACCCTTAAATATAAAGTTATCAAGTCTGTCTGATCTTGCAAGTCGAGCGAGAAACCGCTCAAGAGCGAGTGCTTTCCACACATCATTAAAGGCACGGTTTTGTTTTAACGAGCAATTTCTATTTTTCCTCCTCGTATGCGTTTTACTGCTACGGGAGGTTGAAAGGCGGGACCTTCATCTAGCTTATTTGTAAAATGATATGTTCCTGACGCGCCATTATTAATGAAACCTTTTGAAAAAATCTCCATTATTTCTCTAGCTGTTGGGCGATGAGTAAGCTTACTAAAAAGATTCCCAGTTAGAACAGCGAAGTCATAACCGCTGGCAGCAAATGTAGTAGGCTTACCCTCTCCAAAGCGTCTAAAATAACGCTCTTCAAACTTCGAATCTATCATCACTGAAGCAAACTCCGCCCCATCTATAGCAGAACCAGCTTGCACAACTTCAGCTCTACTTTCAAAATAATGAGTCCCAAAGCTGCGAAGAGGTATTTGCATTGCTAGAGCTTGTCGATAAAAAAGCGAAAACTGTTTAGGACCTAGAAAGACTCCTACAGCATCATATCCTCGGCTTTTCAGTTTTAGTAAAGAAGGCTTAAAATCATTTTCGCTGCCCTGGAAGTTATCTAGAATCTCAAAAGATTCATCTTGTTTTAGACTTGCGGCAAAGCCATTAGCGATATCTTTAGTAAAAGAATTCTCCCACACTAATGCCCCATAGTTTTGAAACCCTTGACTACGATAGTATGCACTAAGAGTCCTCCCTAATTGTTCTGCAGAAAAAGCAAATCTTACAATAAAGGATTTCCCTTTACTGATAGAACCATCTGCCGTAACTCCAAAAAGTGGATGTTCAAGTTTTTCAGCTACAGGAGCAATAGTCTGAACATGCGCATGAGCCCAAACAAATGTCAAATCAACCTTAGCAGTCTGACGAAGACTATGAAACGCCGATAAGGCTTTCTTATTTTGTGATTCCGTATCTTCTGTAACAAAATCAATATTGCGAAATAAGTTGGGATGCTCTTCTTTAGCTAAAGTAAATCCATTTCGAATAGCATCACCAAACTCAATCCAAACTCCACTTAAAGGCAAAACCCAGCCTACTTTCAAACGATATTTAGACTTTTGATTTTCTTGACCAAAAACTGGAGTGGAAAGAGTAAAAAAAAGACTAATGACTAAGATATGTAAAATTAGAAAGACTTGCTTCATTTACTTAAAAAATCAAAAAATAGAAAACTAAATTTGTAGACCATACTCTCAACTTTAATGAGTAAAATCAAGTTGTTTATTGCTTGAGTATTTCTTTTATTGTATTGAAATTTTGAAAAATACAACTTTTTGCAACTAAAAAAATTGTTTCAATTGTTTGAAGTAAGGATTGCAGTTCTACTTACTTCCAAGACCAATTGTCACCTGTTAACAGATTATAAAACAAGCAAAGCTTCACGAGATCAACAGCCGACCTACTCAGATCTCCTTGTACAACCATCCAGAGTAATGCTCTTCTTCCCACTACTACTAAGCGCCGTTGCAGTTGCCGTACTTGTAAATCCTTTTACTGTAGCTCTACCATAAGAACAGCCTGGCTTAGAGAAATTAAATTTATTACCTGACTTTCTGCCCCTCTCTCCATTTACTGTAACAATTCCTACGTTACTCAAAGTAGTTACCTGAAGATTCCCACCATTTCCAGTTGGGTTAAATAAGAACCCTCCCTGAGTTTCTTTCTGTTGATCTTTAGGCTCTTCTTTCGGAGCTTCTTCAGTAGAGTTGTTATTTGAAGGGGGTGCTGGAGTATTATTTAAAGCGTCATAACAAGACAATAGTTGTCCGGGAACACATGAATCACTTAAGTCAACGACAGCTAACCCCTGACGAAGAAGGGCTTCACTAACACTTACTCCACCGGGAGTAATGAGTTGACCAACCAAAACTGGATCACCATCTCTTACAGAAGTACACTCATCTAGCGATTCAACAAAAAAAGCACCATTTCGAGTCAGCTGTGTAATCTTATTTTTAGCAGCTTCTCCCTGACTAGGTTTTTCAGTAACACCACTTAATTTAACTTTAAAAGAATCACCTGATATTTTTACATTTGCTAAAACTCCATTATTACCAGAAGCAGAAAAGATAGAATCTGCATTAAGTGTTAGAGGGTTTTTAAGACTTCCATCTACAGGAATTCCACAATCTGTTCTTGCACTACGAGTATTACTAGTAGCATTGATAGCGTTAACCAGGAATTTGTACTGTGCAGGTTGAAAACAATAATTATTTTAAATCCTTAGTCATTTTTCGAGAGTGAGAGTGCGTGAGCTATAGCAAAAAGCAAGCTACCCCGTACCAATCTCTCCGCTTGTGACAATCTTTTAGCAAATCAGATTTTTTAATTTTTTCTAAAATTCTGAACAGCCCAATCAATGAGAGGAAATAACGTTTTTTTATTTTCTCTTAAAACAATTAATTCCCTACGATCTAAATCTCTTCGATCAAAGTCACTCATTAATTGAGAGCCTCTCAAAGCAACTCCTTTATTATTCGCAAAATCTGCTTCATATGATGGCGAACTCTCAATGTTGGGCAAAGCTAACTTTAATCTGAAATAGTGAACTACTTCATTAACATAGGTTAACATCAAACCAGTCATAAAATCATCAGAAGATTACACACTTAAAAAATTTCCTTCTTCGTCACTATATGTCTTAAAAAAACCAAGTTTTACCTCTTTTGCTACCTGATTCTTAGCTTCCTCTTCAGTATGACCACTACACCATAAAAAGTTTATTCTAGTACGCTTCTTTTCATTTAACAAAGAATCTATTTCATCATTATCACGAACAATTTCACACCTAGAATGTGTATATATCTCTAATCGATCGCTTTCAAAAGTAAAATGAGTCAATTGATTCATCGATACTCCATCTACAACAGAAGGCAATGGACGAACTTGTGTATATTTTTCTGGGAAAGTTGCAACATTTCTTACATTAAAATAACTTAGAGCTTTCCTCTCATACTCAAAAACCTCTTCTGAAGTTAGCACTTCAATTTCTTCTTCAGTTCCCATAAGACTCAGATCTAAAGGACACTTTTCTGTTGCAAGTTGACACATAGTAAGACCAGACAAAATCTCAAAATTTCTCCATGAAAAACTCTCGATAGGCTGATTACTACTCATAAGTAGATTATATCATTTTTGGGCTTTCTAATAAAATAAATTAATGCAACCAATCAACCATTACTGATTCCTTATAGTTTAAGCATAAACCACTCAACTACGTGCAATACTTATATGAGTTTTATGGTATTTGATATTCCGTATTATAATATAGCTATATAAGCATCTAATATTTTTAGTTAAGAATATGCAATATTTAAGATAAAGGATGCTTAATAACAAAAAAATATATCAAAACTTCATTCAATAGAATTCAATTAGTTACGATCTATGCTAAGTGACATTCCTACCCCGAAACAATCTCAGAGAGGCCCAAATCTATAAGCTTCACCAACTTCTTACCATAGTTAAAAAGTCCCTATAGGGTAAAATATCATACTCTCCAATCTTTCTAGATCTTTTAGCCGTACATACGCAAAAACATTTTGCTTTAGGAACAAGTTTTTTGAAAGCTTTGAAACCCGAACTAAAATCTTGTTCTTGAGGGGTTTCTTTACTTTTAATTTCGATGCCAAAAATCTCTCCATTAGGTTTTTCAATAACTAAATCAACTTCAACATCATTTGCTGTTCGTAAAAAAGAAAAAGACAAATCAAGATCATGATAAGACGATATTTTCATGAGTTCGTTTATTATAAATGTTTCAAAATAGTTTCCATATTCAAATGTTTTAACTTGAAGCGGTGTTTTGAGCCTTTTTTGCAAACCTCTCAGAACCCCTGTATCAAAGAAGTAAAACTTAGGACTTAATTTATGTCTTTTCCTTTCCGAAAACGAAAAAGGCATTAAGAAAAATCCAATTAAAGTATCTTCCAAAATTTTAAAATACTCCTTTACAGTTGCATCGCTAATATTAACGTCTCTTGCTATATTAGAATAATTTAGTTGTTCACCATTAGTTTGAGCAGCAACAGATAAGAAGCGTATAAAACCACCAATATTTCTCGTTAACGCTTCAGCTTCTATTTCCTCTTTTAAATATACATCAATATAAGATTTTAAGTTTTTCTCCTTAGCATCTATTTTTTGAGCAAGAACATTTTTAGGAAGAAGACCGTAAGACAAAATATCTTGTAGACTGTATTTTTCTCCAATCTCAAATAAGGTAAATGGGTAGAGCTTATAATTCCAAGCACGACCAGCAAGAAGATTACCCTTCCCTCTTAATAATTTTCTAGAACTAGAGCCAGATAATATAAAACTTTGTGGCACCTTTTTATCTATCAAGTACTGAACTTCGTTTAACAACTCAGGTGCTCTTTGTATTTCATCAATAAAGACAGTCTCCGTTGAAGCCGACAACGAATTAACTTCTTCTCTTAGAAGTTCAGGCCTCGCTACTAGTCGACGATACTCTTCACTTTGAAGTAAGTTGTACTCTACAATATTTTCCTTGAACAACTCTCTAACTAAGGTAGTTTTACCCGTTGCACGAGCTCCAAATAGAAAAAAATTCTGTGATTTAGGTAGCTTAAGTTCTCTTCTTAGTATACTTTGAATATCCATGGTATATTCTAAGCATACTAAGCGCTCTTTGTCTACTTGTTAAGATTCCAATTCGTAAAAAATGAAAAAAAAGAAAAGGACACTCAACAATATATTATGCAGAAAGAGCCCTCAGGAATTTCCCACAAATTTGTACTATGCAGGTTGAAAACAATAATTATTTTAAATTATGCGAGATGTATTAGATTTATAGTAAATCTTGACTGTTCTTCACTCAAAAGATTAATATTATAGCATGCCTTTTTTAATTAATGGATATGATAGACTTGTAAATACTGCTATAGCGCCTGCGATAGTTTATATTTATGATGGGCTCTCAGAAGATAATTTCCAGAAAGTAAACAAAAATATCAATTTAATTCTAGAAAAATACAAAAACCTATATGAAGAAAAAATAAAATATTTCAATATTTTCTGTTGGCAATCAGATAATTCTTTAATGCTAGATATTTGGAAATTTTATGAAAATCATGAAGATAACAGTTCAGGTTACTTAGCTGATTGTGATGTTTACAAAGAAACCGAAATTTTTAAATAATCTGGAATAGCTTCTGGTAATACTTTGCTTGTTCTAGGTATAGAAGAAAGTCATAGAAGAGAATGTAAATCTTTTGATGAGTATCTAAAGATAAGACCTGATTTACCTGACAATTTATAGATCTAAGCTAATTTATACCCCCAGAACTTTGCAAATAAAACTAATTATCGCACAAATCTTATTAATAAATTGATTTTATTAAATAAAGTTAGGCAGTACAAATTTTGTCTAAGTCGTAGCCTAGTTTTGACAGATATACTGCTCGACATTAGGTTTCTCCGTTTTTTAGTATATGCGGTTTTATTGGTTCGATTTGGCTAAAGCCAAAGTCTCACTCATCACCAAAAATTTTTAAGTTTTTAAGAAAAATTTAAAATCAATGACTATATTTTTATTAAATCTAATTAAAAATATAAAATCACTCACCTATTTTGTACATTTCTAAAAGTTACGTATCTCTAATTTTTGAATCCTTCTACTCTAAATAAGTCACTGCAGTACCTCCATCTGTATGAACGCACTGAATAAGGCCATCAACAACTTCGTCTAAGTTAGAGCTAGTTCTATTAACTTTGTAGAAATTGCTTAAATGAGAAGTGTTATGAAATCCATTATTGTTTGAATCGCAAATTCCTGTAGAAAGAGTTACAAAAGCAGGTTCTTCAATAAAATAGTTTGGATCAGAATTAGTAGGCTCAAAAGCTAAAAACGATAAGGCTCCATAAAACATGTTACTTCTATAAAGCAAAGCTCCACTGTTTGTTACAAGATCTCCTTCAGAAATAAGAGTTCCATCAACATATGAGTAAGGATCGCTAGAGTTAGCTGATAGTCCACCAACATAAATTTGATAAAAACCACTTGAGCTTCCCATAGCGTCAATATCAATTAAGCCATTTGAAGAAGTTTGTACTGTTGGATTTTGAAGAGTGACAGAAGCAACCAGAGTGATATCAACGTTAGGGTTATTTAGATAACCACCATTTGTGGAAATGCTCTTACTAATCACTTGATAAAGGTAAATTTCTATTTCACCTGAAGCGTTTTGTCTAATTATGGACGAACCTTGAAAAGTGTCAATGTATCTAAAGTTAAAAGCCTCAGGGTCTCCAGCTCCTATACCGTTAGGACTAAAATGTACTGTATTTAAATCAAGATTTACAGGTAAAGAATCTAGATCTGTCAAATCAGGATATGAAAAATTTGATGAGGGATTATCGTTTTCATCTGGTTCATTTTGGTCTTGATCTATACTAGGATCATCTACAGGATCGGTATTAGTATTATCAACTGGATCGTTTGTACTATCAATCGAGTCATTTGGATCATCTGTTTGATCTGTATCTTCAGTATCCCCAATTGGGTTTTCTAGAATGTCATTAATCGCATCTTTTTCGGTAAAAGTGTTTTTGCAAAGAGCTAGCATTCTGTTTGTTTTTCTTTTAAGCTTTTTTAATTTTTTTCTACTTTTTGAAGCCAGAGAATTTTTTAAATTTTTCTTTAATTTGCTAATTTTTTTATTTAATTTATGAGCCTTTATCTTGTCGTTCTTTATCTTTACTAGTCTAATCTTATCCTCACCGTCTCTTAAGCAAGTTACAGTTTTTCCAGCATTATTAACTGAAACTAAATTAGAAGGATCTATCTCATCTACACTTCGAGGTGCAGCAAAAAGAGCTACTGGAAATAAAAAAAGTAAATTGAGTATTAAGATTATGTTTTTGTTTTTTTTGTTCATGTTAGCTTCACCTAAATTAAGTAAAAATATCTGTAGTGAATTTCATAAATAATGAGCGAAAAGATCAACATTTATGAAACTCACAATACTCTCAAAGAGAGAGCAAGATAGCCATGAACACCTATCAGACTGGTTAAAAGAACTGATTCATATATTTTACCATAAAATAAGAAAAATTTGTAAAAAATTTTAAGCTTTTTTAAGAAACCTTCTTAGTCTTTGGACTGTAAATTTTTCATGCATAGAAAAAAATATAAAGTAAGTTGAATCAAATATAGCCTGACAGTCGATTAAATAACAAGATTTAAGCAATTTGAGAATTATAAAAACCTTCTAAACATAACACAAACAAAGGCACAGAGATATGAAAATAAACATCAAGTATAAATATATATATTTACTTTTTTTAAGTATTTTTTTTATAAACTTTACTCTAGCAAACGATGTCCTTAGTCCAACTCCAGGGTCTGAACAAACGATTTACTTCCCAGAGCTTAATAATTATGGAACTGGCATTGGCGGTTACCATCCAGCAAAAGCAAGAATATTTTTACCAGAAAACTTAGATACTAGTAGCTCTCTTCCATTTATTATCTACACAGGTGGAGGTTACTCAACTCATCCACCAAGCAATACTGGAAATTTAGTTGGAAGAGAAGATTTTGCAGTTATAACAGTGCCATTTTTTAGTCTACCTATAGGAGATGGAACATCTTTTGCAAATACTTTTTTAAGTCTTGAGCATAACTTTCAAACTCAAGAATACATTATTCAAGAAATTAAAAATATATTTCCATTTTTATCGAATAACCCAGAAAATTGCGCTAGAGGTGGTTTTTCAATGGGAGCATTCCTAACAGGTGATATGTTATCTGACTCAATTGTTGCACCACTGCTAACAGCTCAATGTAAAAACTTTTTTTTCTTTGATGGTGGATATAAGAAAGATTTAGTTAACAATGTAGAGTTATTTAATAGAAAAAATATTTCTACATTCGCTTTTTATGATACAGCATTTGGCGCACAATCATTCCAAGGCAATTATGCAGAAAATACACAATTTTCAACAACTGAAATTCGACATACTTGGGGGCATAATCTTTCTGCACTCAATCAAATTCACTTTAAAAAATACTTAAAAAGCAAACTAATTGATAAAGTTAGTGATTCTTACCCATCAATAAAATTTAATGAACCAGGAAACAACTCGATAGGGATAATTGGAGAAGTCACAAAAATAGGAATCGATGTCTTTGATAGAGATGAAGATTTGGCAAGCGTGAGAATTCTTATAAATGGCGAAACAGTACATACGATAAATAGCTCAAATGGTTCTGCAATAAATCAAGATTTTAATTGGATTCCTGAGAATGAACATAAAGGAACTACTTACATTGAAATAATTGCAATCGATCTAAATGGAAATATTTCAAATAGTACTAGAGATGCTATCGAAATTTATAGCCCAAACGAATATAACAAATTAGAAAGTGAGCATGGAGAACTTAGCTTAGGTCATGCTTTGGACGATAATTACTTCTTTTTCGCAAGTAACCAAAGTTACATGATATCAACAAATGCTCCCAATCAAACAACAAACGATAAAATTACACTCCAAACAAGAAGCTTGAGAGCTGGTTTATACAGAGTGATGGTAACGTCAAACAAACATTTACTTGCACCTGCTAGTTTAAAATTTACAATAAACGATCAAGAAAATAACAGCCTTACATTTCTAAGAACAGATAGCCAATATAGAGTTTTAACAAAGCAGCCATTTTTAAATTCTAGAGGCGAAGAGCAACTTATTGAAATTCAAGATGGAGTAAATAAAATTGAAATTACCTGGTTAGATAGTGATGCTAATATTGGACTAGATTGTATTGAATTAACTTATGTTGAAGAATTATCAAATTCTACTAATACGATTGGTGATTTCAATTTTGATAATCAATTAAACTTAGAAGATATAGATTTACTACAAAATGTAATTGCCTCAAATGTATATCAAGAAGAAATGGATTTAAATCAAGATAACAAAGTAGATATTGAAGATCGAAATTTATTTTTGATTTTAGCTGGAATTGCTAATAATGCAAATGAAGCTCCTTACAAAATTGCAGATTTAAATTTTGATGGTATGGTAGATATGACTGATTTTAACACTTGGAATGAAAATCGTTATACAAATAGTTCAGATTACAGCAAAGGCGACATTAACAGCGATGGTAGTATAGATGTAAATGATTTTAATATTTGGAATAGTAATAAATTTACTTCTTAGTCTATTACTTCTTTAATTCAGTGAGAAAGATAAATAAGTATAGGAGTTTATTTTAATTCATTATGTAAATTTGAAGATTCACTGCTCAAATAGACTGATAGAAGCCTTCTCACCAGAAATATTAAAGGAATAAGTAGTTCTACTGCTTTTGCAGGTTATGTATTAATTACCATTAACAGTGTTTGATTAGTATAAATAAAGACATTCATTTAATCGCTTTCTTTTCTAGATGCCCATTTGTAAATCTATAATTATCCCAAAAAAGAATTTCTCTATAATTTTATAGTTCAAAACCTTTTCCCACTTCGCTGAAGCTTCATGGGACAAGCAGGGGTTATAGTAAGTCGACTCAAATGTCATTGGGCGAGCAAAATAATGGTGAAGCTATTTTTTGCCGGAATAAGCACATATACTGCTCGAACGAATAAAACTGAATTTATGCTATGCATAAATTGCAAGAAAAAAAACGGTAAAACCTAATGTCGAGCAGTATATACTAAAACACATTAGGTTTTTCCG
>CALJRW010000121.1 GCA_937976335.1 uncultured bacterium | reverse complement strand
CGTAAGATGTCATTGTTTGTCATAGTGTGGGATCAAAAAAAGTTAAATAAGTATATCGCATAGATATAGAAAAGTATAAATAGCTATCTCAATCAAGATAGATTATGCTAAAAATGAGGATTTCACTAAAATAACTTTTTTGAGGTAACCTAATAGTACTAAATGTTAAATTTATTCAAAAAAATGATTACAAGTTGCTTTTCAATAAACGAAAGCTATTTCACCTCCCCTGAACTTGAGAATTTTATAAATTCTTTAGATTATGAAAATCTAGAAAAAAATCATATTCTTTATAAGAATACTAGGAATACTGTATATTCCTTAGAGCATCCAAAGACTAAAGAAGAACTAATTCTAAAGCGTTCTAAACCTGGCAGCCATTATACTGTAGATAGAGTAATCTCTCACTATCTTAGGAATCTCTTTAAACATTATGGTAAAAAAGCGTTTAATGGTGCAGAGTTGTTGCGTAAAAATGACGTGCCAACTCTAACCCCTCTTGCATATTGGAAGAAAAAAATTGGATTTATGAAATATGAATCTTGTTTTTTATGTAATCGTATTGACACTTCTTATTCAGTTAGAGATTTTTTAGAAAAAGAATATGTCAAAGGCAACTCTTCTCATGAGCTTATAAAAAAAGAGCTAATTGATCAGATGTGTGCCCTAATTCGTAAAATACACAATAGAAACTTGTTACATGGCGATTTAATTATCAATAATTTTTTAGTTAAAGAGAACAACAAAGGAAGACATATGATTGTTATTGATACAGATCATGTTCGACATAATATTTTACCTAGCAAGCTTTTAAAGCGGTTTTTTGCCATTAATTGTCTTTGTAGAATGAATTTTAGCGAAGAAGATTGTAAGCTTTTTTTAAAAAATTATCTTCAAAATGACTATCGTCCTTTTTGGTATCGAGTCTTAAGATTTTGGAGATGGTGGGATCTTCGTCCATTAAAGAAAATTCGTTGGCAAATTAAGGATATTATTGGAATAAAAAAAACAAGTGTTAAATAAAATATCAACTCCCATCCAAACAAAAACTCTTCATTCTTGCTCAACATCCTCATTAACAGGCTTATCGTTTGTTTTCAGCTCTACATTTGTCTTTGCTTTTTCAGACTTATGAAGCTTAGGTTTTTCTAATTTTGGCATGACAATTTGCCCATTATCATCAATTTCTGGAAGAATAGTGTGCATATCTAAAACAAGCGAAGTATTAAAAGAAAAAGTATAATTTCTACCAACACTTAACAATTTAAAATTTTCATTATCACCTAACTTTACAGATCCTCTATCAACGCGAATTTTAAATTGAACTGTTTTTTCACTCTTATCATACATCCCATTTAAATCAACATTTGCGTAAATAGCATGATCTTTTCCTTTATGATTCACATAACCATATCCAGTTCCCATGCCTCTTAAAATTCCACTATCTGATAAAGCAACCTTTAAATCATCAACAATAAATTCTTTAAGCCATGGAGCTCTAGTTTTTTTAATTAAGATTTCTTCTGGAGTGAGATCCTTAGGTTTAGGACCAACGAATGTTATCTTGGTTGATTCAACTACTTTGTCATTTAATATTTCCATCTTCACATGACTGATCAAACCATTCTTTGTGCTAAAATTTTTCAATTCCATTGTAACATCATCAACAGTTTCTACCTTTTCCTCAGGCACTGCATCTCCAAGAAGAATACTATTATCTTTTGTTACTTGTTTCTGATCTAAATCACTTTGGAAAACATAATAATTAATAGCAATTAAAACCGCACTACCAACTAAAATTGGAACTACGATATCTTCAAAAATTACTGAGTATTTTTCAAGAACCTTTGCAAAACCCTTCTTTCTCTTTACCCCAACGGCTTTTATCTCACTAATCTCCTCTTCCTGTTTATTTAAGACGACTTCTTCGATTTCAATAACTTCACTAATACGGTTCTTTGAATTTAAATCTGATAATTTAACTGAATGTTCTTTTGCATCAGCAATTTTTTGTTCTTTTACCTCTTCATCTGTCAAATCAATTTCAACTACTTCTTCAGCTAGGCTTTCTACTTCTTTTTTAACATCTTCAACTTCTTTAGCCTCTTTGGGTTCTTCAATTTCTTCAGTTAAAAGATCTATACTTAAATCTTCTCCTTCATCTTCATAAAAAACTAACGACTCTGAACTAATCAAACCTGAGTCACTTCCTTCTCCCATAATAGAAAGTCCATCAAAAAGCTTATCATTTTCACTTAAGTTTTCTTGAGTTTTAGGTGGATTCTCTTTTAACAATTTATCTAAAGGGCTCTCATCAGAAATAGCTTCTTGTTTCTCAAAATTTAGAGTTAAGCCATTTTCATCACTAGAATCTTCTTCATTACTTATATTTTGTTCATTCTTTTTCTCAAACTTTACTTCAGCTTGAGTAGTAAATTCACTTTGAGTGGCATGTACCTCATCAGCTGATGCATCCATATCTAACTCAATAACATCATCAGAACTTAATTTTTCATCAATAGAAGGTTTAACTTCTTTTTTCTCAACACTAGTCTTATCTAGAATAAATTCTATTTCATTATCTGATTCTACTTTTTCAGTTGGTATTGTTTTTTCACTAATAACATCTTTCGGTTCTTCATTATTATTTTTTTGAGCAACCTCCATAACCATTGATTCAAAGTTTCTTGGCTTTAATTCAGGCTGATACTCTTTACTACCATCAGGAGCAAGTATGAATACTTTTCCACCTGCTTTATTAAGCACTTTCATATCTTTTTGTAAGTCTTTTTTGCTTTTAGCTGCACAGATAGGACTTGGCGCTTGGTTGATAATCTCTGCTACCTGAGACATATTTAATTCAAAATCGGCAATAAGAATGCCTTTTATCTTGATAAGAGTTTCTTTTTTCTCGTCCTTTGGACCTTCGTATATTAAAAAATATTCCTGAGAATTTTGTTCCATTTAATCAACTCTTTCAAAAAAAATTCGATTACTAATATGTGTCTAAATATTTTAACCAAGGCTACAAGTGTTCAAGTTGCCCAAAGCTCATAAAGAGCTCTAAATAACTAGAATAGCTATCTAAACATCAGTAAGGATTAAATTCGGCTGATTGTTAATAATACTTTAGATGATATTTTAAGAGTTTTTATGAATAAAAATATGAATGACTACCAAAAAAAAGCATATTTCCTTTCTTTTTCACGAAGAAATTTAGAAGAAAAGAGAATAATACTGAAAAATTTAGCTCTAAATCGCCCAATTAAAGAAATTGCCGAAATATTTAAAATAAAAGAAATAGACAAAACAGCGGAAAAAATTAGAGCTTGGGAAAAAGATAATATTAATACAATTACCTTTGATTCAAATCTTTATCCACAAGAATTTAAGCTAATAGCCGATCCTCCTTTAGTCATATTTACAAAAGGTGATATAAATTACTTACTTTCAAAAACCAAAGTATCCGTCGTAGGCAGCAGAAAAACCTGCGCTCAATACAGAGAAATAGCAGAATCTTTTTCTAAAGAACTTGCTGCCTCAGGAGTACACATTGTAAGTGGCTTAGCAATTGGCATTGATTCTTGCGCTCATATGGGCGCTCTTTCATCAAATTTAATTTCCCCTACAACAGCAATCCTTGCTCACGGTCTTGATACTGTTTATCCAAGAACTAATAGAAATCTTGCAAAACAGATATTAGACTCAAATGGGCTCTTAATTAGTCAATTCGAACCAGGTACAAAACCCTTACCATACAATTTCTTAAATCGTAATCGACTAATCGCAGCTCTTGGAATAGGAACTATAGTAATTCAAGCTGGCCTTAAAAGTGGCGCCCTAAACACTGCAAGACATGCGCTCGAATATGGCAAAGAAATAATCGCTTTGCCTGGAAATGCATTAAGCCCTCTATATGCAGGTACAAATCAACTTATTAAGGAAGGAGCTTACTCCGTTACTAATTTAAATGAAATATTAAATATTCTAAATCTAGAAAAAGTTAAAAAAACTAAGCAAAAAAACACATTTAAAAAACTAGGAGACATTGAAATCAATATCTTAGACAAGTTAAAATCAGGCGAAGAACTTCATATGCTAGAGCTCTTTAATAGTAAGCTCAGCCACGGTAGAATGCATGAGATTATTTTTAATATAACTCTTTCTAAATTGATACAAAAAACTTCTTCAAATAAATATATAATTACTAAAAAAGGTTTTGAACAGTTAAACTATACTTAATTTAAATTAAGCTACTTTCTTTTTTTTAGTTTTAGATTTTGTTGTTTTTTTAGATTTAGCTTTCTTAGTTGATTTCGTTTTAGATGTAGCTCTCTTTTTTGGTGAAGGCGTTACAACCTTCTTCTTTGTTTTTTTAGACTTAGAAACTTTAGTAGTTTTAGATTTTACTTCTTTCTTTTTTTCTTCTTTAGAATTTTTGTCTTTTTCTTTCAGATTTTCTTTTTTCTCAGAATCTTTTTTTGCAGCCTTAGCCTTACTTTGCATACCATGCACCAACTGCCCACCTACTTTTGCTCTCAATTCCTCATGTCTTTCTAAAATCTGACTTAGCTCTTTTTTCTTCGACGACCAAGTTTCACCATCAAGGCTGAATAAAGTTACTTTAGAGCCATTAAATTTGATTATCTTCTTTTTGTATTTTGTGTTTTTTGCCATTAGTCTTGAAAATTAAAATTCTATTTATATAGTTCAGATGAGCCAAAAATACGTAAAGATTCGGATTTTTTTTAGAGGATGGTATTTTTTTACATCAAAATTAATTAAATTACCAATGTTTATAAAGAGTTACCTCTTTTTTCCTTTGTAAACCAGAGAGGTACAAAGCGATATAAGATTCTAGAGCTTGCTCTAGTCAAAGTGAGACACCCCACTACTCTTGAGCTTAAATACATTATGATAAAATTTAGTAATTCTAAATTTACCTAATCAATTACACCTTAAGTCCTTGATATCCCTACTCACATTGTCTATTCTTTACCCTATATGAATGATATAAAAACTAAAATCGTTGCAACTATTGGCCCAGCATCAAATTCTTTAGAAACCCTAAAAAAGTTAATTCAAGCTGGAGTAAATGTCTTTAGATTGAATTTTTCTCATGGAACACATGAAGAGCATTCTCAAACCTTAGCTTCCATTAGAAAAGCATCTGATGAGCTAGGAATTATTGTGGCTGTTTTACAAGATTTAGCCGGTCCTAAAATAAGAATTTCTGAAATAGAGAATGCTACTGCACCAGTTGATGATGGAGATTTAGTAAAACTTAAATTTGCTGACGGCAGCCTTAGTAGCAGTGACACAGTTTACGTAAATACAATTAATCCAGCTGCAGTTCTAAAACCTGGCCATCAAGTATTATTTGCTGACGGAACTATTCAAATGATTACTGAATCAGTTGCAGATGACCATGCAATTTGCAAAGTAGTAAGAGGTGGAAATTTGCGATCTCGTGTTGGAATTGCTTTTCCTGATAGTGAGCTAACACTCCCAGTTACAACAGAAAAGGATCTTAAAGATCTTGATTGGGGATTAAAAAATAATGTTGACTTTGTTGCATTGTCTTTTGTTCAATCTGCTGAAAATATCTCAAAACTAAGAGGTTTTATTGACCAAAGCGATTCTAATCCAAAAGTTATTGCAAAAATAGAAAGACGAGTAGCTCTAGAAAAAATAGATGAAATAATGAACGAAACTGATGCAATAATGGTAGCTAGAGGAGATCTAGGCGTGGAAATTCCTATTGAGCAAATTCCACTTTTAGAAAGAGAGCTTATTGCAAAAGCAAACCATGCTGGAAAACCTGTTATTGTTGCCACACAAATGCTTCACTCAATGGTTCATTGCATAAGACCAACAAGGGCCGAAGTTGTTGATTGTGCGTTTGCAGTAATGTCTGGAACTGATGCTGTAATGCTTTCAGAAGAAACCGCAATTGGTAAAAATCCTGTAGAAGCTGTTGAGTACCTTGTTAAAATCTCAAAAGATGCGGAAAGAAGCTTTCAATTTGAAGAATATAAGTTAAGACTTAGAGATTCTGACAGAAACACAGTGTCTGACGCAGTTGCCTACGCTGCCTGCGCAGCTGCATCTAAAGTAAAAGCTGCTGCAATTATTGCCTGTACTGAAACAGGAACAACAGCGAGGCTAGTTGCCAAATATAGACCAAGTCAACCTTTATATGCAGCATCAAAAGTTAAAGAAACGTTAAGAAGAATGTGCCTATATTGGGGAGTTGTTCCTATAGCTTGTCAAAACACTGATAATCGATCAGAAGAAATTGATGAAGCTCTAAAATTAGCACAAAATGCTGGTAATTTTGAGAATGGAACTATGGCAGTTGCGCTAGGTGGCCTTTCTGTTGGAGCTGCAGGCTCTACGAGTGTTATGGAAGTAAAAATTATGAACTACAAAAAGTAGTTTTTTTGTTAATTTAAATTAAGTTGGAGAAGTTTCAATGAAAACAACTAAATTTATCAAAGAAAGTAAAGCTTGTCAGCTTTGCGCTGTTTCGGCAAATACATTAAGCAGATTCTCTGAATCAGGCTACTTAAAAAGAAAAGGTAGTTCTTCTGGTTTTTTCTATAATACAGAAGAGCTTATAAGCTTATTCGGTGTTAAAAATGACTCTATTCATCAGCAAATACAAAAAGAGATAGCCGAAGATAACACATCTAAACCAATACTTAACAAACCTCGCACTGTAAAATCAAAAAAGAAAAAATATCAAAAACGAACTGAAAATAAAATACAAAAAGAATTACACAAAAAAGCAGTTGACTCAGAAACTTTATCCAAAAAAATACAAAAACTTGATGCCCAAAAAAAGAACAATGAGATTAATAATAAAGACATTCTTCGCTTAGAAAACTTAATTAAACTACAAGAAAAAATGCTTGATGCTAAAGATATTGAGATTAAAGATTTAAAAAAGCAAAGAGAATGGCTACAAGAAAGAGTAGAAAAACTTGATGAAAAAGCTGAAAGAGATCAAATGTTACTCCTTGCTGAAACGCAAATGCTCAATAAAATGCTTAACTTTCAACAACGCAACAAAGGACCTGTGACAAAAGCTTTAGAATGGCTTGGGTATAAGAAAAATACTACTACTATCGAAGTAGATTAATGCAGATTTCTGAAGAAGAGGTAGTTCTTGAATTTTTAACGGCTGAGCTACATTCTAGTCGCTTTAGATTCGATCTGCTATCCATTCTCAACACATATAAATTAAGCGAAGAGATTATCACTTATCCCAACATAAGCTCATTAAAAGAGAATCAACAAAGAGCTTTTCTTTTAGGAGAGTTAAGAGGATTTCTAAAAAATAAAAAAATATTTAAAGGCATGCCAATGGATATTAATTGGTATACAGAAACTTTTTCTTATTCTCAATTTCAAAACTTACTTTGCGTAAATGACGAAAAAACTTGGAAAAAGTTTTCAGGTTCTAATAGATTAATCATTGATGCAAGCAAAACTATTCTTAACTTAAACAAAAACCCTGCTTCAGAAATTTTAGCAATTAGAGAAAAAATCACAAATTTGCATCAACCATCTGCAAGGTTAATTTTTATAACTAACAGTAAAAGCAATAAATATGTAATACTCGAGGGTCATTGTCGCGCATGCGCTTACTCTCTTTGTGAAGCAAGCTTCTTCCCTTTGGAAGTAATCGTAGGTAGACATGACAATATCGAAGAGTGGATTTATTTTTAATATGATTTATTAAACTAACGACATTCTTGATAAATCCTTTTAAGTATCACAAAAATCACTCTGCGACACAGAAAAAACAATCAGGAAATAAAAAAGGAGGCAAAAGCCTCCTTTTTTACTTACATATCTAAAGACTTATTACTCAGTCATGTCGTCCATAGTATGCTCAGAACCTTCACCAACATGAACTTCAACTCTTCTGTTAACAGCTCTTGCCCAATCAGCTTCTTCTTCAAATACTGGTCTAGACTTTCCAAAAGTTACAGTAGACATCATTTCAGATGAAAGACCTAAACCTACCAACTCAGCCCTAACTGCTTCTGCTCTATCCATACCAAGCTTTTCATTATAGCTTTCTGAACCGATGTAATCAGCATGCCCTTCAAGAACAACATTAACACCAGGAGAATTTTCAAGAAGCTTTGCAATTTGATTAACTCTTCCCTTACCAAGACTGTTAAGTCTTCTAACATTAAAATCAAAATTAACATCAGGCAGATAAACTTGTCTTACTCCACCACCTCCGTAAGATCCTGAATCAGAACCTACGTTTGAAAAGCCCTGATCTTTGCCGTAATCAAAAGGCATGATTGTTCTACAATCTGGGACACTTGAGTCAGGAGAAAAACATTCTGCTTCTCTCCAATCATATGGATCTCTATACCCAAAAAAGCTTCTATTGAATTCACTAGAAGACATGAAATAACTAAGTGGTCTAAAAATTGCTTCTCTAGCAATCCATCCAATTGGATGTAAAAGATATCCAACTATTCTTATTGGATGAGACTCTGATTCTCTATAATTAGGATCTACATGATAAGTATACATGCCGTTATCTCTCGGCAACCTATCTTGTGAAAAAGAAACTGTAGAAACTAATAGTAGTGCAATAACTAAAATAACTCTGTACATGAGATTTTCCCTATAAAATAACTTAAAAAAGTATACCTTGTTTTATACTTAAGGTTAAAGCAAAAAACCAGATACAATTATTCATATTTCTGGTATTATGTAATATTTAGATGTAAAGTGTAAGGAATTAGACTCAAAAGTTCATTCAAAGCAACATATTAGAAACTAAAACAGTGTTATAAAATGGCTTCAAAAAATGTATTAATAATTGATGATGACCCCGTAATTTCAGACCTACTGACTACTTTTCTTGAAACTCAAAATTTCCAGGTAAGTTCTTTAAGTGACAGCTCTAAATGCCTAGATGTGTTACTAGCTAAAAGTTACGATATTGTTATCTTAGACTTACAAATGCCAATAGTTAGCGGTTCAGAAGTTTTAAAAAAAATACGTATTAATCCCCAAATAAGCAATTTAAAAGTTGTCATATCTTCAGCAAATGAAGATATGAAAGACATCACTGAGAGATCTGGCTACTCTGCGGATCTTTATTTACAAAAACCTTTTGAACTAATGGAACTAGCCACGGCCTTGGAAAGTTTAGTGCCCTTTTGAAAAACTGAGACCATAATGGACAAAAACCTTGAGATCGTCTAAAACTTCTTAGAACTCATGCGGGTGTAGCTCAGTTGGCTAGAGCGCTTGCTTGCCAAGCAAGAGGTCGACGGTTCGAATCCGTTCACCCGCTCCATATCCTTTTCCTTTAATCTGAGGTTGTTAGTTGTTTTAATACAAGTTATTCTTACACCAAGTAAGCATTCAGTAAGAAACGATACATATAGGAGCAAAAATGGGCGACAACTGGGATGAAGCAAAAAAAGCAAGAGAAGAAGAATACTTTCATAAACAAAATCAAGAAGCACTTGAGAGGCTAAATAAAAGATCTGCAAGCGAAAGCTCTAAACGTATCTCTCCTATAACTGGGGAACCAATGGAGCAAACGACATTTATGGGTGTAATTATAGATCGCTGCAAAAAGTCAGGCGGAGTATGGCTAGATCAAGGAGAACTAGAAATGATTCTTGAAAATATTCAATCACAAGATGACGCAGAACAAAAATCACTCTTTGAAGATTTCTTTTCTTTTTTTAAAAAATAGTCGTTTGTTATGCAGTTATCATTTTTTGATTGGTTAAAACCTATTAGAGAGAGTTTTCAAAACCCTCGACTCAAAGTTAAAAATAAGAAACCTCGCAGAAGAAAGAAAAAAGACATTTCCGATCCTGCTCTTTTTTCTCTTTGGAAAAATATCAGAGAAAGATATTTTCCCGATCGACCGGACATCGATGAATACACTGTCATTTGGAGCACAAGACCTCAAAAAAGGACCCTCGCTTCATGTTGTCTAGAACTAAAGAGAATACGTGTTGCTAGAGAACTTAACTACCAAAAATATCTCCCTTTTCTAGAACCACTCCTGTATCATGAAATGTGCCATGCTATTCTTGGCCTTGAAGTTGAAAAAAAGAATGGTAAATCTAGATGGCACGGCAAACAATTCAAGAAACTTGAAAATCAACACCCCATGATTAAAACTCTTGATGACTGGATAAAAGTAGGTGGTTGGAATACAGCCGTTAAAAGCGATAGAATGATAAGATACCATCAATCAAAGTCTAACAAAATGAATTAAAAATAGTGGAAAGAAGAACCTTCTTAAAATACTGCTCCTTTGGTTTTGGTGCTGGCCTTGCTTATTACCTAGCTAATAAAGCCATGACAACGGATAATATAGTTCTAGAAGAAAAAAATCTGTACTTTAAAAACTTACCTAAAAAATTTATTGGATATAAAATCGGCTTTCTTTCAGATATACATATTGGCCCCTACGTTCCTGTTAGCTGGGTTGACAAAGCGGTTAAGCTGTTAGACAAAGCGGAGCCTGATATTCTTTTGCTAGGCGGGGATTACATCAGCATGCCAGAGTCTATTATAAGTCAAATACTAGGCTACACAAGAAACTCTGAAGCAAAAACTAATAGAAACAAAAAAAATTATAGAGCTTTATTTAACACTGCTGCTAAATCATTATCTCAAATAAAACCTAAGGACGGAGTACATGCAGTTTATGGCAATCACGATCGCTGGTTAAGTGGAAAAATTTGCAAAGAAGTATTTGAAGAATTTAATATTAACTTGTTAGTAAATTCATCTATCGAGTTAACTAAAGAAGATGAAAAAATTCTTATTTACGGCACTGACGATCATTGGACTGGAATCCCTTCTATTAAAAATCTTGGCTACAGAAAATCATCTAGAGACTTTAGAATTATTCTTTCGCACAACCCAGACTTTATTTCCGAAATTCTTTACAGAAGCTTTAACGACTTCGATCTTGCTTTATGCGGACACACCCATGGCGGGCAAATTAAACTACCACTATTTGGGGCACCTATGTATAACGTTAACGACTCAAGGTTTCAGGAAGGCTTATATACTGATGGCTTTGTAAAGGTCTATACCAGTAGAGGCTTAGGAGTAGTTGAGATACCCTATCGTGTTAACTGCCCACCTGAAGTTACTTTGATTACATTAGGTAGATACTAAAAATATGTAAATTTAAAGTGAACTCTCAAGATTTAAGTGGTACTATCCCTTGCTCAACCTAAACACTTTAAAAAACAATAAATTCAAAGGGTTAACTAAGATAGAGCTAAAATCACCAAACTATAATAGTTCTCATAACATTATACATAGTCATTTTAGCTAGTTATTTGTTGACAGTCTTGACTTTTGCAGATCTTTAAGTGTAATACTAACATCTTATAGATTCGTAAATAATGTTTAAGTCCTCATTGGACATAAGTAATTTTTTATACACAGGAGAAACGTGATAGGAGAAGGTAGCACAGATTCAAGCAGCTCAGCTTCTAATGAGGCTAACACTGATAGTGCGACTAAAAACGCAGCATCAAATGGAGCTTCAACAAAAGAAGCACTGTCGACAAGTAATAAGGAACAAACAAGTAAAGAACCAACTAACAAAAATGTCGGCGATCAAATTAAATCAAAAAAACTAAGATACGAAATTTCTGATGTCTCTAGTGCTAAAGCGCTTGAAGTTGCAGTAGATAGTAACGTAGAGAAAGCTATTAGAGTACTTAAAAGAAGACTCATTAAAGACGGTATGTTTAAAGTTCTAAAACAAAGAAGATTTTTCGAAAAACCTTCAGAAAGAAAGAAAAGAAAGAAAAAGGAATCTGTTAAAAAGATCAGAAAAGAGGGTCTTAAGAAGCAGAAGAATCCTTATATGTACTATTAGAACCCTTAATTACTAAAACCAATTTTCAAAGATCTAGCTACTAAATCCTGGCATCAAGATAAGCCTTATGATATTGTGAGAATTTGCTGATATTTAACTAAGCAGATAGAATACAGGCATTTCATATGCAAGCAAATATTCTTAAAAAATATGTACTTAAAGAATCCCTTACCTATTTCTTTATATGTCTACTTTCATTTTCAAGTTTAATTCTAACTGTTCGGATCTTAAAATTTGCGACTCTTATTATCAATAAAGGAGTTCATTGGTCACAGGTTGCTAAGGTCATTATTGCAATTATTCCGACATTTCTTGAATTTGCTATTCCAATGTCGGCACTCTTAGGAGTGATGCTTGCTTTTGCGCGCATGTCAGGGGATTCAGAAATTATTGTAATTAGAGCAACGGGAATTAGCCTTAAACAGATGCTCAGTCCAGTAGTAATTTATTCTTTACTTACTCTTACTCTCGCTCTTTTTATTTCTTATCAACTTCGCCCATGGGGATATTCAACTCTTTCTAATACAATATTTGATATCGCAAGAAATAAAACTACAGCTACTTTAGAAGGAGGAGTCTTTAATAATATGGGAGCTCTAACTCTATATTCCGAAACTATCAATCACGGAAATGGAGATCTCTCAAATGTCTTAGTAGACGATAGAAGAGATGAAAAAGGCAGGAAAATCATTAGTGCTAAAAGTGGAAGCATACAAACAAATAATGAAGAAAGAAGCATTGAATTTTTGTTGTTTGATGGAATTATTCATGAAGAAAGAGAAGGTAATTCTATTTTAACTGATTTTAAAACTAATCAAATTTCAATTGATCCTAACGAACTATACGGTTCAAAAAACAAAAGAAGAAAAAAGCATAGAGAAAAGTCTTCAGCTCAAATTAATTCTGAATTATCTCTACTTAAAGCAGGAAATAAGGAAAAAGTAAAAAATCCAAAGAAACAAACTACCGACCTTTTAATAGAAAAAGGAAGAAGAGTCTCAATGCCTTTTGCAAGCTTAATTCTTGCTTTAATTGGCATGCCTTTAGGAATCCAACCTCCAAGAAGTCAAAAAGCCTGGGGTGCTGGACTATCAATTTTTTTAGGTTTAGGTGTATTCATCATTTATTATGGACTGCTTTCAATAGGAATTGCACTAGCCGAATCAAACACCCTACCTCCATTAATAAGTTTATGGGTACCAAATTTTATACTAGGTGTTATGGCTATTGTGTTCTTGAAAAAAATGAACTCTGAAAAGTGGCAATCTGTTGCTGAACTACCAGCTGCAATCTTAAGATTTGGAAATAAAGTTTTACAATACTTTTTAGGTCAAGCTAAGTGAATATTCTTCATAAATATATTTTACGCACTACCTTAAGAAACTTCTTAGTAGCTTCTTTAATGTTTTGTTTATTATTTTTAGTGTTTGATTTTTTCGATAGAATTGATAATGTTTTAGATGAAGGAAGTAATTTTTCTACAATTGCTCTTTATTTTATCTTAAAAATCCCAGGTCTTTTCGTCATGACCCTTCCCTTTG
>CALJRW010000120.1 GCA_937976335.1 uncultured bacterium | reverse complement strand
CTCGCTTCGTCGGTGCGCACTCCATCGACACTTCCAGCTCCTCTAAGCTCGATACTGAACGATCTATTTTTAGTTTTCTTGGCACTCATTAAATATGACCTATTTTCAGGGCTTTAGATACATACTAATTTATAATTTTTTTTTGGACTCTCTATAATTACTTAACTCCTCGAGAAGTCTGGAACAGGGAGCTTAAAAAGAAAAAGATTGTAGCATCTTCACCGCTGATACAAAATTTAGCCGCTCCTCCGACATAACTAGCTCTATCGTATTAAAGTTCTCTTTACAACGAAAACAGCGGCTTAAATTCACTCTTACGTTAATTCCTGTCTGAAATTCTTGGCAGCAGGGACAGAGAAATTTAAAACTTCCTTCTATTCTTTTATGAGGAATCTCCAGTAAATCTTTTTATCACTAACGCTACTGGAATCTTGTTTCTTAATCTGTGCAATTCTTCTTTACTAAATCTTTTGCTCATCTTTTCATCTCCTTACTTCTCAAGATGAGCTTCTCTTTAACTTAGATTCTTTTTTCTCTAAATTCTTAAAGGCGGGATCGGCGGGCTTCTTTACTTACGTAAATGGGGCGGGGTCTTAGGTCACATCTTCTAACAATGTTTCATAACTTTATCACCAGCAGGAGGGCCAGCAGAATGCCTAATCCAGGAGGAGATGAAAATGCTAGGTTAATTTGTTTTCAATAAAGTCAGCAAGATTTTCCCAATTATTGCTTACAGCAAGTTCTTTATAATCATTACCCGAATAATTTGAATACTCAAGGTATAGGTAAGAAGCATTCTGACATATCTCCCATCTTTCATAGACAATTCCTAAGTCCACAGGGCTTTCTTGAAGAATAATAGTTGTATCGCTTGGAGCTTTAATGTACTCTACGGAAAACTTTCCATCAGTAACATGTGAATCAATGTAAGGATCGCCAAAGCGATAATTTTTTTGTTGATAGATTGTAATGCTATTTCCCCTATTGTTCACCCAGGTTTCTAGAGCTGGCCAGCGTTTGCATAAGCCATGATATACAGTTTCAAGGCCATTGCTAGTTAACACTCCATCTTTTTCTTCTCCTAAAACTTGAATAAACACCTTAGGGCACATTTTTGATATTCCTAATTCTGCTAATTTTTCATTAACTAAGGATTCAGCATTTTCATCAGAGCTTTTAGCTGAAAAGCCTGTTTTGCCTTTTAGTCCGGGAGCTGAGTCAAGTTTGCCAATTTTAACATCAACCAGTCCGCTTTTACTGCGATTTCTTGCCCATTTGTAGAAAATTTCAAATTTTTTTGCAAATTTTTCTTCGCTAAATTGTGAGTATATAAGTGGATTCTGCGCTCCACTTTGTTGTGAGTCTGTATTGGGTGTTTCTTTTTGAATCATTTTTATACTGTAAAAAATTTTTTATATTTTTAAATAAAGCAATGCTATTTTAGCAATCCTATTTTCGGTAGTCAAAAAAAATTGCGTCACATAAAAAGACACCGAAATGGTATATTTTAACCGTTAATTAACTTGATTGTTTAATTGTTCAAAGCTTCTTCTGTAGGTATAACCTTATTTTTATGTGATTTATGTTTTTCTAATTCTCTACGATAGTACTGTCTAGGATTCCCTATCCCTTGATATCTACTATGAGTGGCCTCTTGCCATAGTTTATATAGTATTTCATCTACATATTCAGTAAGGGTCCTTTCTGTATCCATATCTTCATATCCTACTTCACCTTTTTCTTCAGTCCTTATTTGAGGTTTTCTGTAAAACGAAAGAGAAATCGTAGGTTGCTTATCAAGCAAAGCATTTACAAAGCTGTTTTCTGGGTTGCTATAGTGACCAGCTCCTAAAACAACTAGTAGTTTTTTGCCTTCTCTTTTTGCTTTCTCTGAGGCATTTAAAACATTATTTTTAATTTTTGAAGCTCTTTCTTCTTGATATTCTTCTTGTTGTTTTGCCAACTGTTTAATTGCTTTTAAAATTTTACTTTCTGAGGTACTGCTATGACTATAAATGTTTTTGTCATCTAGTATCATATGGTGAATTTGATGTAACTTACCTCCAGCTCTTGTCAAATTTTGGGCATCTAGTAACATATAATACTCAAAGACAGTAATTACTAATTTGTCTTTAAGTTCTTGATCTGAATCAATAGGTATTAAGTGAGCGTCGCTTGTTTTTTGTTCGAATTCTATTGAACGCTTTTTCCCAAATGTAAAATTTCTAACTTCGTCCATTGGTGATTCTGGAGAGCGTTCAACTAGAATTAAATATTCTTCAAGATTAAGGTTGGAATATATCTTTTCAAATACAGCTTGTTTAGCTTCGTCTGTATAATGTTCTACGCCTAATATAATATTTGCACTTTTAAGTTCAGATGTATTTGCAAAACTAGGTTTAAAGTAAGTCATTAATGCTCTTTCAATTGAATTTCCATCTGCTTCTAGAGCTTTTCTTGCACTTGTATTATCTAGGTCTTGGTATTGTTGAAATCTTTCCATTAAATGCTGATATGACTCTCTTTTATAAGGGCTTACTGCAGGCGTAGAAATAGGTGATTCAAAATCTATGGTTTTAGTTGGTTCTTCTTGAGGAGCGGCAAAAGCACAATTAGTATTTTCTAATGTTAATTTAGGGAGAACAGCTAAAGTAAAGGCTAAGGCATTAATTGCACATCTTTGTTGGAACTTCATTGTAGGATAATAGCTTTTTTTTATCTGCTAATCAAAAGAAGATATTTTCAAAAAAGTTAATAAATGAGTATACTTATTCCTATGTTAGGAAAAATATTTTGTAGCGAAGATCTTTATAATTATGAACAATATGCTAGTAAGGTTGAAATTGAAGTTCAGCCTGGAATTTGGGAAGACAGAAATGCTCTATTTGCTGCACTGCAAGGGAAAGATGTGCTTTTGGTTAGAAATCAAACAATTGTAAATGAAGAGTTGTTTGAAAATGTTCCGAACTTAAAGGGAGTTGGTCGTCTCGGAGTGGGAATGGATAATGTTGACATCGAAGCTGCTAGAGCTAGAGGAGTACAAGTTTTTAATGGTGCAGATTGCAATACTATTGCTGTTGCTGAATACTGCTTAGCGCAAACTCTTAACATTATTAGAAAGCTACCTAGTGCCATGAAAAGTACTAGGAAAGGAGAGTGGAACAGGCCTGCATTTCGAGGACTAGAGTTGTCTGAAGTGCAAATTGGAATTGTTGGTTTTGGTCAAATTGGAAAAGCTTTTGCTGAAAGATTAGAAAAGCTAGGATGTAGAGTTTTAGTTTACTCTAAAAATCCTCAAAAGTGTACTGCTACTTTTGACGAACTCCTTTCTAAAAGTGATATTATTTCTCTACATCTGCCAGCAACTGAAGAAACATTTCATATGTTTGGCAAAAATGAGTTTCGAAAAATGAAGAGTAATGCTTGGATTTTAAATACAGCCAGAGGAGCGGTTGTAAATGAAGAAGAACTTATTGTAGGTCTTCTGAATCATAAACCAGCTGGAGCTATTCTGGATGTTAGAGAGGTTGAACCTTCAGTAGTTGGCAAGTTAGAAACCTTAGAAAACGTTTATCTTACCCCACACATAGCTTGCCTTACTCGCTTAGCACAAGAAAAATTATCCAAAGCGCTCATTGAAGATGCTATACGAGTTATCAATGGCGAATGTCCAATCTTTACCTGTCTTTAAAGTCTTTAATTAGTTAGGCTAGTTTTGTGAGTAAAAAACTAAAAATTATTCTTTTTGCCTTATCTTTAACAATTATTTTCTTGTTTCTAAAATCGTTCCTAACTCCTGAAGAAAAAATAATTAAGGATAAGCTTTTAGAACTAAATTCGCTTGCTCAGTTTTCGGAAAAATTAAAACTTGTTGAAGGGGCTGCTCGTAGTAAAAGAGCAGTTAAATTTTTTGACAATCAGGTTAAGATTAGTTGGTCTTTAAATGAGGAATCAAAATTTTATGATTTTAGCTCAGAAATGCTTAGAAAAAATGCTCTGCTCGTGTATAATCATTTAAATAAGTTTGAAACTAATTTAGACTTTAAAGAGATTGCTGTTAAAGGTGATACTGCAATTGTAAAAGTCAAAGCCTCTGCATTAGGATCAATGCTTCAGAATGAAGGCAGTTTTTTTGAAATACATTTAGTGAATGTCGTATTGAAAAAAAAGAATAAAGAATGGTTAGTTAAGAAAATAACACAAATTAGAAATTTGAGAGAGTGAAAATTTTTCTACAAACTTGCTAAAAATAATTCATGAATAGAATATGCTTCTTTGCTTAGTTCTGGATGAAAAGAGCAGGCGAGTATGTTGTTTTGCTTCACTAGTACAGGGGTATCGTTGTAAGTTAAAAAACTGATAACTTTCTTCCCGATAGATTTAATTTTAGGTGCTCTAATGAACACAGCTTCTAATGTTTCATGATTATTATTTAAATTATTTTTTATTTCTTCTCCCTCTTTCGTCCAAGATAAATCTTTAGTGATAAATGAATCAATTTGTCTACCATAAGAATTTCTTTCTACTTCAATGTCTAGAAGATTTAAGCTTGTCTGTTCGGGATTTATTACTTTGTTAGCAAGCAATATTAATCCTGCACATGTTGCAAAAACTGGGAAGCCTTTCGAAATTTTTTCAGTTAATGTAGTTCGAAATTTAGTATCTAGAAGTTTTAATAGCGTAGTTGATTCTCCGCCAGGAATAATAATGCCATCTATTGACTCTAACAAGCTACAATCTCTCACTTCAACAGATTGTGCCCCAAGTTCTTCTATTCTTTTAGCATGAAGAGAGAAGTTTCCTTGTAAGGCAAGAATGCCAATGGTTTTATTCATGCTGCTTACCTATAATTCAGGATGGTTATTTTTACCAACCACGTTCTTGCATTCTTTCTTCATCTTTAAGTAAATGAATATCAAGACCAGGCATGGCTTCTTTTAGATCTTTAGAAGCTTCAAGTAACTTGGCAGGATTGTTATAATGAGTAACTGATTGAACTATCGCGTGAGCTCTGGCGGCAGGATCTTCTGATTTAAAAATTCCAGATCCAACAAATACACTTTCTGCTCCCATTTGCATCATTAGTGCTGCATCAGCCGGAGTAGCAACTCCGCCCGCGGCAAAGTTTGGAACAGGTAGGCCGCTTTCTTTTACCATTGAGACAATCTCCACAGGAGCGCCCATGTTTTTAGCAATTGTAACTAATTCTTCATTTCCAGCGCTTTTAATAAGTCTTATTTCAGACATGATTTTTCTCATATGTCTTACTGCTTCTACTATGTTCCCGCTACCAGCTTCTCCTTTAGTTCGAATCATGGCAGCGCCTTCGCTGATTCTTCTAAGAGCTTCTCCCAGATTTTTTGCTCCGCAGACAAAAGGAGTTTTAAACTCGTACTTATCAATATGAAATTCTTCATCAGCTGGAGTTAAAACTTCACTTTCATCTATATAATCAACACCAAGCTCTTCTAAAATTTGAGCTTCAGCAAAATGACCAATTCTTACTTTTGCCATTACAGGAATACTCGATACTTTCATTATTTCTTGAATTACTTTTATTGAAGCCATTCTAGCAACGCCGCCATCTTTTCTGATGTCAGATGGAACTCTTTCAAGGGCCATCACCGCAACTGCTCCTGCGTCTTCAGCAATTTTTGCTTCTTCTGCATTAACTACATCCATTATAACGCCGCCTTTAAGCATTTCAGCGAGTCCAACCTTCAATCTGCGAGTATTTTTATTTTCATTTGTATTGGTCATATAGCAAAATATTTTACTCTTATTTTTGTTTCAGGTCAATCAAAGGGAAGGTTATTTTTACATCTTTGAACTATAGTTAAACCGGAGAGTTGGAGAGTTGCTGAGTCTTATACAGAGTAGCTTTTTCTTTCTGAATACTCCAAAGTGCTCTATCTTTGTCTTTTAAAAGAGATCTATTGAACTAAAATCGTAGCCTTTTTCTTAATTTTGTTTATTAGTTTTTTCAGTCGAATGCTGCTCGCTGAACTAGATTTAGCTAGTTTCGCTATTTTGGCACTTAGAATTTTTATTTTTTTAACATTAGTGTTTGTTAAATTTTTCTTTTCTGGATGAGCAGTTCCACCAGTCAGCATATTTTTTGTAATCTTAATAGCTTTTTTAGCGTTTTTCAGTTTGCCTTTCATTGATTTTGATTTCTTCATTTTTTTTGCGAAAGTCAAAATTTTGTTAGCATTCTTTACATTTAGAGGTGAATCAATCATTACATTAGTCTTTATAGTGTATCCAATTTGAGTTCCTGAGGCAGATTCGCCTCGAATGATAATTTGATTAGTCCCTTCTACTAGTCCTGAATTTAAACCTAGAATTGAAAAAGTTCCATCTGTGTTTTCAACAATCGAAGTACTATGAGTGTTTACTTGATATATAATTTTCTCAGGAATTTCTTCTCCGTATTGAGCTAAGTTATAATTTAAATCAAAAGAATTGACAGTCGTATTATTTCCCGGGCTTACAAGATCAAAGCCAGAAGTTACTAAATTAAAATTATGGCATTCTTTATGCCCGATAGTTTCGTGATTTATATCGGCAAGTTTTACACAAATTTCATATTCACAGTCGGGGGAATCTAAATCTAAAAGTATTTCATCAGCTCCAGTATTATCAGGAGTTGTAATTGGGACACTGATGGCGTCTCCACCGACAACATCAACTCCCCAATGAACATGATCTAATAATCTAATATCTCCATCTGGATGTCCATTGATATCTCCTCTTATGCTTACAATTAAAGGAAAGCCTAAGGTTCTAACATTTTCTCCAGCTGCAGGAGATAGTATTTTAATTCTTGCCGGTCCTGTATTAGGGTCGTCGTTTTCTTCATGAGCTACTAATGGATTAACTACAAAACATAAACTCAAAGTTAATAATGAAACTAGCATTTTTTTCATTTTCAAATATTCCAAAAATTTATGTGAATAATCCAATATTTTGTGTTTTAGGACCGAAAATTGGTTCAGGATTGTATCCAACGCATTCGATTATTTCAGACATTACATTTGTGTGGTTAAACTCAAGAGTTTCAAGATATCTTGGAGCCATTTCTGCATTAGTGTAATCTGTTCCGTACATTCCACCGTTTACGGCTGGTCCAATTATAACTCCAGTTGTATTTTTACCATGATCTGTTCCTCTACTTGTGTTTTCAGTGATAGTTCTACTAAATTCACTAGTTAAATATATAAGTGTATTTTCCCATTCTCCTCGTGCTTTCATTCTATTAATGAAAAATCTTAGGGCATCATCTATTTCTGTAAGTCTATCATTAAAGCCGCCTGTTGCTTGGCCTTCATGAGTATCAAAACCTCCTTTTGTAGTATAGAAGAATTGTGCTTCAGGAATTCCTCCAATTACTCTATCGACATCTCTAAGCTGTCTGCCAAGGCCAGTATTAGGATATCCAGAAACCTGAGGTAAGCTTTGAATTCTATCTACTGAATTTATAACAGTGCTAAATGCAGCTTGGTTGCCTGCTTGTGCAGCTTGAAAGATTGGCCAGTCGTTAACCATACTAAAACCTATATCACGTCTAAATTGGTTTTCTTGAATATTTTGTGTAGTGTCTCTCAAGTAATTAAAGTCATTTAAAGATCTGAGAGCAGTTCCTCTATAAGTTCCAGCAATCGTTGTATGGTTTCCGCCAGTAAAATCAAAAACACTGAATGGGGAGTTTGAAAAATATTGTGTTCCTAAACGGTTTAGCCAGCCAGTTGTTATGACGCTATTTCTGTCTTTAACTCCTCTTGCATAGGCTGCTTTTCCATCAGCGTGAGATCTTGAAACGTTTTCGTAGCCCATTTTGTGAACAAGGGCAACATTGTTACGATCAAATTCTTCTTTTATGATTCCAAAGGATGAGTGAAGACCAATTTTACTTGTTAGAGGAAGAATGAGAGAAGAGTCACTCATATTTCTAAATAAAGTTGGACGTTTGTCAGCTAAAGCACCTAGGTTTGGTTGAAAAATTGCTAGAGTGTCGAAGCCGCCATCTAAATTTAAGACTACTAATCTTCCACCATTTGAAGCAGCTTTTGCAGAGGCTAGCGTTCCAGGAATAATATTTCCAATCGCTGCTCCAGCGGCACACGCTCCTAAGCCCTTTATAAACTTTCTTCTACTAATTTTTTTAGTCATTTTTCTCTCCTAGTTATAAAATTTATTTACTTAAAAAATCCGGTGTCATGCTTAGTATATAATACAATCCTAGACATTTTCTTCTAACTAACGTTGAATCTAGGCTGTTGTAAGTAACTTCACTATATGTTCCAGATGAATTCAGTTTGTTGTTCATATAGAAATCTATTTGCTCAAACATTGATGCTGGTACTGTGATGTTCAACCTTTTCTCAATATGAGATAAGGTTTCTTGAGTGCTAATATTTTCACCACTTGGACAAGCATGTTCTGGCAGCCAATTATCATTTGGATCTTCATCATCGCGGTTTTGTGCATTTAAGTTGTTTAATATTTTTGCAGAGATTAAATTCATTGTACCTAAATTAACTGATGGGCTTATCCATGTTGATTCGTCCCATCCAAAGACAGAAGGAGCATTAATTATGCTGGTAGCCATTTGAGCAAAAAGATGATCGCTTACGTTTCTAGCATTAAATGGAATTTCTAAAGCTCTAACAAAGTGAGCAAAAACTTCTAGAGATGATTTAGGAATGGAGTTTTTGTAGGCTGGATGATAAAAAGCTTTAGAATTAAAAAGTACTTTCATAGCGGCAGTTAAATTAAAATTATTTTCTTTGATCACTGATGCAAAATTAACTATCAATTCTTTTGGTGGTTTAGAAACTAAATATTCATTTAAAATTTCCTGAGCATAGTAATTTGCAGTATGTGGATGTTTATTAAAGATTGCACGTACAACATCTTCATCATTGGCAACGTTTGTTTCGTAGCTTGTCCCAGCAAAGATAGTCTTCGGGCCTCTATCATGCAAATCTTCGCTAAAAAGAGACTGCCACTTACTTCCATTGCCGTCTAAATCTATTCTTGCAACTTTCCAGCCTGTTAGAGCTCTTGCAATTTGTACAATATCTCCTTCCTCGGTGTAATTAGGTGCTCCATCAAAATTTACAGTACCTACTGTAAAAAGTTCTAAAAGTTCTCTTGCATAATTTTCATTTGGGCCGCCTTTAACATTTTTATCTCCATCGAGGAAAATAAGCATATGGGGATCTCTAGTAAGATTTATTGCAAGCTCTAATGCGTTTGTATTTTCTGCAGCTGTTCTTAGTTTTTCAAAATAATTCCACATTAAATATTTTTGATCTACGGAAAGTACATCAATATTTACAGTCCAGAGATTTAGTAGAAACAGTGCAAATCTTTCTTTGTACGGATTATTTGTTTGAGCAAGCCTATATGTCCAGCCTTCTCTCAGTCCTCTATCGCTTAAAGAGCGCGTTCCAAGTCCTCTTAAAAAATCATCGTCATTATTTAGTTGTCCATCTGCTAGATCAAGAATGAAATAGTCAAGTCCTTCAGGTTCTGGTTTAATTGACATAAAGTCATTCACTGCAGCTGCTAATCCTTGAGCAAGTCCAGCATCAATTACCGACTCCTGAATTCCTCCAAGCCCTGCTTTTTCTGTTAGATATCTAAGATCTACTTCAGTAATAGCTCTTTCTAGAGGTTCTAAGGAATATTCATCAGGAATTAAGTTCCTAGGATCTGGTCCTTGTTTGCAAAGTTTTCTCTTGGCTTTAAGGGCTTTTTTTAAGTTTTTTCTTTTTCTTTTAAGTTTTTTTAATTTTTTGGGATCTGACTCTCTTTTAATTTTTTCGATTAATGATGTAATTTTTTTCTTTGTTTTTTTTGTTAATTTTTTAAATTTAGTATTATTTTTTATTGGTTTTCCGAAATGAAATGTATTTTCTTGTTGCAAGCATGAAAAAGACTTGTCTTTATATATTTTAGTAAATATTACATCGTTAGGGCCTATTGTAACTTTATTACTTGCTAAACTTAAAGTTGGAATGACTGATATAAGTAATGCTAAAATAGTAAATTTTTTAAGCAAATTAAACATATTGCGCCCTTGTAATTAACTGAATGAATTTGATCTCACTATATATTCTGTACTCATATAGACCTTGATCCTGTTTTAGTTTTTGCAAATAAATAGGTAAGTTACGTAGTCTTCGGCTAAGAAACATTCTTACTTAATGTTTGAGCTCTATTTCTCATAATTGGTTCTTTTCTGTATTTCTGCTAGGCTCAGTTTTTACAAGTAATTTGGGTTTATCACAGTAATTTTTATCATCTCCTCATATGAAATACTTTAAATTTTTTATTCTTATCCTCTTGACTGCTTCTTTAGCCTTTTCTCAGGAATTTCCAGGGAGTGTAAAAAACTACAAACCAAAACAAGCTTTAAATGGTTTCACAATTTATCCCGTTAGAAAGTCTGAAGTATTGCTTGTAAATATGGCCGGGAAAGTTCTTAATAAATGGAATCTAAAAGTTGTTAGAGCTAAGTTGTTAAAAAATTGTAATTTGCTAGTGGTTCATGATGAAAAGAATTTGTACAAAAAAGTTAGAGAATATTCTTGGGATGGAAAAGTTGAGTGGGAGTATAAGGCTCCTGGTATTGTTCATCATGATATTGTTCGATTAGATAATGGAAATACGCTCTTCCCATATAAAAATATACTAAGATACTCTCTAAATCCTCAAGATCAAAATAGTCTTAAAGGGAAGTTGAGGTCTGATGTTGTTCTAGAAATTTCTCCAAAAGGTGAAAAAGTTTGGGAATGGGCAGCTGATAAACACTTAGATATATATTCCTGTGGTTTAAGAGGATGTGGAAAAACAAAACCAAATTCAAAACATTGGTTAAATAAATTTAGAGATTGGTCTCACATTAATACAACACGCTTAATACCACCGAACAAATGGTATGATAAGGGAGATGAAAGGTTTAAGCCGGGAAACGTCATTACACTTCCTAGAAACTTATGGACTCCGATCATAGTTGATAGAGATACTAAGGAAGTAGTTTGGAAATATGCAGGTGATTATAAGGGAGGAGTTAGATTCCCGCATGAGTCTCATATGATACCAGTTGGATATCCAGGAGCTGGAAATATTTTAATTTTTGATAATGGACGAAAGAAAAGAGGGTCTTTTGCTTTAGAAGTTAATCCAGTTACAAAAAAGGTAGTATGGGTATATGAAGATGGGATGAATTTTGCGAGTACTGCCCATGGAGCGCTTCAGAGGTTAAAGAATGGAAATACTCTTATTTCTGAAGATGGTAGAGGAAGAGTTTTTGAGGTAACTCCAAATAAAGAAATTGTGTGGGAGTTTCGCATTAATGCATCTTTAAGAAGAGCCAGTCGATATGAACCAAATTTCTGTCCTAAATTGAAGGACTTGCCTCTTAGTTAGATATACTGCTCGACATTAGGTTTTTCCGTTTTTTTGTCAAAGACTAAACGTTTTTGCCTAAATTTTGTGTTTTAGTATATGCGGTTTTATTGGTTCGATTTGGCTAAAGCCAAAGTCTCACTCATCACCAAAAATTTTTAAGTTTTTAGGAAAAACTCAAAATCGGTGACTATATGTGCTTATTACGGCAAAAAATGTCTTCGCCATTGTTTTGCTCGCCCGACAAATCATTTGGTTTTTCCACTTGAAAATGGAAAAACCAAATGTCGTTGGCTATATTAGTTTGCTAAGAGTTTAATTTTTAACTCTATTTTTCAAAAGATTCATAAAGTGCTTTCTAAGAAAAATAATCTTGATATCTTTCCAAATTATTTTTAAGCTTGATTGATATGAAAGCTTAGCGTAGTGAGGTAGACAGTATTTTCCTATTGGAAATTGCTTTTTCATTGCTAGGGTAGATTGTAAATAAAGATCAAAAATAAAAAACTATAAGGGCTTAAAAAAATGAAAGCACAAAATATATTAGAAACAGTTTGTAATACCCCGCACGTTAAAATTAATAGACTTTTTGGTAATAAGTGTGAAGTTTGGATGAAGCTAGAAAGAGCAAATCCAGGAAATAGTATTAAAGATAGAATTGCGATGGCTATGATTGAAGCTGCTGAGAAAAGTGGTGATTTAAAGGCAGGGATGACAGTTGTTGAGCCAACTTCTGGAAATACTGGAATAGGATTAGCATTAGTTTGCGCGGCGAAAGGCTATAAATTAAAATTAACAATGCCTGAGTCAATGTCTATAGAAAGAAGAAAATATATGCAGGCTCTTGGTGCTGAATTAGTTCTAACTCCAAAAGAAGGGGGAATGACTGGAGCAATAGAGGGTGCTAAAAAAATCTTAGATGAATCTTCTGATTGCTGGATGCCTAATCAATTTGACAATCCTGCTAATCCTGAAATTCATAGGCAAACTACAGCTAAAGAAATTATTAATGATTTTCCTGATGGCATTGATTACTTGATAACTGGAGTAGGGACTGGAGGTCATATAACAGGTTGTGGAGAAGTTTTAAAAAAGAAATTTCCTAGTTTAAAAGTTTTTGCTGTCGAACCTGAAGAGTCAGCAGTTATTTCAGGTGGGCAATCAGGTCCTCATAAAATTCAAGGAATTGGAGCGGGGTTTATACCTAAGAATTTAAATACTAGTATCTTAGATGGAAGTATAGGTGTAACGAGTGAAGAAGCTTTTAAGTTTGCCGCTAAAGTTGCAAAAGAAGAGGGGATTTTTGTAGGTATTTCTTCGGGGGCGTCACTTGCAGCAATTAACAAAAAAATAAGCGAGATACCAGAAGGGTCAAAAATTCTTACTTTTTGTTATGATACTGGAGAAAGATATTTTTCTGTTGATGGCTTATTCTAGTTATACTGCTCGACATTAGGTTTTACCGTTTTTTTTCTTGCAATTTATGCATAGCATAAATTCAGATTTATTTGTTCGAGCAGTATATGTGTTTATTTCGGCAAAAAATGGCTTCTCCATTATTTTGCTCGCCCAACAAATCATTTAGTTTTCCCGCTTAAAAGCGGAAAAACCAAATGTCGTTGGGTATATTATTCACAAATAGTAATAAACTCTAGAAACTCACATCTCTATAACTTAGCGTCACTAAGAAAAACTATTTACTCTTTATAATGGTGCCTAGCTAAAGTTTATACAAATAAACATTATCTAAAGAATCAACTAATTCTAAATTAGGAAATTTAAATCGATATGATACAACTCGCGAACCTTTTTTCATTTCATTTAAAATCTTTTTTTCTAGTTTCTCCATAAAAACAGGCACAAAAAAAGTAGCTAGTATATCAACATTTGATAAGTCCGTTTTCCAGATATCTTTAAAATAAGTTTTGACGTTTTTTTGACCTGTGATAAAGAAGCGAATTTTACTAAAAAGATAGAGTAAAGGATTAATTTCTATTCCAATACATTCCTTAACTCCAGCTTTTCTGAAAGCTGCTAGTATTCTTCCATCTCCAGATCCAAGATCTATAACAACATCAGTTTTTTTAGGTTTTGCTAGGCTCACAATTTGTCTAACTCGTTTTTTAGGTGTAGGTAAGTAAACAGCTCCTTTGAAAATTGCTATTAAGGTATAAATGAAGTGAATTAGAAGAAAAAAGAATGAAAGAGCAATTAATACGCCAAAAAAAAGATGTAACATTTACTTAATTTAACATAAGAGTTATTTTTTTGATATGGATGATATTAACCATAAATATCTATTATTTTTCTTTTCTATTCTTCTTTCTTTATTTGCTTGGTTGAATTCAGGTAGCTTATCAACTTATGCATTAATCTTAGAAACTCCCAATGTTACTGAATGTGGTTATTTAACAAATTATGATGACAAGCAATTTTTTAAAACTTTTCAATTTTTGGATGGAGAAAAGTTAAATAATCATACGTCGGTATTGAGAAGAATCTTATATCCGCTGATAGCTTATCCATTAATGAAAGTCTTTAAGATTCTAAATTATAAGCTTTTCTTTTATTATGGAGGTTTTTTCACTAATATATTTTTATATGTTCTGATTTTGTTTTTCTTGACAAAAAAAATTCAAAAGCTAGAAGTAATTCAGAAAATTACTATTCTAACTTTATTCATTACGTATCCAGGTATATATTATTATATTGGACTACCGTATTCTTATAATTTAATAATTCCTAGCTATATTTGTTTGTATTTCTTGTTAGAGAAAATAAAAAATATAAAAACTTATTCTGAGTTAACCGTTCATTCTTTCTGTGTAGGTTTGTTTTTTTTAGGATATGATCTTTGGGCAATTTTTTTACCTGCTAGTTTAATTTTAGTTTTTTTAAATAAGAATTTAAATCGTTTGTTGAGTTTATTAATTTATTCGCTTGGTGCTATTCTTCCACTATGCAGTTTTCTTTTTTTTCTAAAAGATTATTTTTCTAATGCTTTTGTTGATTCTCATAGTAGTATAATGTCTATTATTCTTTCTGCGTATTTAGATTTCTTTAATCGTTTAGATAATTATGCTTTGATACTTAGAGATTCTATTTACATTTTTTGCCATAATGTTTTATTTTCAACATTTTTTTTCCTATCGGTACTTTTTCTATTTTTGATAGTTAAGTATAGAGATGTAATAAAGTTAAACACTACAGAAAAAGCCATTCTTGCTTCTATTGCATTTCTTTTTTGTTGTAATAATTTTGCCCCTGATTATGATACTATGTGGCAAATGAGAGGAACATGGATAGCAAGACTTTATCAGCCTTTATTTTTAGTTTTCTTTTTTTATATAGCTAGAGTTATAAAGATAATAAATTCAAAATATATTATCTTTTTTACTTTTTTATGTAGTTTTTTCAATTTAATGATAGTGCTTGGCCCAATTTTTGATTTTAAGTTTAGTAACCATATTTTTCATAACTTTTACTGGCAAACAAGAGTTCATAATATATATGAAAATACTCAAATTTGGGGCAAGAGACCTCTTGGATTTTGCTTAGAAGATAAAAAGTATATTCAAGAAAATTTCAAAATGCAGCGTTTGAATTATTCTAATAATAGAAAGAAAAATATGAGTAACAACAGATATTCAAATTTTAGTTGGGAGAAAGTTAAGAAACCAATTATCATGAAGTTTGAATATAGTTATCCCAAAAAGTAATTTCCGAATAATTCTTTCTTGAAAACCTTCGGTTTCCTTGTAAGTTATTGATTTTGGGATAACTATTTGTTGTCCCTTCGGGGATATAGAAAGTCAAAAAAGCTTTTTTTAGGAAATTA
>CALJRW010000119.1 GCA_937976335.1 uncultured bacterium | reverse complement strand
ATATACCCGTCGTCATTTAGTTTTTCCACTTTCTGTCTAAGACCTGATCGGTCTTAGCCTAGTTTTGACGGGTATATCTTATCTTCCCTCCGGGAGACTTTCGGAAATTTTCAATTTCCTTCAGTATATACCCAACGACATTTGGTTTTTCCGCTTTCAAGCGGGAAAACTAAATGATTTGTTGGGCGAGCAAAATAATGGCGAAGCCATTTTTTGCCGAAATAAACACATATACTGCTCGAACAAATAAATCTGAATTTATGCTATGCATAAATTTCAAGAAAAAAAAAACGGAAAAACCTAATGTCGAGCAGTATAACTATATAAACTAAGAACGAAACGTAACTCGCTTCCCATCAAAACGAGTCAAACTAAGTCTATAATTTTCCTGATATAAATTTCTTGTTTCTCTTAAATAACGAATAGCAACTTGCTCACCTAATTTTAACCCAGCGCTAGCATCTGTTCTATAATGTATTCCTGCCCAGTTCCTTCCAAAAGCAATATTGGAAGCTAGCTTATTTAACTCACCAGCTAAAGTCATTTGACTTGCATCAGAACCAGTGTATGGGACTAAATTTAATCCAGTAGTATCTGCAACTACAGGTGCTCCAAAAGGAGGCAAAGGAAATGGTATATTCTCATCCATAAATGCTTTTATTAACGTTACACAAGCTCCTGCAATCACCGCATGACCAGATGGATAAGCGGGATGCGTCGGTCCTCCATCTTCATACGCTTGTGGTAAAAAATAAGATCCAAACTTATTAAACGTTTCAAAAATTGCTGAAGAACCTAATATTTCATTATTTATATCATAACTTGCATTACCAACTACATGATGATGAATTCTTCCACCAAACTCTTCAGGTCTTAATCTCAAATGAATGCACCACTTTTGAAACCAAGCAGCTTTTAAAGCAATGTCTGAAACTTCACCAAGAGCATTAACAATATGCGCTTTACCAAAAGTTACAAGAGGAGATGAAAAGATGTCTCTACTAATGGGAGATCCATTATCCAAAAGTGGAGGCTCTTGCACAAGCAAAGGGGCCATTGCTAAGAAATAAGTTTGGTAAATGACATCTCTTTCAACATAAGCAGCTAAATCTCTACCATTTCTTATATATCTAGGAACAGAATCATAAACATTCGGCAATGGATTTTTTTCTCCTTCCTGAGCTGTAAGCCAACTTGCACTATCTGTTAAAAAATCTGAACCAGGCAAAGCTGTTCTTTGTTTTTGAACTATATTTAACGATCCAACTTGTAAATCTTGTAGTAAAAACTGAGAAACATACGGGCCAACTAAATCACCAGGAAGTGTTCCTCTAAAAACAGTATCTGGCGTTACTACCCCTGCGTTTTTTGGTCCTCTAAAATTAGAAAAACTTGAGTTTAGATCGTTTATTGCAAGAGATACGTCAGGACTACTTGCATAATCAGAAAAATGAGTATCTCTCGTTAAAGCCTGCCAGTAGAGCTCACCCATTTCTGAACTGGCTCTAGTACTAACAACCTTTGGTGCTGGCGCTACTCTAAATTGACTTGGATCGTTTCCTACCAAAGTATAAGCATGCGCAGCTTGCGGATTCGCCAGCCTTTGAGCTCCCACTCCACCAAAGCTAGATTGATTTAGCTTTTCAAATTCCCCAGTTTCTATCGCTCTTTTTAGCATTTTAAAATCTTTACTATTAACTTCCCCTACTTGATTTCGCCTTCTTATACCTTTTGAAAACCCCAAAACTGACCCCACATCCCCATTACTTCTGTGGCGAACACTACGTCTTTTGTACGCAAAACGAGATGCAGCTTCCCTTAGTTCGCGCCCTCTCTCAGTTCTTGGCCAAATGGAGTTTGTTAGAATTGATGCTTTTAATTTAGTTGCGCTAAAAAGGGAGTAAAATCCAGTAAAAATTACAGCAAAAAATTTAGCAAAAAAAACTCTTCTATTCATATTTGAAAAATTCGATAAAATTAATATAGATATAACTCAACTATGTGCATTCTAGAACATTTCTCTTAATGGTTAAAGTGTCAACTTAAAAAGACTAATTTTATAAAGCTAAATGTAGAATAATATAGACAAATATGATATAATTAAGAATCCTAAATGCACACATAGTGTACTTAGAATTAATAGCTTTTACACATTAATCATAAGTAGTTATACTATTTTCTGATGTTAAAGCATATTCTAAATTTGCCGATAGGATAAATAGTGTTAAAATATATATAGCATTTAGATATAATAATTATGAAAAATAACTTTAAAAAAATTTTCTCTTACTCCTTTGTGTTAATTCTTGCGACATTGACTTGTTTTATGCCTCTGTACTCTTGCGACTTAGATGGAGATGGAATAGCTGATCCATTATCATATACAGAGTCTGGGACTTCTTGGAACTGGTCTGCATTTTTATCAACTGGTGGAACGTTCACTAAACAAGCCTTCGGACAAATTTCTGCTGCCGCTATTCCAGGCAAATACTTTAATGCAAATGATATTAATTTAGCCTTTGTTGATACTATTAACTTTTGGACCTTTCTAGATCCAAATGGAAATGTAGATAACCATTTAAATTTTGGAGCTCCTGAAGCTACTTTTGCCGGTAATAAAGATTTAAATGGAGATAACATAGCTGATGGCTATAAGTTCTTTGGTCGTTGTGAAAGAAAATTAAGAAAAAGCTGTTTACGAAGTTCGTTAACAGGCAACTTTTTTGGAAATGTTTCTGATGGCATCTCTTCATTTATGCCTGGAGGAACGACTAAATCTGGTACATACGGGAACGCCACAAGTGCAATTACAATTTTAGATGTTAATGGTGACGGCAAAGATGATGTTTGCACAACTAAGAAACGAAGAGCGAAACCACAAACTTTTACAGAAATATGTAGAGACGTACTGTCAGGTGGCATTCTTAAAAAGAAAAGAATTGGAAGATTCTTTAAAGAACCTTTAAAAATTAATATTGCAGGACAAGATCAATTCCTAATATGGAGATTTAGAAAAGGTAAATTAAATGTTAGAATTATAGACCCTAATTCTCGAGCAGTCATTAAAAAAACTTTTGTAACCGTACCTGACTCTATTAATAAAAGACCTTTGATTGCCGATTATTTAGGACTTGGGTATGAGCAAATTGCTGTTGCAAATTCCGGGATATTAAGTGTTCACGATCCTCTAACTGGAAGCTCTTCAACTCTTTCTATTCCGACTGGAACTGCAGTTGATTGTTCTAACGATTTGTTTTCTAGAGTTAATGTAAAGCTAGCTACTACAAAAAACATTTGTAAGATTGTTGACTGTAAATAAGATGAAGTAATTTTAAGTAAGCTTTTTAAAAACTTGCTCTTCATGATGGTTATTTCTATCATAAAACAATGCCTGAACTTCCTGAAGTACAAACTGTTGTCGATTACATTAAGCCCAAACTCATAGGATCAAAAGTCAAATCCATTGAAACACATAAAACATACAAAAGAGCAATTTTACCATTAACAACTAAAAAGCTTAGCAATTTAGTCAGCAATAAAAAAATACTTAATGTAACAAGAAGAGCAAAACATATCATCATTCATTTTGAAGATTGCATTCTTAGTATTCACTTAAGAATGACTGGAAGAATAGTTTTTAAAATTAGCAAAAATGAATTAAAATATGTAACCGTAAAAATCAACTTATCAAATGGCAAAACAGTTTTTTTTAAAGATGTAAGAAAATTTGGCAAAGTTAAATACTACAAAAGTTATTCAGAGCTAGATAAAAGCTTAGGACCGGAACCTTTATCTAAAACTTTTAAACCTAAACACCTTGAAGCCATATTAAAGAAAAGTAAAAGAATGATTAAACCTCTTTTACTAGATCAGAAAGCAATCGCAGGACTTGGAAATATATATGTTGATGAAAGCTTATTTAAAGCGGGAATTCATCCAAAAAAGAGCGCAAACAAGATTAATCGAGAAAAAATTTTAATGCTATATCGAGCCATTCGTTCTATATTAAAAGCTAGCATTAAAGCTAATGGAACTACTTTTCAAAGTTTTTATTTTGCTGAAGAAGGTAAGGGAGAGTTCAAAAGTAAATTGCTGGTTTTTGGAAGAAACGGTAAAAAATGTAGAAAATGCACAAATATTATTGAAAAAATAAAAATTGCTCAAAGAGGCACACACATCTGCAGTAATTGCCAAAAAGAATAAAAAAGCAATATTTCCAGAAAGTTAAACCTAAAGTTTATAAAAAAAGTTCTAAAGAAAATCTATTAAAACTACCGAGTAATTAAATATGTCTGAAATACCTAATAAAGAAGAAGATTCAAGCTCCATATTGGTACAAAAAGGAGATATCTTGGGAGAGAAGTACAGAATCTTACAAAAAATCGGCGATGGCGCTATGGGAACTGTCTACAAATGTGAACATTTGGAACTTTCTGGAAGAATACTTGCAATAAAAGTTTTAAAACCAGAAATTGTCAAAGACAGCAAGGCAATTGAGCGATTCAAAAATGAGGTTATCACTGCGTATGATGTAAATCATGAGAATGTAGTTAGAGCGTATGATTATATCAATGAAGGACCGATCGTTGCATACACAATGGAATTTGTAGAAGGTGGCGATCTTAGTGATAAAATCTATGAAAAAGAGCTGCTAACAATAGATCAAACTATAAGATATTTAGCTGAAATGTGTAAAGGTGTACAAGCTCTACATTATGCAAAAATAGTACACAGAGATATCAAACCTGAAAACGTTTTAATTTCAAAAGACGATAAAATCAAAATTTCTGATTTTGGAATTGCACTACTTGATAGAGAATCTAGACTAACACAAGATGGTGGAATTGTGGGAACTGCGAATTACGTCTCACCAGAATATATGATTAATGGACAAATTGACAGTCGTTCTGACATATATGCTTTAGGCCTCATAGCTTATGAAATGCTTACTGGGAAAGATGCTTTTCCAGGTGACAACATGTATATCCGCATGAGAAAAAGAATGACTAGTGATGCAAAATCTCCATTAGAAGAACGACCAGAATGTCCTAAACCATTAGGTAGAATAGTCTTAAAAGCATTAGCAAAAGAACCTGAACTAAGGTATCAATCTTGCAACGAAATCCTTGCAGATTTAATGCTCCTTATGACACCAGAACAAAAACTGATTTCTGGAGTTTTTGAAATGCCACAAACAGAAAGCGAACTTTACTCAGCACCTGTGAAAACAAAAGAGACAAAAACAGTAAGCGGATCTTTAGATTCAAAAACATGGTTAGAAATTAACAAATTTCATTTAAACCAAAAAGATTTAAAAGTAGAGGAAAAAGATCCATCTGAAATAAGAAATCCTCAATTAGCACAAACAAGAAAAAATAAAAAAATTAATGCAGACATTCCCCTTAGTGAACAAGCAAGAAAAAAAGAAGAACAAGCAAAAGAAGAGCATATAAAGATTAGCTCTGCTAAAAAAAGTGGTATTTACGAATACTACAATAACAGTTCTTTCTTTAGAAATTCATTAAAATATTTAGTGACTGCTCTTCTTCCAATAGGCATTGCTTTTTTATCTATTGGTGCTTGGAAAAATAATATTAAAGAAGTACAGGTTGAAGAGATATCAAAGCAAGTACCTATTCAACAACAATTATCAGGCAATGATAATTACGCTGACATGCAAGTAAAAGGCACTGTTATAGTTAAACATAACAAAGTTGTAAGTATAAATATTCTTGCCTTACCAAAAAACATCAATAACAGTGATGTCAAAATTGAAAAAGTAGTCATCAATCATCAGTCAATTTACCAAAAACCAGATGGCACAATTATTGCCCTAGGAGAAGCAAAAGCAACATTAATAACTAAAGATGGCTTAAAAAATGTCAAAACTGAAGCAAAGATAGATGGAGATTATGATTTTGTAAATAAAAAGCTTACTTTAAATTTTCAAGCTCCAAAACAATATGCTACTTCAAAAGATGGAATAAACTTTCTAGCGAAAAAATCAAATAACAATAAATATATATATTTTATCAAAGGCTCTCTTGATATACCATTAAAATAAACTTAGAAAGGAGACAATGTCTATAATTCTCGACAGCTTTGGTGAATGGCGTAATCACTTTGCTAAAATATCTACTAACATAGAAAATGGTCAATTGGAAAACGTAAATTGGCTTAGTGAAAAACTTATTAACTACTCTTTAAATAGATTTGGAGATGGAAGTCTATTACTAGGAATTGCTTGGAATGTAAGAGCTGCAATAGGTGCAATCTTAAACGAAGGAGAGATTGTAGAAAATAGCTTAAAACAAGCTAAGTTTATCAGTGATTTGATTTTAGATTCTGATGAACAAGATGTACTGAACTGCCTTTCAAACTTTACAGAAGGTTTTATTGAGGCAGTATGGCAAAATTTTAACGAATCTGCAGAACTCTTTCAAAAAGTAAAGAAACACTCTAATAGCAATTTTGGTAAAACTTTCAAACACCTTAAAAACTTCTCGACTCAAACTATGGCTAGCATATACGTTTGCATTGAAGAATTTAAGAAATCTGAAGATTTTTTACCTAAAGATGATTCACTAAATTCGATATCTCTAAGAAAATTTATTCACTTCTTAGATAATATAAATGAATTGAATGGAGATTTTTTTAATGAACTCTTAAAAGAATTCGATCAAAATAACTTTGAAGTTGATAACGAACTATCTCTTCTTGGAGTCGCATGTCTTAACGCAGACGGATATCTAAAAAGCAAAGATGATTTAGAAGGAGCAATTTCGAGTTATAGTACTGCAATAGAAATATTAACTGAAAAGTTTGGCGAAAATAATCCAATAGTAATCGACTCTCTCTTTTTTCTAACTCATTTTCTACTCAAACATGAAAAAATTTACGAAGCAAAAGATGTTGCGTCAGTATTAACTTCAACAATTGATCCTGAAAGCAATCCGCTAGAAATAATAGTTGCTTTAGAAAAGCTAATTGAAATCAATCACATTATTGATGGCAAAATAGAGATTGGCGAAGAACATATTAAAATTCAAGAAATTTATGAAAAACTAACAGGCCATGAATATACAAATCCAAAAAATGAAAAATATTATGATAAACTTTCTATAGCTTCAGAAATTGTTGTCAGTTTTGAAGAAGAGCTCAATATGTTTAGAAGCATTGGAGAAAGAAAAATACATCCACAAATTATTGATTTTGTAAGAGTTCAATTTGGAACTTTTAACTCAATTGATATTTGGGAACCAATTAGAGAATATGTGTTCTCATATTTTTCTGAATGTTAAAACCTGAATATTGGATTAAATTAAACTTCATGGACTCAATCCATCTTGTAAGATTCTAACCTCTTCAGTCATTTGCGCTTCTGTAGGAACTTCATAAACTCTATTATTGGGTAGAAGAAAATTAGGCCCCCTTATGCCTTGTCTCTCAGCCCTCCATAAACCAAAATACTTAGCTCCTCTACTTAAAGTTAAATCTTGAATCGTTATTACATCACTTATACTTAAAGCTTGGCTATTTTGCTCATTATCAAATCTGTAACTTTGCCCATCAAGAGTAAAACCATCTCCTCCAGATATTCCTATTACTTGCTCTTGACCATGATGCTCAATTGGGTCACCACTTGAAAAAGAATCATTTCCTATAAAACATCCAAGACAGGGATTTCGATAAAATATAGCAAGATCTCCAATTTCCTCCCTAGCAAGCTCTCTCATCGCAAGATAAGATTCAGAAGTAAGGTTGTCTTCTAACATTACGGTTACAATATTTTCATTTTCCGGCCTCAACGAAAGATTTAACCTAAAAGAATCCAAACTTTCTCTAACAATTCTTCTAAACTCTTCTCGCGTTTCAAAATCTGATTGTATCAAGGTTCTAAATATTTGAGGATTAATTTTGTTGAAACCTTCATCAACAGTATTTTCATCATTAAATCTTCTCATGCTTGGACCATTTGTTAGATATAACTGAAGAGTTACATTTCTATCTAACTCATTAAATCTTCTTAAGATTGAATTTAGAAAATCAAAGTCTTTAGAAAATGTTCCATCTGTTAAAACACTTAGATATACCTGCTTAACATTTGAAGAGACCAATACTTCCAACTGCCTTTGAACTGTTGTTCGAGCATTTGGATGCATTAAATACAACATAACATACCCACGAGCTTGCCCTGTAAGTAAAGGCTCCACTTCTTCACTTTCACTTGCTTCTTCTTCTGAAAGAACTTCTTCATTTCTCTGAGCATTAGAACTTGCTCTAAAACCAGGAATCAAATTACCATTTGAAAAAGATCTTAAATTACTTTCAAGTGAATCAAGCTCATCTCCGTTTTGAAGAGTGCGAAGCTCTTCATTTGAAAAAACTTTAATTCCTTGACTAGCTTCATTTTTGTTATTTGATTTAATATCTGGAATATTTTTTCTTAAACTTTCTAAAGGATCATTATATCCCTTTTTAGAATTTTGATTTTTCTTGATTTTTTTTAATACATTTAAACTATCAACTTCAACACCATTAACTGTATATTTTGGAGTACTAGATTCTAATTCTTGATCGAAAAAATCTTTATCATTATAAGCCGAAGAGTTATCTTCAGAGTTTTTGCTTATTTTCTCTAATTTTTCTTTTTTTTGAATATTAGCGGTATATCTTACTTGTTCTTTTTTCTCTAAATCAGAAATACTGTGTTTTTTACTGTTATAAATACTCAAATACAGTAAAAAAGACGATAGAATCAATAAAATTAAAAGAATAATTTTTTTCACAAATCTAGTATACATATCACAAAAATAGACTAATAACATGGGTGCAAGGTTTTATTTTTATATGCATAAAAAGGTTTTAAATGGCAGAATTTGAGGTTAAATCAGGTAATAAGGCTGATGCTACGATTGCTGAAGGTACTGCTAGAAACAATAGAGAGGCTCGATATAGACCTAACGTAATTACCCTTGATCAAACTAGTTTTGGAAAAAGAGATTACAAAAATCTTAAAAATACATCAAATAATTCCGAAATAGATGATGATCTTTTAAGTTCTTTCTCCAGACGAAGTCGCAGACAAATTACTCTTATGGCAAGTAAGATTAATGAAAAATATCCTAACAATAACGATCTACAACATTTTTTAGAACGCATTGAATCTCATCCAGTAAAAGATAATATAATTTCAGAAGTGAGCAGAATAGCAAATGAAGAAAATATTGCAGAAGAATTTGAAAAAAATGGCATTAAAGGCATAGACTGTTTAGTATCAATACTAAGAAGGCATAGCGTTAAAAGTCATTTTGATATTGAGAGTCAAACTAGCAAAACAAATATACAACAAGGAGGAACAAATCGTTGCACTGCTGCTACTATAACAGACTTCCTTGGTTCTCGAGATAGCTCTCTATTTATATTGATCAAAAAAGAAGTTGACTTAACATTAAATGGGTATTTCTTGGCAAACGACAATACAAGTAAAATTCCAGTTTACGATCTAAGTCAAAAAGAAAAAAACTATGATTGGGAAAAGCCTGAAATGATAGATATCATCATGCAAAATACTTTAATGGAAGCGCTAAATGATGACGCAACTTACGATCTAAAACATGACTATTCTGTTGGCACTGATGGACGTATTTTTTCAGGTATGTTTGTAAATCATTACAAGAACATTGGAAAGCTTTTTCCAGGACTTGAGGGGTTAACATTTGTTGGAAGTGAAACTTGCGCAATCAACGAAAAAGATCTTTGGGCAGGTAAAGATACTAGTAAGTTACAAGATAAAAAGGCTCTTCTTGATATAGTAAAAAAAGAATTTGCTAAAAATCAAGGTGTACTAATTGACCGATATACTAATATTGAAGGCCACGGACATCATTTTAGCTGGGTGTCCAATATTACTGATGAATTTGCTGATGTCGTAGATCCACATGGAAAAGTTCTACACGTACCTATAGATGAATTTGCCAAAATGTTAGCATATGTTGGAACAACTGACCCAAGCAAACAAGCTTTAAGTATTGAAAATGAAGTAGCCTTTTCGAAAGAAAACTATCATGTCTATTTTAAAGATAATTATACTAAAACTGTAAATGGCAAGACTGTAACTTATATAACAGCCCCACCCAACACAAACAATCACAAACTATCACAAGACACGCATACAAGTCCGATAGTAGCTGCTATTGAAAACGCAATAAGAACAAACCCAGATGAAAATACTCGAACTGTGAAACCTGCTCCTAGAAAAGTGGTTTCAGATCCAAAACTCACAGATGCTAAAGCGGTTAATATTAAAAAGATAGAAGATGATTTAAAACTAGCAGTCTAAAACTCACTATTCTCAAGCTGCAAAGAAAAAACAATTTCCCTCTTGAAACAACACTTCTCAGTGATTAATAATAAATTAATGGAAAATAAATACGATTTAAAAGAAAAAGAGATTTTTATACCTTATATCGATGGTAAACTCGCTTTTACCACAATAAATGGCCACAAGCTTTTAATTGTCTCTGAAGAGGAAGATGAATTCTATAATTCTTTCTTTCTTGAAAATAATCAAGTAAAGCCACTGAAGGAAGTAAAAGAACTACTTTCTAACCCTTTGTATACTGACGAAGAAGCTTTGTCTGAGCTGGCTAAAAAAGATAATCTTGGACTTGTTATAGCTCCACCAGAAGTTGCTCTTGATACGCTCATTGCTACACTTGAAGAAGAGATTCCTTGGGTTCAGTAATGATTAAAAAAACTATTTACCTATTCTTAAATTGACCATTTGGCTTCAAACCTTCAAGTACTTTTAAATTTTCTGCATTATTGAAGTTAGGATTATTTGTAAGTTTCTCAGTCAATGCTTTTATTTTTTTCTGTACTTCAGGTGAAAAAGAATTAAGCGCTCCATCAATACCACCTTGATTATATTTTTGAACATGTTTTGAAGCACCATCTTTCGATTCTCTCATAATACTCATTACAATATCATTTAAATCTGCTTGTGCATCTTCTGGAAAAGATTCAAAGAAGCCATTTACTTCTTTAGCTCTTGGTCTTTTTTTAGAGAATTTACCTCTCTCCGAAGGGTTATTTAAAAAAGATTGTAATTCACTTAACGCTTTTTGGTCTATCATTTCAGAAGTTCTTCCTTGGGCATTAAGATGGATTGATGATAACAGAGTAAGTAACAAAATAAGTGTTAATTTATGCATTTTGAGGCCTTTTATTTAGGTTTAATTATTAATACCTTCGTCATAAATTTTAAAATACTATAGAGAATAAATCCCTAAAGTTTGGACTTTTTTAACCTTTCTATGTACCCTAAATGAATAAGCAAAACCTTAATCAAACATGGCTAGAAATGATTTAAAATTTATCCCTTTACTAATCTTTGTATTCTTTTTTAGCTTATACCTCCTAGATTCAAGCTACCAAGGAAGTACCGACACAATACCAGCGCAAAATTTACCAATTTCAATTCTTAAACATAAATCTTTAACTTTTAATCATAAAAAAGAAATCCTTAATGATAAACATACTTGGTATACTAGAAAGAATGAGAATATTCTTTCTTCTTATTCTCCTATGCCAGGACTATTAAATACTCCCACTTTTTTAGTAGCTGAGATATTTAAAGTAAAAATAGAAAAAAGAAAGAAATTTTTGAGTAATATTACAACGTGCATACTCGCTGCTTTTTCTGTAGTATTTTTTTATCTTACAATTTTAAATTTTTCGTATCCTTTTAAAATCAATATGTTACTAACTGGAATACACGGTTTATGCACTTCTGTTTGGTCTGTTGCCTCGACAAGTCTATGGGAACACACCGCATCTCTATTTTTTCTCACATTAGGTCTTAGATTTTTATTTCATAAATCTAAATTTTCTTTTTTATCAGGACTTTTTTTTGGTCTTGCAGTTTGTTCAAGATTCAATGTAATTATCTTTATTTTACCAATTAGTATTTATTATCTTTTAACTGCTTCGAAAAGAAATAAAATTTATTTTATACTAGTATCCTTATTTACAGTATTTTTATTGCTTGGCTACCATTATATATATTTCAATTCACCTTTTGCTTTCTTAGATACAAGCTCTAGAAATGTAGATGCATTTTCAGGTGACTTTTTAAAGGGCCTCTTAGGCTTATTAATCACTCCTTCACGCGGATTACTATTTTTTACACCTTTTTTAATATTTATTCCATTTTATTCTAAAACTCTTTTTTCAAATAAATTTAAAATTATCAACTCTTGTATTTTACTTAGTTTAATTATTTACTTTGCGATGATGAGTAAATGGAAATACTGGTGGGGTGGATATTCTTACTCATACAGAATCATCCTTGATTGCATTCCTTTTTTACTGATTTTATTTTCTCAAATTATTCTTCAAATTATTGCAAATAAGAAGACTAAAATTATTCTAATTTCAATGTTATGCATTGCTTTTTATTTTCAAGTGATTGGCTCTCTTATGATACCTTGCCAATTGGGAGAAGATAATTTACGAAATTTTTATGAAGAAAACATGTGGTCTCTTAAGAGATCTCAAGTTTATTTATGCACTAAAAAATTTGTAAAATTTTATTAATTTAAATTTTTAAAGAATAATAAAAATGGAACGTATAGAAATAAAAAGTAGTTTATGTAAGCTGATTGGCTCTGTGTACTCACCCAAAAACAAAATTTCAAAGCAAATACTGATTGGCATTACTGGTAAAGGCGGTCCAAAGGAAAGATTTAAAGAAATTGGAGAAGCCCTTTCTCAAAAAAACATCACTACAATATCATTTGATTTTTCTGGTCGAGGCGAAAGTGTAACCACAAACCCACCTACGACCGCTCAACAAATTATAGACTTAAAAAATCTACTTACTTATGCTAAAGAAAATTATCCAGATTCTGAATTAAATTTAATAGCAACAAGCATGGGAGCATTGAGTGCATGCGCCTTATCGGAAAAGTTTAACATTAAAAGGATTATACTTGTAGCTCCAGCTATTATGACAGAGAGTATGATGAAAATGCCTTTTACTGAAGTGCCTGGCGCACATACAGATGAAGTAAAAAATCTTTCTCTCGAAACATTTGTAAACTCACCAACAATTCAAGGCATTAAGTCTTTTACTGGACAAGTAGTTTTAGTTAAACTTCTAGAAGATGAGTTAATTCCAACTCGTTATTTTGATATTTTTAGAGAAAACTCTTTAGCTGCTAGTGAATTAAAATATTTTGAAATACCTGGAACACATGGTATTTTACATGATGAAGATGCACGACCAGGTCTGATATCTTTATTAAAAAACTTATTTTAACGTCGGAAACTAGCTAAATTTCTCCGAACCTCTTCCTCAATTTCTTCAAGAAACTCGTCAACACTTTGCCCCTCTTTTAAAATCTTAGGCTCACCAACTTTCACTTTAAAAGTAGTTCCAAAAGGCACTGGCATAAGTTTATAAGAGGCGTATTTCCAGGAACCATCAATTGTAAAAGTAACAACCGGAATATTTTTAGCAAGTTCAATTACTTTCTTAATACCAGCAGTTTTAAATTTTTTAAGTTTTCCATCTCTTGCTCTTGTTCCTTCAGGAAAAATTCCAAAAGAATAACCAGTTTCTTTCATTTTGCTAACAAAACTATTAATTTTATTAAGTGCATCCCCACCTTTATGGCGTTCAATCAAAATATGCCCTCCATGCCTTAATCTAAAAGAAACAAAAGGAATATTTTTGGCTAAGGCTTTTTTAGTTGTAAATTTTAGTAAAAATCTTTCAAAAATAGTAACCAAAAATGGGAGATCCATTAAAGATTGATGATTTGCTATGACTATTATTTGATCTAAGTTTTTTAAACTATCGGGAACAGAGATCTCAAACTTAGCTCCAGTTAGTTTCATTAGTAGAAGAACAATTTTGTTAAAATAGACTCCGGTTTTATGAAAGATATTTTCACCAAAAGGAAATAGTAATAATTGAATTATAGAAAAAACAATAAAGTTAAGCACGAAAAGAATTAAAAAAGGGATAGAGAAAATCCAATTAAGTAGAAACATGTTTAAAAAATTCCTCTGGAGTTAAGTCCCAAAATTCCAGCGACCACTTGCCATTACAGAAAGTAAGTAAACTAAGGTTACCTGTTTTCATTTTAAGTGTTTCTTTGGCTTGTTTTTGTGTAAATAAATCTTCAATCTTTTTTAAAAAATAACGTAAACGGCCATTACTACTAACACATAAATAATCACCATCTAATTTCTCAAAATTTTCTGCAAATTTTAAAACCTCTTCAACTACCATCTCTTCAGAACCTGCCCAATTTGCATTTGCAGGCCAGATACCTTGCTTATTCCAAGCTTCTAACTCTTTAGAAAAATTAACTAATACTTCTTCTGTTGTTTTCCCTTCCCAATCACCATAACAAAGCTCATTTAGTGCATTTGAAACTTCTAAATTCAACTTTTGATTTGTCTCAGATAGTATTATTTCAGCAAATTTTTTTGTTCTCTGTAGAGGGCTACAAAATGTTTTTTTAAAAAAAATATTTTTTTTAAAAAAAATATTTGCTAATGATTGAGCCTGCTCTATCCCTTTTTGGACAAGAGGGAGATCTATATTTTTACCTACAAATACAGGCATATCACTTGGAGCAAAAGTATTCCCATGACGAGCTAAAAACAAACGCACTAAAGCTCTCCTTCTTTTTCAATAATGCTTTCAACAAGCTTTAAATCATGAGGAGTATCAACCGAGCAATAAGTTCTACCACCTGACTCAACTTCTGCAATTTTAATTCCCATACCGTTCTCTAAGGCCCTTAATTGTTCCAATTTTTCTACTTTCTCTAATCTTGTTTCTTTTAAAGAAATATATTTATCGAGAGCTGTTTGCCTAAAAGCATATATACCAAGATGCCTATAAAAATTGCCCGAAGAAAAATCTTCACCTCTAGGAAATGGAATAAATGAGTTTGAAAAGTAAGAAGCATTGTGATCTTTATCAAAAACAACTAAAGTTCCTGAAGTACTACCATTCTTTTTTTTCAAAAAAAGCTCCCTAGCTTCAGCTTCACTTAACTTGATAGCAAGAGTTCCCATCTCAGCTTGAGGATTTTGAATCATTAAAGTTATAAGCGAATCAATAAATCTTGGCTGAGTTAAAGGAGAATCTCCTTGAAGATTAATAACTAAATCATAACTTTCTGAAATTTTACTTAAAGCATCAGCTACTCTTTCTGTCCCATTTTTACAATGGGGACTCGTCATCACAACTTTGGCACCAAAAGCACTTACTACAGATTCTATTCTTTCATCATCTGTAGCGATAAGCACTTCAGCACTGTTGATATTCTTAGATGCCAACTCCCATACTCTCTGAATCATGGTTTTGCCACAAATTTCAGCCAATGGTTTCCCAGGAAAACGACTCGACTCAAATCTTGATGGAATGACTATTATTGCCTTCATATGTAATAAAACGCTGTTTGTTTTAGCTACTTTGAAATTAAAATGTAATATGGACCTTTAATCATCGTGCTTACATCTAAATAAGTAGCTTATTTTTCATTCTAGGAAAAATTAGTATATAATTAACAAGTTATCATATGAAAGGATAAATGGAAAACTCAGAAGATAAGAATAATAAAGTTAAAAGTAATTTTACTGATAAAAAAACTAAAATCTTTGAAACAAGCGCAGGCTTAGACAATGGTTCTGGTGCTCCTGTAAATTTACAAGAAAACACATCAGATCAAAATTTACACAAAGTAAGAGAAATTCTCTTTGGTGAAAATATGCGTGGCTTTGAAGCTAACATCAAAGATATTCAAAATAAAATAAATAGTGATATTAGTGAAGCACAATCTGAAATCGAAAAAAGAGTTTCCTCATTAGAAAACTTTGTTAAAAACGAATTAAAAGCACTAACAGAACAATTGAAGAACGAGAATAGATCTAGAACACAAGAGGATTCTGAGATTAAATCTAAATTAGAAACTGCCGTTAAAGAGCTAACACAAAAATTTCAAGAAAACACTGAGAAAAACTCCAAAGACTTTAGTGTTATACGCGAAAACCTCTTGGAACAATCTAAAGAACTTAGAGACGAAATTAAATCTCTTCAATCTCAATTAACTAACAAACTTGATTCCTCTGTTGATAAACTTAATAAAGACAAAACAAGTAGGATTGGTTTAGCCTCAATGCTTAATGATTTAGCCTTAAAGCTAAGCGAAGAGGAATAATCGGAGATATCTTTTGAGTATCGATTTACCTACTAATAATGACCAAAAAATTTCTCAATCAAATCTCAATGCCGCAAGTATTGAAGAATTATGTAAACTCGTTGTAGGCTTATCTCAGAAAGAAATACAAGAATTAAAAAACAATGTTAATGAGCCTGCTCGTTTCTCAAAATTAGTTAGTAAAATCCTACCTGAGGCAGTAAGGCAAAGCGTTTCAGCCGATGGAAAGCTAGCAAAAAATTTATCTCCTGTAATTGCAGATGGGATTCATTCATCTATTAAAAATGAACCTAAAAAATTTACTGATATTTTAGCTCCTGTCATGGGACCTGCTATTCGAGCCTCAATTAGAAATGCAATGAGAGAGTATACTGAATCACTAGATAATATCTTAAAAAACAGCATGTCAATTCAAGGAATAAAATGGCGAATAGAAGCGGCTAGAACAAAGCAATCTTTCGCTGCAGTTGCTCTTGCTAATTCTCTCAAATATCGCGTAGAGCACCTTTTCCTTATTAATAAAAATGATGGCATTTTACTCCAACATGTTTCTATCCCTGGAATAACTGAACAATCTGGAGATTTAATTTCTGCAATGCTTACTGCTATTCAAGACTTTGTTAAAGATTCTTTTAATGTAAATGAAAAAGACGAACTAGGTTCATTATCAGTTGGAGGCTTAGGTATTAAAATTGCTGGAGGGCAAAATACAATTTTAGCTGCTGTCATTAGAGGAAACGCTCCTGAAAATTTTTCTGATCACATGAGAGATTGTTTAGATCAATTTGAAGCAGAATTCTCTGAAGTATTAACTGATTTTGATGGTGACTCTTCAATATTCACGCCCTTTGAAAGCCGAACAAAAGAACTTCTACATTCTGAAATACAGAGCAAGTATACTAAAAAAGAAGTAAACTTTTTAAAATACAGAATTTTCTTATACATCCTTGCAGGTATTGTTGCACTTTTTCTACTAAATAGATTTTTTGAAAAAAAACAATGGTTTGATTTTTTAGATAAGCTTGATGCAAATCCTGCTTATTTAGTAACTGAAGCTAAAAAAAGAGGTAGCCATTATTTCTTATATGGACTTATGGATCCGGATGCAGAAGATCCAGAAGTTATTTTTAGATCACATAGAAGATTATTTAAAAAAGATTTTTCAAACAAAATGAGACCATTCTTAAGTTTAGCTCCTGAATTAACTGAACGAAGAGCTATAGATAGCTTAAAACCTCCTAGCTCTGTGACGATGTATTTAGATAAATTTGGAGTGCTTCACATTGAAGGATATGCTAGAAAAAAATGGTATGACAATGCTATTGAAAAAGCACAATACATTCCTGGAATACTGGGAATAAATACTGAAAAACTGTCAGATTCAGTAGAACTTATTTTCAATGAAGTAAAAACAAAATTAGAAGCAATTAAGATTAATTATGAAAACCCCACAAGTTCTGGCTCAATCACCACAAAACTAAGTGACCTAGAAGATGAAAAACTTCCTATAGTTGCCAAACTAATAGATGAGCTTCTATCAATGGAAGATCAACTTCAAAGAATAGTACAAATTAAAGTTCTCCCTGAAGATTACAAAAATGGCAAAACCTTACTAAACTATGCCTTACTTAATGCAAGATTAGATAGACTAGAATATTTAATGCGTCGACAAGGAATTGCAAATAATCGGTTAAAACTTAGAAAATACGAAGACAAAGACTCTTTATGTAACTCTATTTCTGGTAAATGCGAGAATGTAAATGTTCCCATTGTATTTAAAGTAATTTGGGAAAAATGAAAAAAAAGAAAGTATGCATGCTTGGATCGTTTTCAGTTGGCAAAACTAGCCTAGTTAGAAGATTTGTTGATGGCTCATTTGATGATAAATATCTTACTACCATGGGCGTTAAGATTAGTAATAAATCAGTAGACATAAATGATGAAGAAATCGGCTTAGTGTTATGGGATATCCACGGCGACGATGAATTACAACGAATAAAACCTAGCTATCTAAGAGGAACTGCAGGATATTTTTTAGTTGCTGACGGAAGTAGACCAGAAAGCATTGAAATCGCGCTAGAACTGAATAAAAGCTTGAAAGAACTTACTAACAATGCACCTTGTATTTTTCTTTTAAATAAATCAGATCTAAAAGATGAGTGGAAAGTAACTGATGAACAAATTAAAACTATTCAAAATGAAATGACAATCATTAAAACAAGTGCAAAAACAGGTGAAAGTGTTGAAAGCGCTTTTTTAGAACTAGCTAAATTAACTATAGGGGCTTCTTAGAAAAAAAAGATGAGTTTTAAATTAGAAAAAGTTTTAGCAATATTTGATATTGCAGTTTTTGAATATTTTGGAAAAAAAAATATTCAAGCTATAAATGCTATCCCAGAATGGCTAGCAAGAAATATAGATTATAAAACAAAAGAACAATTTATTAACATTGAAGAAAACTCTTTTTTAAGTAATTTTTTAATAGATGCAGAAAAATTTTGGAAAAACTCTAATACTGAATCTTTAACTTCAGGTATTTGGGAAATTGAAGAAGACGGAGAGGTCATATATCTAGAAGCCATAGCTGTTAAAGAAAGCTCTAAAAATATTTTAATTATAAAAAAAGTCCTACAAAATGGAGAGTTTCATGTATATCAAAAAGCTAGAAATAATTTATTAGAAGGCGAAAAACTTAGACAATATATATCAAGTCTTGAAAATATATATCAAAAAGATCATGAAATTTTAGAAGGTTTTCCTGATAAACTAATAACATTAAATCAAAGTTGTGAAATTATTAGATTAATTGAAAAAAATTCAGACAAAACTACGAAACCTAAAATTGAGAATTTATTTTCTAAAAACATTACAGGAAAAATTGTAAAAAATGTAGAATATATATTTCAAAACAATACTAATATCTCCTTTAGATATCAACTTGAGAATGATGATTTTGAAATTAGATTAACTCTCATATCTAAAGATGAAGTTCTCCTAATCGAAAGAAATATTACTAAACAATGCAATTTAGAAAGAAATTTAGAAAAAGCAAGAAAAGAAGCCGAGAAAGCGAATAGAGCTAAGAGCGACTTTCTCTCACATATTACACACGAACTAAGGACCCCTATGTCTGGAGTTACTGGAATGAATAGCTTACTGCTTGAAACAAACTTAGATGAAGAACAAAAAAAATATTGTCAACTTGTAGAGCGATCTGCAAACTCCATGATTGCTATAATCAATGATATCCTAGATTTATCTAAAATTGAATCAGGTAAAATTAAAATTATTAAAGAAGAACTTAACCTTAAAAACTTGTGTGAAGAAATAGCTTTTTTATTTGAAGCACAAAAAAATGAGAAAGACATTAACATATCGTATGAATATGCCGAAAATATTCCTCAAATCATTAATTCAGATGCTCTTAGAATAAGACAAATACTAATAAATTTAGTAGGCAACGCTCTAAAATTTACTAAAAAAGGACATATTAAAATCGTCACAAAAGCTGCAGAAAAGTTTATTGAAATTAGTGTTCAAGATTCTGGAATAGGAATTCCGAATGAAAAAATTGAACATATTTTTGGCAAATTTACTCAAGCTGATGAAAGCACAACCAAAAACTATGGTGGAACAGGTTTAGGACTAAGTATTACAAAAAATCTTACGTATCTTCTAGGAGGAGAAATTGGCTGCACTTCCGAAGTTGATAAAGGTTCGACTTTCTGGATAAGACTCCCCATTGATACAAACCTCACAAGCAATCAACCTTTAGAAAAGAATTTTTTTTCAGAACCTGAAAAACAGAAAGAAAATTTCTCAGGGCTAGTACTACTAGTAGAAGATAATGAAATAAGTCATCAAGTTCTTAAAAGACAATTAGAAAATATTGGATTTGCTGTGGTTTCTTCTTTTAATGGCGAAGAAGCTTTTGAAGAAGTTAAAAAAAATAATTTCGCAATAATTTTTATGGATTGTAATATGCCAATACTTGATGGATATGAAACAACTAAAAAAATTAGATCTGACTTAAAGAGTCATGTCCCAATATTAGGAATATCAGCAAATATTCATCAAGAACATAGCAATGCTTGCATTGAAGCAGGTATGAACTTAGTAATACCTAAACCAATCGATAATGAACTTTTAATATCTTCTTTAAAAAATATTCTAAACTAAAGCTGAGATAACTAAAGTTCCATCCCATCGTTTAACCGACATTATTTCTCTTTTACCTGGATCTTTTGACTTGAATCTATCAAAATAATGTTTCGGAATTTTACAGTGCGCCACGTTTTCCAAATCATCCCTTTCTACTATTTTGGTATGTGAATTACTCTTAGACTTACGTACTTCGATTACATCGCTTAGAAGTTTTTTTCTTTTCATATATGCCCCCATTTGTTTACTAGCGCGACTCCATCAGTCAAAATAAAGATATCGAATCTATAAAAATAGATACGAAGAGAACCTTCAAAAATCGAGTTGTTGCTCTATCTAAGAATTAGTGATGACCAGACAGTTGCAAAAGACAAAACCTACACTCAAGCTCTACGAAAAATTTAGCTATGTGCTTACCCTTTAACTATTATAGCAAATTTTGGTAGATGCATTAAGAATTTTTTTTACTTTTGTTATAACTGCCTGTAAATACAGTTTTTTTAATCTTTAATACTTATTCTTTCTAAAAAAATATAAGCAAAAAAACTTTCTTATTCATGGTTTAAACTGTCTTCTAAAACTTTAACCATCATATCAATTTCAGCAGAGGTGATTCCGAAATACGGTGTAAATCTTAGAGAATTTTTACCCCCGTGAATCAAATTAACTCCTTTTTCTCTCATTTTTTCCTCAATACTGTTAGCTCCCCAAACTTTAATATCATCAGCCAATTCTATTGAACAAAGCAAACCGGTCCCAGAAACACTAATACATTTATTAGGATACTTTGTAACTAAGTTTGAAAGTTTTTCAGAAAATTCTTTGCCTTTTTCAACTATATTTTGACGTAACTTTGGAGTAATTTTTTCAAGCACATATAAACCAACAGCTAAAGCTCTTGGATTAGTTGTCATAGTATTACCATAGACTCCCTTTTGATAAAGGGCGGCTGCTTGTTTATCTAAACCGAGTATTGATAATGGGAATTGACCTCCATTAACAGCTTTAGAAAAAGATTCCATATGTGGCGCTGTACAATTTTCAAAACCTGGATAATCAAAAACACTCAAAACACCATTAACTCTGAAAGCTGCTTGCACCGAATCTACTAACAACAAGCTTCCATGTTCCTGCGCCAATTCTCTTGCAAGCTGGTAATACTCTGGAGTAATTGCAAGCCCTGGGAATCCTTCTCCCATTACTGGTTCCATAATTATCACTTCATAAAAAGAATTATAGCGTTCAGCATCTATAAAAACTTGTTTTAGCTGATTAATATCATTTGGTTCAATTGTAACGACATTATCTTGCCCTCTAAAACTAGCTAGCTTTTGATATGCTCTTCTGCTTGAGTGAGAAAACTGAGCTGGCTTATTAGTTCTTCCATGAAAACCAAGCCTCATTCCAACTGCTTTTATATTTTTTCCTTCATGTTTTCCACCTGGATCAGTCTGTATTTTTGAATTTAGATCGATAATACGACAAGCAAGGCTATTAGCTTCAGAACCAGAATTTACACAAGCAAATTTATGATAAGGGCATTCTTTTCCAAGCCCAATAATAGACTTAAGTTTATCTGTAAAATCTTTCTGTATTAAATTAGGAGTCATAACATTCGCCATGACTCGTTCTTTCCCTATAACTGTAGAAAAATCATCTGGATTATGACCTAGGCCTAACATACCATACCCCCCGGAATCATAAACAACAGCTCCATATGCTGTTACAATCCATGGTCCTTTAGCAGAAAGTGGAATAAAGGGAGCAACTCCATCTTCAGGATAAAAGTTAAGAAAATCTTTTTGAATTTCTAAAATCGCATCTGCCTCGGAACCATCGATTATCTTAGAATAGCGTTCTCTAAGTTTATTATGAGCAGATTCAGCTTCATCAAGTAATGACTTTAATTTAGGATCTGAACTCAAAAAACTCTTAATTACTTCATCAGATAAGCCTATAGTTCTAGGTTCTCCACTATTTTCTCTAATCTTTTTTAATGTATCTATACTCATACCTATTTAGATGATAACTAATAAAATGTGATTCAAAAACAAAGAAACGCTGTTTTACTTATGCTTCTACCACTTAGCATGTTCCTTATACATGCTTGGCATAGGCAATTTTTATCAGATGATGGATTTATAATCTTTAGATATGCGAAAAACTTAGCTACAGGACTTGGTCTTGTCTGGAATGCAGGAGAATACGTCGAGGGCTACACATCCCCGCTTTGGACCTGGCTAATAGCATTAGGAATACATCTTGGTCTCGCACCTGAGATTTTTTCTAAAATCTTAGGATTCTTTTTTGGATTATTACTATTATTTTTAGTATTCAAACAAAATTTAAATAAACCTTTAAATGCTTTCTTAATATGCCTACTACTCGCCTTTAATAAATCATTTTGTGCTTGGGCGACTAGCGGACTTGAAACAATGCTTTTCTCTTTATTAGTTTTTATAGGTTCCTACTTTTTTCTTAAAAAAAACAAACTAACTGGAACTATTTTTGCTATAGCTACGTTAACAAGACCAGAAGGAGCTATCTTTGCTTTTGTCACTGGCGCTTTTTTATTGATTGAAATCATTAGAAAAAAATCACCTGCAAAATCTTTAATTTCTTTCGTTTTACAATTTTTTATCATTTGTGTATTTTTTGAAGCATGGCGTATTTGGTACTATGGTGAAATTTTACCAAACACTTTCTATGCTAAAGTTTCTGGACTTTGGTTTGAACAATCAATAAAATATTTTTCGCTCTTTTTAAAAGATTATCAAGTTATCTGGTATTTGCCTCTCTTGTTTTTCAGTATATATTTAAAACCTAAAGCAAGTAATTTATATTTCTTTAGTTTAATTTTAACTTATCTTATTTATATATTTTGTATTGGTGGCGACCGTTTTGAATATCGTTTTCTAGTCCCTATAATGGCTTACTTTTACATACTAATTATTGACGGGGCAGAGAAACTTTCATTACTAGTAAAAAATAAAAATTTATCATATCTTATTCTCTTGCTAATTTTTTCTTCAATAAGCTATTTCACAATTGCTGTTAACTTTAAAAATGAAAGCAAAAAAGTTCGCTTTGGGATTGCTAGCTTAGAAGGCGTTAAAAAATATGCTGAATTTAGAATAAAGGAAGGAAAATTTTTAAAAACTTTAATTAACGAAAAGCTTATTCCTAAAGATTTGGTCATTTCTGTAGGAGGAGCTGGTGCAGTTCCCTACTACTCTGAACTTACTACAATAGATAGGAGAGGATTAAACGATCACTACATTGCTAGATTGCCACTCAATGAACGTGGCATTATAGCTCATGAAAGAGATGCTCCAATTGATTATTTAGAAAAGAGAAATGTTGTAGTATTTGACATATTAAATAGATTAATTCATAAAAAAGTAAAACCAAAATATCTTAACAAAGAAGAATTTTTTGATGGGAAAAAACTGATTATAAGAACTTTTAAAGCTAAAGATAAATATCTTACATTTGCAAGTCTAGTTGGCGGCAAAAAGATTAAGAAAGTATTTGAAAAACTAGAGCCGATTAATTTTTAGCTTTTATTACAAACTCTATTTCGCAACAGGACCATAAAGTGTTTTAATAAGCTAATGAGCACACTCACAAAAGGTACTCTCAAAATCGGCTCACTCACTGCTATAAGCAGAGTCTTAGGCTATATTCGTGATGCAACAATTGCAGCAGTATTTGGGGCAAGTTACGTAACTGATATTTTCTTTACAGCTTTTCTATTCCCTAACTTACTTAGAAGTTTTGTAGCAGAAGGAGCCTTAACTAGTGCTTTTGTCCCTAGCTTTTCTGAAAAACTAGAAGTTGGAATTGAACCTGCTCAAAAACTTTTAAAAAGTGTTACAAGCCTGTTTGCTATTCTTACTACTATAATTTCTGTTTTAGGCATCATTTGTGCTCCTCAAATTATTACCTTCTTTGCTCCTGGATTTGTAGCTAATCCAGAACATTTTAAATTAGCGGTTATTCTAACAAGAATAATGTTCCCTTATGTAATTTTTGTTTCTTTTGTTTCAATTTCTGATGGCTCGTCTACTAGTTCGAAGATATTTGGCGCAAGTGCTTTTGCCCAAATTATAATGAATCTCTTTTTTATAATTTCAGCTTGCATAGCAGGTAATTTTGATTCTTTAACAGGAGTTTATATTTTATCAATTGGCGTACTAATAGGAGGATTATTTCAAGTATTTTCTACTTTACCATTTTTAAAAAAAGCAAAGCTTAAATTTGCTTTTGGGGGAAATATTTTTACAAAAGACACAAAATTAATTCTCTTACTTATGCTCCCTGCAATTTTAGGAGCCTCTGCATACCAAATTAAGATATTAGTAACTAGAGCCTTCGCTTCACTACTCCCTACAGGAAACATCTCATGGCTTTTTTACGCAGAAAGGCTTTTTCAATTACCAATCGGCATTTTTACTATCTCTCTAGCATCTGTTCTTCTGCCTTTATTATCAAGAGATTCTGCTTCTGGTAATCAAAAAGACTTTTCTAACAAACTAAGCGACTCCCTTAGGTATACAAGTTTTATTTTAATTCCTATATCTTTTTGGCTATATTGCAATTCAGAATTTTTAATTTCATTACTTTTTGAAAGAAAAAACTTTACTGCAAATGATTCCATAATGACTGCAAATATTTTAAGAGCTTATTGTTTTGGCATTTGGAGCTTTAGTGCCACATCATTAATAATGAGAGCTTTCCTAGCAGAAAAAAACACACTTACTCCTAGTTTAATAGGATTTATTAATTTATTTATTCATATCGCTTTGTGTTTTATTTTTGTTGGATCGTTTTTTAATGCGCCTGCTATAATTACTAAATTGCAAAATATTTTTAATACTAATTACAACTTAGAAGCTTCTGGCTTAGCACTTGCATCTAGTATATCTTCGTTAATTACTCTCTTAATAAGTGCAATTTGGCTTAAACTTAAACGAAATAGTATTAACTACGCTCCATTTTTAACATCTACACTTAAAAGTATAGTTGCGAGTATTGGTTTTATCTTCACTTCTGGATTTGGGTTTTTTCTTTCTACAGTTTTTGGATTTTTAGTATTTTTACTGCTATCTAAGTTGTTAAAAAATTTTGAATTAGAGGAAGTTTTTAAGAAAATATTTCTTAGATAAAATCAAATTTGTCACTACGTATCAGAACGACACTAAAATACAAAGTCATTGCATTTGTAATATAGTAAGTCCAAAAAAGAATTTCCCTAAAAAAACTTTTTGGACTTACTATCCCCCCGGAGGGACGGCAAATAGTTATCCCAATCAATAGCTTAGGGAAACCAGCATGTCCCCCAAAGCTTTAGCGACGGGGGAAGGTTTTCGACTACAAAACTATAGAGAAATTTTTTTTGGGATAACTATACTTATTCAATAAACAATTTTTTTTCTGAATACATAATAAACCTTTTTCATAATTATTTCTGCTACGAAATCATTATAAAAAAGGTCTAATTAACAACTCATTCACCTCTCTCACGACATATAACATCATAAGCTTCCTGAACTTGACGAAATCGTTCTATTGATAGTTCAAGTAATTCTTTAGATAAACCTTTAGAATACAATCTATCTGGGTGATATTCTAAAACAAGATCTCTATAAGCTTTTTTAATTTTTTTCATTGAATCGCCAGGAGAGCAATTTAGAACTTTATAGCGACACTCTGTACGCTTTTTTCTCGATACATTTTCATAATTACTTTTTTTATATGAAGTTTTTTTCTGACGATGAGCACGATGAGCACTTGTCTTTTTATTTTTAATAGTATTATCAAATCGATCTAATAGTTTTTCTCTCCTCATGTACAAGTGATCTATAGATTCACGCCTTGCTTTTATGCGTTCGAAATCAGAAGTTGAAAAATTAAAAATTCTAAGAGCTGAATTAACTAAATTTTTTTCCGCATCATCATAACGTCCATTTGCCATAGCAACTTTAAGCATAACATCAATTGCTAGTTCTAGAAGTATTTTATGATGACCATAATGTTCATAAAATTTATTAGAATAATCTTCAAAAGTGAATTTTGAATGTCTTGATTTTTGAAAATGCTGTAATGCTCTAAGTGAAGCACTTGTATCAAGCAGTAAAGTAGTTTTAAGAAAATCTTTTAAAGCGTTGAATTCATCTACTTTTTTTTCATTATTAAAATATATGAATTTTGAGATCATAGAAATTATAAGTAGAAAGAAATCTTCAGAAGTAGAAATGGAAGCAAACTTTCCAAGCAAAAGAACCTTTAAAGAATATAAGCGAAGACGAAGCCATAGCTTAACATCTAGGAATTCGATTTGAAGACGATCTTTAACAATTTGTATTTTTTCTTCTGAAAACATTTTGAGTTATTATGCATTAATCGATAGTAGCATAGCAATCTTAAAATTAAGTTAGCAGTTTATAAATTTGATATTGAGACTGATTTCTTCAGATTGCTTCATGCTCTAGTAACAGAAATATAATCCTCGACATTAGATTTTACCGTTTCTTTTGTTAAAATTTATGCATAGCATAAATTCAGATTTATTTGTTCAAGCAGTATATGTGCTTATTACGGCAAAAAATGGCTTCACCATTTTTTTGCTCGCCCAACAAATCATTTAGTTTCCCCACTTAAAAGAGGAAAAAACAACTCTCGTTGGCTATATAGCTAAGTGTTAATTCAACCTATTATAGTCACCGATTTTGAGTTTTTCCTGAAAACTCAAAAAGTTTGGTGATGAGTGAGACTTTGGCTTTAGCCAAATCGAATCAATATAAGCACATATACTAAAACACAAAATTTAGGCAAAGACGTTTAGTCTTTGACAAAAAAGCGGAAAAACCTAATGTGTTTTAGTATATACGATTTTGACTAGTTTAAATAAAACATTAATCAAAAATTTTAAGAAATCATAAAAAAATTTGTTTAGCCAAATTCATTGAGATAACATCAAATAGTAAGTCTAAAATAACATCCTAGGGAAATTCTTTTTTAGACTTACTATATATGAATTTTTAACTTAAAACTCATGATTCATACTACACAATCACAAGCAAAACCTTCAAAAGAAGATTATCATAACTTTTGCAATCAATTTAACGTTGCTGAACAATTTGGAACATATTTAGGGATTCCAGGTTTTGTTGCAGAAAAAATTTCTCCATACCTAAAAAGAGGCATTCATCGTGAAGAGCATTCTCATATTTTAGAAAGAATAAATTTATTAATTAAAAAAAATCCTCATAGAAAAATTAAAATTTTAGAACTTTCTGCAGGAACCTCTATCCGCGGGAAAAATGAAGAACATAGATCTCATTCTGGCTCGCCTTGGTTAAGTAGATACCTAGCAAGTCAGCATTCAGAAAGAGTTGAAGTTACAGCGTGTGACTTAAAGTCATGCATACAAGAAGGTCAAATTTGGCTAAGAAACCCTTGTCGACGAGCAATAGAACCTCTTATTAATATGACACTAGTGCATTGGTTTAATGGTAAAGTGACTGTCACTGCAAATAGTTTTTCAAAAACTTTGCATCCAACTTGGTACGCTAAACTCAGGAATTTGATAAATTCAAATTCACACGATCTAACTCATAGCTTTTATGACAATAACTTAACTTTAGCAGATTTTTATTTCAATAGAAGTGAACAAACTGATGAACATATTACATTTACAAGCCAGAAGGATCCAAGAATTGTTAAGTTGAATTTTCATTCTTTTGGTAATTTTTTAATGCCATATGATAAAACTGAAAATGAAGATACTGGCTTAGCAATAGTACCTCCTATATATAGAGAACTTGAGCAACATCTTTTTGGATTAAGAATGTATGATGGCATTTGCAATACGGAAGCAAGTGATTTTTTTAAACAAAAAGATGAATCTTTTGATTTAATTTTTTTTACACATATGCACAGAGAATGTAGTAACGACCTCTATCGAAATTCAGATACGTTAATTGAATCTTTAAGTACTCTCTTAACAGCAGAAGGAGAAATTCTACTAGGATTTGATGACTATACTCATGCTCCTAAAAAACTTTATCATTATAAAGATAGAGATGAGTCTACTGAGTGTTTGAAGATTCCTAGATTTAGATAGCAATAATAGAAAGCAGAGAACTTCATAAGCTAATGTATACTTTATTTTCTAGCCTTTGGTCACATTGCAATAAAAATTGAGATCTTTCTACAATAATGTTAGAAACAAACAAATGAAAAACTTACATTTTCTCGTCTTTCTGGCGTTAACACTAACACTCCCTGAGCTAAGCTACTCAAAGCCAAAAAGAATTAGGAAGCAAGAAAAAACTAACCCCCTTATAGACACTGAAATTTCTTTTAAACTGAAAAAACCAGCTACTGAAGAAGCACTTTCCGGCTTCACTCTTTATCCTGTTGCCGTTAAAGGAGGGATTAAACTTATAAATATGTCAGGTAAAGTTGTTAAGTCATGGCCCTACTACGCTCACCGTGCAAGATTACTTCCAAATTGCAACTTACTAGTTCTTCACGCAACTAGCCTTAGTGAAAAAAAAGAAAATAAAGCGAAAGAATATCTTAAAATCAGAGAATACAACTGGGAAGGAAAAGTTGTATGGGAATATAGCCCACCGACTGATCCTCATCATGACTTACAAAGATTAGAGAATGGAAATACGCTAATACTTAGAAAAAAAATTAGAACATATAGCGTCAAAGAAGACAATATTCCTAGAAAACTAAGATCAGACATTGTTGAAGAGATTACCCCAGATCTTAAAGTCGTTTGGAGCTGGGATGCTGACAAACATCTTAATTTTTTAAAATGTGGCGCAAGAAAGTGCAATCAATCTCCTGCTCATGAAAAATGGAAAGAAACAAATAGAGATTGGAGCCACACAAATACAGTCTTTAAGCTTAAAGATAATAAGTGGTTTAGAAATAAAGATCTAAGATTTCAACCTGGAAACATTATGGTTATGCTTAGAAATTTATGGACTACATACATTTTAGATAAAGATACTGGCAAAGTAGTTTGGCAATATTCAGGAACTAAAGACAATCCTATTATCGCACCGCATGAATCACAAATGATTCCTGATGGCTATCCAGGAGCTGGAAATATTTTAATTTATGATAATGGTGGAAAAGTTAGAAAATATACACGAATACTGGAAGTCAACCCTGTAACTAAGGAAATTGTTTGGGAATATAAAGATAAAGATAATTTTTTTAGTGGTGCTGCTGGTTCTATGAGAAGATTGCCAAATGGAAATACTTTTATTTCAGAAGATAACGGATTTAGTGTATTTGAAGTAAATAAAAAAGGGGAAATAGTTTGGCAAGTCGACTCAAGTCATCCACTTAATCGAGGACAAAGATATGAGATTGATTATTGTTCGCAGTTAAAAAATAATCTTGTGAATTGATAGTTTTTAAACTAAAAAAATAAGATTAAAACTATTCAAAAACTAAATATTTGTTTAATTCTTCCGTAGTTTCTTGCAACAAGACTTTTCACTGGAATGTTTGTAACTCCTGGGTCAAAAGGATTCTCCATTTCTTTAGAACCATTTATTAAAGTTCTAAAAAAGAACGCACATGTTGCGATCGCAGGTATATTCCAGTAGCCCATAGCTGCTAAGGTTTCAGTAAAAGGCATGGTAAGAAGAAAAACTCCTAGAGATTTCTCAAGTCCTGAATCAAAAACAGACGGCACTGGTGTGTTTTTTACTTTTTCACATAAAGAAAAGATTTCTGGTAAATTTTCTTTGTTTATATTTAACTGTAAATTTGTCTCTTGATCCATCTTTATCATTGGATGGTTTTTAATATCTAACTCCGTAGCTAAGAGGTGAGTCACAATAAAAATAACTTTATGATTTGCCTCGCTAAAAGGCTCTCTCAAATCTTTAGGTAGTAATTTAAGAGCTTTGTTTGCTTCTCTATCGTTATGTAAGCAACATTGAACTGTTCGTGTATAGGCATTTAATAAAGATGCTGCTCTTTTAAAAAGATCTTTTGCTCCTTCACTATAGTATTCTTTTTGTAACTTAGAAAGCTGTATAGCAATTTTATTAGTAGAGGCATATAATTTAGTTTGATGACTACGTCCTTCTGACCATCGTTCTTTGGCATTACTCACCCGTGCTGCTAACAAAAGGGATGTACAGAATGCAAATGCGCCATGAACTAAACTAGGCATATAATTGTCAGCTAGAAAAGGTAATGGCAAAACAAGTCTATCTATCGCAAGCACTACACCTGAGATTAAAAAGCTATAATGAACAGATCGACGAAAGGATTCTCTACTAAGAGCCTCTGAATTAGATTGAAGAATCTCTCTATATGGGACAAATTTTTCTTCAGGATTAGTTGAAAATGCTTCAGCAACTAATGATACAGGCTCTCGCATTGGCCTTGGAGAGGCTAAAACTTGCGAATTTTCAGTGACTACTTGCCTGATATTGACCTTCTAGCATCTCTATCTTGATTTGGTTCTAAACCTCCGCCCATCATCAAGTTATACAGATAATTATAAAGCTAATCAAATTTATTTAATTATAGTAACAACTTAAACAATAAATGAGAGAATTTGTAAGCGTTCAGGTCGCCCAATCTCTTCGTTTTTAAGTATTTGAAAATACTCAACGTGCAGTAGCACGCCTCCGTTTTTCAAATACTTAAAAGCCTCGACCTTGAACAACCTGAACGCTTACGAGAATTTTTAGAAACTTTTTAACTTTATTGTCGATTATACACATAGAGAGCCAATGACCTATAAAATTAAAGGAAAATACAAATCTTCAAAGCTTAATTCATCTCAATATCTTGAGCTGGCAAAAAAAACAAAAGAGAGCGCTACTCAATACAAAGCAAGCTTAATTAAAGAAACAAGAGTGCAAATTGCTTTAGAAGCAAAAAAAATAAAAAATAAAGCAAAAGAACAAGGGCTAAAGCAAGGTCTAAAAAAAGCAGAATCTCTTTTACAGAAAAACAACCTAGAATTTGAGAATTTTAAAAAAAATTTATTCAAAAAAATACAAAAAGAATCACTTACATTAGCTATATCTCTTGCGAAAAAAATAATTGGCGAAGAACTTGAAACTAACACTAAAAGCCTAACTAATTTTATTAAAGCTGGAATTGCAAAAATAAAGCTTAAAAATAATGATAAAATATTATTAAATCCTGCTCATTACAAAGAGATTAAAAAGGAAATTGATATCGTAGAGAGTGACAAAAAGATAGAGAAAGGTAAAGCTAAAATTACTACTCACTCTGGAACTATAAATATCGACTGGGAAAATAGTTTTGAAGATTTAAAAAATAACCTTTATCAGCAATTAGAAGAGAAATTGATTCAAAATGCTTGAAGACTTAATTGAAAATATAAATTTTTCTAATACTTCTAGCTTAACTGCAAGCGGTCAAGTATTAGGCACAAAAGGAGAAACAATAAGAGCTAAAATTCCAAATGCTTGTTTAGGAAAAATTTGTGAAATTGAGCTTGAACATAAAAATTTACTAGCTCAAATCGTTTCATTTAATAACGAAGAAACATGCTTAGCACCTTTTGGATCAATAAAAGGCTTAAGTTCTGGCGCAAATGTTCAAACGCGCAATAACGAGCTAAGTATCGTAGTTGGAGAGCATTTAAAAGGAAAAGTTATAGATGCTTTGGGAAATCCTATAGCAAGTAAAAATGAAGAATTAGAAATTGGTATTAAACGAACTATTCATAGTAAGCCACCTTGCCCACTCTCAAGAAAAGCAATAGAAAAACAGCTTATAACTGGAGTTTCAGGAATTGATAACCTCTTATCAATTGGCTATGGACAAAGAATTGGCCTTTTTGCAAGCGCTGGTGTTGGAAAATCAACACTGCTTGGAATGCTTGCAAGAAACGCAGATGTTGACGTTTGTGTAATTGCACTAGTTGGAGAAAGAGGGAGAGAAGTTAAAGAGTTTATCGATGATTGTCTTGGCCAAGAAGGGCTTAAAAGGAGCGTTTTGGTAGTCGCTACAAGTGACGAACCATCAATTGTTAGAATGACAGCCCCTTATACTGCAACTACCATTGCAGAATATTTTAGAGCGCAAGGGAAAAATGTGCTTCTACTGGTTGATTCTCTCACCAGGATGGCTAGAGCTGTTAGAGAAGTTTCACTCTCCGCTGGAGAACTCCCTGTAAGACAAGGCTATACTAACTCTGTATTTACAGAACTCCCTAAACTCTTAGAACGAGCAGGCAATGATAGTAAAGGATCAATTACCAGTATTTACACTGTTCTAACTTCCCCTCAAGGAGATCTAGATCCATTGGGTGATGAAATAAAAAGTTTACTAGATGGACACATTGCCCTTTGCTCAGAAATTGCAAGTCAAGGCATAAGACCTGCAATTGATTACACAAGATCTGTTTCTAGACTTCTGAATAAAATAAGAACTTCAAACGATTTAGATATGATTACAAAAATTAATAAAATTCTTTATCGACTGAAAAAAGATAAAGATATTTTAATGTTTGGCGGAACAGCTGATGAAGAGCTTAAAAGCTTTTTAAGTATTGAAAAAGAGTTAAATCATATTTTAAACCAAGGAGTACTAGAAAAGAGAAATTTTGAAATGACTCGAAGTAGGCTAGAAAGGCTTTTATTGAGTTTGTGATTAGTTTTTCTTTTTAAAATACTATAAATTAACTATAGTTATATTTTTTTCTATTGGAATAGCCTTAAATCTTTCGTAAGATGCATACATATGAAATTTTATGTATTAATTTTTACCTTACTCTTACCCTTTTTTTCTTCCTGCGGAACAATTCAATCCAGAAATAATATAGCTCCAAGTAAGTGCGCACAGATATTTTCTGGTATGAGAAAATGCAATGATTTTGGGCCTGCAGGGTGCTTGATTGATTTACCGTTTAGTTTAGCGGCCGATCTCGTGATGGTTCCTTGGGATCTGGCTAAACCATTTATAATGGAGGATTGTAAAAAGAAAGATTATTCTTAAGAATAACTAATCTTTTTCTCGATCGAAAATATCTCTCAAACTTGAGCTTAGAGATAATTCTTGCTGAGCCTCTACAACTGTTCTACCTTTTCCAATTAAGCAAGCCTCAGCAACTATGCCACTTCGAGTTAAGGCATACAAATCATCTCCTTGAATAGCCCAATCTTCACTATTTAAAACATCTTTTTTTAACAATGCTTTTCTTAAGTAAGCTTCTGCTAAATCATCCTTGGGATTAAGATTTAAAATGTTACTCTCCATACCAACTATTTCTCTTATTAACCCTTTAGCTCTATCAAAAAGTTTAGAATTAGAAATTTGTACATTTATCATCTTATTACCAAATACATAACCCGCTTTAGCGAAAGCGCCAGTAGATAATGCATTTAAGGTTAACTTTGCATGAAAGAAATCTATTACGTCAATGAACAATGCTCCAGTTGGCACATTGCATTCTTGATTACCTACATAAATAACTATATCTTTTTCTCTAACCTTAATTCTAGTTTGCTCTTGGTTTAAATAATCAGCATCTTGATGATAATCAAATGTTAAAAAATCAGGAAGACAATTATCATATGAAATAACTGCAGTTACTGTCTCATGAGAAGCTCCAAAAGTTGGAGGACATTCACTAGCATCTAAAACTGAAGCTCTATAAAAATCACCATTTCCTTGATAAAAAACTCTACCACCCCTTTCAATACAATTTGCCATTTCTTCCATAACTTTCGGAAGTTTAGAAGTAAATCTCATATTCTCAAGATTTTCTATTTCACTTGTAATAATCTCAATTACAGATTTATTGGTAATCAAAGCTTCAAAAGCAATTTTGTAAATTAAGAAAGTTGCAGAACCTCCTTTCAGCCTAGAGGAACCAGTTAGAAGTTCAGGACCGACTAACGGGGTAAGGGATGTAAATTTGTTAGACTCTGACGAAACTTCTAAAATAGAGCGAAAATCTTTATTTCTTCTTCTATAAATGCCTATAAAATCATCTAAAATTTCATCCTCTCTAGCTGATGAAAGTTCATTAACACCAAAGACAGAATAACTGCCACAAGCTTTTTCAGCTAATTCTAAGGAAATAGCAATACATGGCGCAGACAAACCGCAAGAAACACCACTAAAATGCGTCTTTGAAGTCAATATAGGACCTAACTCTTTAATGGCCCTAAGAGTATCATCTTCTGCACCTTCTACAGTTTTAACTATAGCTTCTTCCCCACCTGCAATCCAAGGGACTAACTCTATCCCAGCTTTTTCTTGAAGCGCATCTGCATAAAAAGTTTCTAGAATATGAGCGAATCTTCCAGAAGTTCCAGCCCCACCAATAACTAATCTGCTAATATTATCTGATGACAAAGCTTGAACTAAGCTGTTAATACTCTCTTTAACCTTTTCTGATTGAAATGCTAGAATTAAATGTTGATTAGACATCAGAAAGAGTTCACTTAACTCATCAAAACTAAGACTATCCATATTACTACTAAGCTTATTTGCTTGTTCAGATGCTCTTAATTCTTGAATACAACTCATTTATATTAATTAATATACTTTACTTTAGGCTTCTAGTCACTAGTGTCCCGTTAAAATCATCTAGAATCCACTTAGTGAATTGAAATAACTGAAGAATTAGTCTTTTTTGATTGTCCGCCATCTGAAATTGAAAAATCCGATATTGTCATCTTTAAATTTAAAGAGGAGACAATATGA
>CALJRW010000118.1 GCA_937976335.1 uncultured bacterium | reverse complement strand
CTTGTGAGCAATTTCTTACACTTAATTGCTTAAAAAACAAAAAACTAAATTCAAAAAAATTAATTTAAATCCGTTTTTCTCAGCAAAACCATCGCTCTATTCAAAAATTCACTTTTTTAGGCTGTTTTCAGACAGACCCGTTATACACCAAAACTTAATATAACTTTCCCAGGTTTTAATGCTTTGTTAAACAATCTAGAATTAAGCAAAACTTTTGAGGTTCCATTTGTTTTATAAATTTAAAAAAAAATCTAATTATAACAAAGGTGCTACATTAGTAGAATTTGCATTAGTTGTTCCTATTATTCTTCTCGTCTTTTTTTCAGGGCTTTTTATAATGTTTATATATAGCGCAAAGGAATCTGCAAATAGAATTTCTGATGACTTACTTCAAAAAATGACAATCGATCCAGGATTTTACTATGCTATTTCTGAAAGGCTTAATCACGACGTTGGTGGTTTTTGTAATTTTGAAAATCCAAATTCCGAACCTTGTCCCAGTACTTATAGTGGTGATTGCAACCTTTTAAAAGATTTCTGTGATACAGGATCTATAATTGCTGGACCTTTTGATGGAACTAACCCCCATTTAGAAAGATTTAAAAGTGTAGATGTTTATAGGGATGAGATTAGAGAGACTCTTCTTTCACTTTTCTTTAAACCTGTTGCAAATGAAGCCGGTAGCTTTGGACTTCCAGCTACAGTTGAAGTTACTAGACAAGTTGATATCTGCTGTAAAGGCGTAACATGTCCAGTAAGTACTTATCGAATTAGAAATCCAGAAATTATTTTTCCTTGTCCACTAACTGCAGGTAAACCCGAAGATGCCTTTAACCTTGAACCTATTAGAATCAAAGTGCATGCAAACTACCAAGTTCCTTTTTTAAAAATACTTAACATTCCAGTTGAAATAAATTCTGCTCGCTATTATGAGCCCCCACTGAGGCTTGCATCAGGAATCCCCCTAGATTGTGAAGGTAATTCTATCGAAGGTGATGCAAGTTTAGATCCTGTTTGTTCGTGCTCTCACATTAATAACGCAGTCTTTAATACTGCAAACGCTCAATGTGAGCCTTGTTTAGGTGATTCCGTTAATCATGAAAGTGATGGATATGATTACAATCCTGATACTGCTTGCTTTCATCCTAACGATGAAACTTGCCGTCGTATATATGGAATAAACGATCCTAACTTTGGCACAAACGAAGAAGGTAAATGTACATGCGATGAAGCTTTAGGCTTAGAAACTGTTATTGGTGCAGATGGCTCTGTTGAAGAATGTGGTTGTAAGGTTCTTGAACCTGGTGAAACTATCCCTATTAACGGTTCTGTTGATGGACATGGAATTACTATAATAGATGTTAGTCCTTCAGGAAGTGCAGGTCTCTGTACTTGTCAAATTGAAGGCGATATAAACCTTCCCGGTGGAGTTGGAAATGGTAACGGAACTTTAGATCCAGAAGAGTGCCAAGCTATAAATCCAAACCCTGATACCGGACAAGATATTGTAGATGTTAACGGAATACCAGTAGTTAGTGCTTATCCAAATGGATGTCTCTGTGTTTGTACAAATAGATGTCCTGGAGGATTAATTCCTATCCCAGAAGAAGGCTGTAGATGTAGAAGAGGGCCATGTACAAATGAAATCATAGCAAGTGACGGTACAACACAATGCACACAGTGCGACGCAAATCTTAACCCTTGCAATAACGGACTACCACCAGATCCTTTAAATGGTTGTTTGTGTAACTGCCCACCGCCTGAAAACTTTTCATGTGGCTTTGGTGCTTGGGATCCTGCAAATTGTGGTTGTAGATGTTCATTAAATGGTCAAGTTGTTGATTTTGGATTAGTGTGTGACGATCAAGGCAACGGTGTTGTAGGTTAAATTATGTATAGAAGAAGAAAAAATTCTTATGGTGCAGTTATGCCACTAATGGTATTTCTAATTTTAAGCTTTACTGCGATATCTTCTTATTTAATTTGGTTAGTTTTTTTTTCTGAAACAAAAGTAAATGCAAACGATCAAGCTAGAGCTCTAGCTTTAGCTGCTATAGATGCTTATTCTAAATTTGAATGTAACCCATCAGATCTTCCAATAGAAGCTTGTCATCAAGCAAAATATAACAGTGTAAAATCAAAAATTTCTTCACTTGTTTTAAGCAGTAATAGTATTTTTAAAACTATTACAAATACTGATATAATTGATAGTGAATCTGCTACACCTTCAACAAATGATTTTATTTTAATTCAACCTCTAGTTCATTACTCCAACTACAAAGTAGGTGAAGAGCCTTTAAATTGTTTAAATTATACTGATGGTTATGTGAGAGAAGCATTTGAAAATAATCATGTTGAAAATGAAGATTGTATTTTTTTAAGAGAAGAAGCAAGCGTTAATAGCTATGCAAATGCTTTTCGAATATCAGGTCGAATTTCAAGTGACAGAAATAAGAATCAATTTTTAAGTTTCTTTGAAAAAACAAGCTTTTCTAATCAAATAAATTTTGAAGCAGTTGCTGTTTCATCTCCACTTGAAGGTGTTTTTATAGTCGATATTTCTCCTTCAATAGCAGAATCAAACTATCTTTCTTCTCTTAAAATAAATTCATTTATCTACAATCCTCCACCTGACTGGAATGCTACTCAATGGAAACCAGCAATGTTTACATATAGATGGTCAGATTCAATTGATAACTTAGATGGTACATTTGGTAATGTTATTGTTTATAATGGAAATAATAATGACTACGGTAGAGTACTGCATAGAGAGAAGGAAATATATAGAAATATACCTGCTCCTAACTATGGTTCTGCACCCGGAACTGGGGGAGATTATTATCCTGTAAATATAACATTTCCTACAAGTTCTTGTTCAACTCCTCCTTGCTATCTTCAAAGCACAGATCCTAGTTATAGAAACCAAAATCTTTTTCATGCACAATCAGACTATGCAATTGTAGAAAGATACAATGCAACTCAAGCAGTTTATGACGATACAAGTCTTCCTCTTGGCATAAGATTATATCACCCAGACCCAAGCGCTCCAGGGTCTGTAAATATAGTTGTTGAAAGTGACAACCCCTTAGATCCACTCGGACCAGCAGTTGCTAGGCGACAATATCTAATGGATTTACATAGACGCTCCTATACCATTCCTAACCCCGAAGAAGTTTTAGCGCCTAGAGAAATCGTACTTGGACCAGAACCTATGATGTCAGTATATTCGGCACTTGACGAAGCATTAGCGCAATTTGAAGACAGAGGAGTACAAGGAGATCAATACGGAATAATAATGGCTTCAGGAGATCTGACTTGGAATAGAGTTATTAATTTAAACGATAATTTTAGATATGCCAGAGATATACTTGATATTGATAGCATGAGAACTAATGATTTATGGAACCTTTCCGGAGCAAATCATTCTGCTGGAACACCATATGGAAGATTACCTCAAACGCAAACTCCTGATTGGATAAATCTAGGTTGGTTTCCTGATCAAGAGGGAGGAACAAATCCTATTGTTGCAATTTTTGAAGCTCTAAGACAATTAGGTCAAGAAGATCAAGATGGAGACGGAATTCTTGATAGTAAGCCTGCTAACTCTAGAAAATTTATAATGTACATCGGCGATGGTTTTGCAAATTGCGCTACACAAAAAATTTATAATGATTTCTTAGATCAATTTAACAATGGAACATTACCTTTTTCTGGAACTGCCTGGGGAACCATTCCTCCTGAATTTCCTTGTGCAAGGAGTGATATTTGGCAACAGTTTTACTATCATAAGGTTATGGAAGTAATGATTGGTTGTGGTCAGGGATATGCTGGGACTTGCCCCACAACAGAAAAGCCATTGGCTGCACAAATGGCTGAAAACGGTATAAACTTTCACGTTATGTTTACTGGAGATCAAGCACAAAACTGGACACGTAAAATAGAAGATCCAAACAACCCTGGTAAATGTTTATCTGATGAGGCAGCGAGAAATTATGGTCAAGAGTTTGTTTATACAAATAATTATCCTGTTTTTAGAGTAGAATCTCAATGGAATAGTAATTTGTTAAAGTATATAAATAGGTTTAATTCACCTGTAGATTGGGTTGCTGGCGATTGGTATAAAATTGCTAATGCAACTGGTGGTTTTTATGGTCCTCTTAGAAAGTTAAATGACTCAGATACAACTCTACCAAGTAACTGCTCAATTGCTTCAGACAATGAATGCCAAGGGTTAGGCTTAGATTCTCAGAGTAATAGATATTTCGATCCACAGTGTAGAAGCATTGCTCAACAAGCTCAAAGCTATATGGAAGAAATTTTCACTAATGTAGATCCTTATATAATTATCGAAAACAATAATCCAACATTGTAATAATCATATTTTTATTAGTGCAAAATTGATATACCTATTAAAATAAGCTTGAAGCTCATTTTCAAGAGATTCAATTTGATCCTCTGGGAGTTCTTTTCTAAGAAATCGTTTAATATCTTCAAGTGAATTTGTCCCATCAAGAAGCGGTATAAGAAGTTGATCTAAAACATTTAAAGGCACAAATTCAGATCTTAAGTTTATTAACCAATTTTGATAAGTAACTTGATGCCTAGCTAAATTAAAAATTTCAGGTTTTTCTGGCATTTTTTGGCATAAATTAATCTCTTTTGAATAAAGCTGATTTAATCCATGTTCAAAATGAATATATAATTGCTTAAAAAAATCTCTTTCTTCATGCTTTCTAAGATTTTCTTGACCAACTAGCAATTTCGCATTTTGAAATAATTCATTAACAAAAACAGCTTCAGGCCAGCTAGCTCTAAGTAAAGAATAAGCTGCTTTAAGCAAGGGATTATTTAACTCAAGTAAAACCTCCCCAGAGCCTAAGAAAATTTCTAGTTTATCACTTATTAAATCTGGAATTTTTTCTTTAGGAATCAAATGTGATGCAAAATAAAGATTTTTAATTCTGTCTAAATCAGGATTTTCTAAAGGAGTTTTCTTTGTAAGCAAAGTGCCTCTAAAACTCAATGGCTCTTTATAATCCATATATTGCTCTTTCTCTACTCTTGTATTTACTTTCTTAATTTCAGGATCGTTCACA
>CALJRW010000117.1 GCA_937976335.1 uncultured bacterium | reverse complement strand
TGCCAAGAGTATAATTTACAAGCTTATTAAAAGAGAAAATAAATTTTTAAAAAATTTTGTCTTTTTTTCTAATAAAAACATATCTTTATGCTTATTTTATAAGATGCAAGAACTTGCAAAAAGGCTATTTTTTTGATAACTTACGATAGTTCTTGAGCCATTTGACTATCTAATCTGATAGTTTCATTCTTTAAAAGGCTGGTTTGTTTTGTAGTTTTCTACATATGCGTGGATTAGCATTCTGTAATTAGAATTATGTGATTCACGTTCTGTAGATTACTGTTTTGGGCATTTTGTTTTGAAAACTCTAACTAGAGATGACATAGAGCAGTTGATAGTTTCAACTGTGGAAGAGAAAGGATATTTAATTTTTGATCTTTATGTGCCAATTACGCCAAAAGGAGCAGTGAGGGTTTTTATAGAGAAAAAGGTGAAAGAACCAATTAATCATGAAGATTGTGCTTCAGTAAGTAAGGCGCTTCATGGGATTGAAGATTTGGACTGGATGTTTGAAAAATATTCATTGGAAGTTTCTAGTCCAGGTTTAAATAGAGTGTTGAAAACTCCTAAGCAATTTAATGGTGCTGTGGGTGAAAAAATTAAGTTTACAGTCTCTTCTGAGTCAGGAGAAAAAACTGATACTTATTTTGGAATACTCAAGATGGTAAATGAGAGTGAAATTAGTGTCCTTTTACAAGACACTGAGGTCGAAAAAATTTTTAACTTAAATGATGTTAGGAAAGCTAATGTCGAAACGGATATACTCAAGCATTCTTAGGTTTTTCCTAATTTTTGCTTACCCACTAAGCTTTTTAAGTTTTTGAAAAAACTTAAAATCAGTGATTATATAAGGGATATAAAGAAATGGCTTTTGATTTAAATGCTCTTCTTGGACAAATAGGAAGAGATAAAGGAATAGATAAAAATATATTAGTTGAAGCAATTGAGTCTGCAATGTTATCTGCTGCGAAAAAGCATTATGGACACAACTTAAATCTTGAAACTCAATACGATCCTGATACTGGTTTAATTGAGCTTCTTCAGTTTAAAGCTGTTGTTGAAGCTGTGGAAGACGAGGCTACTCAAATTAGTGTTGAAGATGCGCGAAAAACTTATGATGCAGAGGCTATGGATGGCGATGAGTTTGGTGAAAAACTGGATACTTCAATTTTAGGAAGAGTTGCTGCACAAACTGCAAAGCAAGTAATAATTCAAAAAGTAAGAGATGCTGAAAGAGGAGTTATTTTTGAAGAATATAAAGACTCTAAGGGCGATCTCATTAATGGTATTGTTCAAAGGTATGATCGAGGAGATTTAATAATTAACCTTGGAAGAACTGAAGCGATTTTACCAAAACGTGAACAAATTTCGCGAGAGCGCTACAGACAAAACGATAGAATTCGAGGAATGATTTTAGATATTGATAGAACTGCAAGAGGACCTCAGATTATTCTAACCAGATCTCATCCTGATTTTTTATCAAAACTTTTTGAGCTAGAAGTTCCTGAAATTGGAGAAGGAACTATTGAGATAAAAGGAGTTGCTCGTGAAGCAGGGGATAGAGCAAAAATTGCAGTTAGATCAACAGATTCAAGTTTAGATCCAGTTGGAGCTTGTGTAGGTATTAAAGGGGCAAGAGTTCATGCAGTTGTTCAGGAACTAAGAGGTGAAAAAATTGATATCATTCCTTGGACTCCAGATGAGCCGTCATTCATTGCAAGAGCTTTGTCTCCTGCTGAAGTAGCTAAAGTTTTGGTAGATGAAGATGAGCATTCTATAGAAGTTATAGTAGCAGACGATCAGCTTGCTTTTGCAATTGGTCGAGGTGGTAGTAATGTTCGTTTAGCTAGTAGACTGACAGGTTGGAAGATAGACGTAAGAAGTGCGTCAGTTGCAGAAGAAGAAACTAAGAAGTCTCGAGCATCTATTGAAGCTATTCCAGGCATAAATTTCACACATGCTGAGTTGCTATTTCAAATGGGATATCAGAGTGCGAAAGATGTTGCTGATGCTCAAGTTGATGATATTCTTGAGATTGAAGGGATGACAGAAGAATTAGCAAAAGAGTTAATAGAAAATGCTGGGAAAGTAGAGGATCTTGTATTTACGAATGATGAATCTGATTCAGATTCAAGCGATTCTTCTGATATTCCTAGTTTTGAAGGTTTAATTCTTGCTGAAGAAATGAAAAAGAAATTGTATGAATCTGGATATAGTAATACAACTCAAGTTGCGGAAGCATTCCAAGCTATTGATGCTAAAATTGATGGTTTTGAAGGAGAAGATTTTGATATTGTTAAAAAAGCAGTTGATAACTTTTTTGGAAACAAGAAAGCCATATTTTAAATTGTAAGTTAGTTTATGAGAATATACGAGTTAGCAAAAGAATTAGGGATAGAGAATAAGATACTTATCGCCAAGGCCCAAGAGTTGGGAATGCCAGGTAAGAAGTCTCATTCTAATGCATTAAGTGATGATGAAACTGAAATGCTTAGAAAGGCTTTTGAAGGTGTAGCTAATGGTAGTGCTGAAGATTTGGAAGTTCTTAAAAAGAAAATTGATACAGTAACTGGACAAGAGTCAACCTTTGTTGAAAGAAGAAAAGGAAATGTAGTTAGAAGAAGAAAAAGTAAGAATATTCCTTCTCCGGCAGTGGTGGCTGAGCCTGAAAAAGTTCAGGAAGTTAAAGAGGTTGAAACTGTTCAAGAAGAAGTAGCTAAAATAGAAGAGCCAGTTTCTAGCCCTGACTCAATCTTTAAAGACAGTGAGCCAGAAAGTGAAGTTGCAGTAGTTGTTGATGATGTTAAAAAAGAGCCAATTACTGAAGATGAGAAAGCTACTAAAAAGACAGGTCCAAAAATACTTGGTAAGATTAAGCTTGAAGAAAAAAAACCAAAACCTGTTGAAAAGAAAAAGAAGAAATTTGAAACAGCTAACGCTAAGGCTACTACTGAATCCGATAATAAAGATAAGAAAAAGAAAAAAGGAAGAAAGAGGGAATTCTCGAGAAATGATTTAGTTGATTATCAAGGTCGCTTTGCAAGAAGAAATAATAGGGTAGAAAAGAAAAAGAAGAAAGGTTCTGATGATGGAATAAAGCCTGAAACCGTTCAACCGAAAGCTTCTAAGAGAGTAGTTAAAATGGCAGCTGATGCGATTTTAGTTGGAGATTTAGCAAAACAGATAAGTTTAAAAGCAGGTGAAGTTATTGGTAAGTTGATGGAGTTGGGAGTTATGGCAACTATCAACCAAGCTATTGATTACGATACTGCAGTAATTTTAGCTGATGAATTTGGTTATACAATCGATAAAACTGGTTTTGATGAAGATCATGTTATTTTAATTGAAGGAATAGATAATCCTGAGCTTTTAAAACCAAGATCACCAGTTGTCACTGTTATGGGTCATGTTGATCATGGAAAAACTTCTCTTCTTGATTATATAAGAAAGTCAGGTGTTGCTTCTAAAGAACACGGCGGGATTACCCAACATATAGGAGCTTATGATGTTACTCTTGCTGGAAAAGGGAGAATAGCATTCATTGACACTCCTGGTCACGCAGCATTTACACAAATGAGAGCTAGAGGCGCAAGTGTTACGGATGTCGTCATTTTAGTAGTTGCCGCTGATGATGGTGTTATGCCTCAAACAATAGAGGCAATAAATCATGCAAAAGCTGCAGAAGTTTCAATAGTTGTTGCAATAAATAAAATGGACACTCCTGGTGCAAATCCTGATAAAGTTAAGCAACAACTTGCAGAGCATGGACTTCAGCCTGAAGATTGGGGAGGTGATACAATGTTTTTCCCTGTTTCTGCACATACTGGAGAGGGGATAGAAGAACTTTTAGAAGGACTTTTGCTTGTAGCTGAAGTTTTAGAATTAAAAGCTAATCCTGATTGTAGAGTTCAAGGTACTGTAATTGAAGCTAGACAAGAAAAAGGGCGTGGTACTGTTGCAACTGTTTTAGTTCAGTCTGGAACTTTAAAAGTTGGAGATATTTTTGTAGCAGGTCCTGAATTTGGTCGAGTTCGTTCGATGACAAATCATCTTAAAAAATCTCTAAAAGAAGCCCCTCCTTCAACTCCTGTTGAAATTACAGGTTTAAATGGGGTTCCAACAGCTGGGGATGATTTTGTAGTAGTAGAGAGTGATTCAGATGCTAAACAAGTAGTTCAAAAAAGATTAGATATCAAAGCTCAACAAGACGCCCTTGCTATGGCGAGTGGTCCTGTAAGTTTAGAAGATTTTGCAAAGTTTGCAGAAGATGCAGCAGCTAGTGATTTGCGTGTTGTTATAAAAGCTGATGTACAGGGGTCTTTAGAGGCTGTGAAGCAATCTTTGTTAGATCTTTCTACTGAATTAGTTCGGGTTAAAGTGATTCACAATGCAATTGGTGGGGTTAATGAATCAGATGTGCAACTTGCCCTTGCCTCAAATGCTATTATTATTGGGTTTAATGTTCGTGGCGAAAGCAGAGCTCTGGCAGAAGCGGATAGTCAGAATATTGATGTTAGATTTTATCGTGTAATTTATGAGCTAATAGATGATGTTAAAAAAGCAATGGCTGGACTTCTTGCTCCAATTGAAAAAGAAGTTTCTCTTGGTGCTGCTGAAGTAAGGGAAACATTTTCTGCTCCTAAGGTAGGTACAATTGCTGGTTGTTATGTAACAAATGGAATGGTTAAGCGTGGCGTTAATCTTAGGTTATTAAGAGATTCAGTTGTTGTGTATGAAGGGAAGCTTGGTACTCTTAGAAGATTTAAGGATGATGTTAAGGAAGTGGCTGAAGGATATGAGTGCGGTCTTTCTATTGATGGCTTTAATGATATTAAACAAGGCGATGTTGTAGAATTTTTTGAAATTGAAGAAATTGCTGCTACTTTGTAAAGAAATCTTTTAAAAGAATATCAGGTTAGTAAAAATGGCTTCAAGAAGAATGCACAGAGTGGCTGAGCAATTAAGAGAATTAGTTGCTACAGAGATTTTACGTTTTTCGGATCAACGATTAAGTCTAGTAACAGTAACTTTTGTTAAAATGACATCAGATCTCAAAGAAGCAAAAGTTTATTGGAATGTTTATGGTGATGTGAGTAGGCAGGCCGAAGTTGATGCGGCTTTAAAAGAGTTAAGCAGTACGATTAGAAAAAATATTTCAAAAAAAGTTTCGCTACGATTTCTTCCGAAATTAAAGTTTTTTTATGATAATACTTTAGATACTCTAGAGGAAGTAAATCGCATTATGGAAAAAATAGAAAGTGAGTAAAGAAAAATTTGATTTCAGTGAATTAATTACTCATATAAATTCTTCTAATAGAATTATAGTGGTAAGTCATTTTAATCCTGATTCAGATGCCTATGGTTCGGCACTTGGAATTTCTTTAGCACTAGAGTCTTTATCTAAAGAAGTTCAGTGTGTAAATGAATCTGGTATAGTAGATAGATATAAATTTATTCCAGGAATAGAAAAAGTTCAAAATAGCTTTCCGGAAGATGAGTGGGATTTGTTAATAATATGTGATTGTGGTGATAAGAAACGTCTTGGCGATAGCTTTTTAAAAACTTTTCCTAAAGTTAAAAAAACAGTAAACATAGATCATCATCAATCAAATTCAGGTTTTGCTGATATAAATTATGTGTACCCTAACATTGCATCTACCTGTGAGATAGTTTTTGAAATTTTATCTGAAATGAATTTTACTTTGACTAAAGACATTGCAAATTGCTTACTTGCAGGAATTATGGGAGATACTGGTTCTTTTAGATACTCTAATGTTACAGGTAGAACTTTTGAGATTGCTAGCGCTTTGTTAAAATCAGGAGGTTCAACAAGTGAGATTGCAGGTGCTATGTATTCTAATAAGCCTTACGTTGAATTTAAATTTGAGAATGAAGCTTTTTCTGACTTAAAATTATATGAAAATGGTCAAGTTGCAGGTCTAGTGGTCAAAAAAGATCTTATGAAAAAGCATAATTGTGATGGAACTAATACTGAAGGATTTGTGGAGAGAGCTAGAGATATAGAAGGAGTAAAAATTTCTTTTTTGCTTAGAGAGGACTTAGATAAGTTAAAAGTGAGTTTGAGATCTATGAATGAAAAAATCAATGTAGCAGAAATTGCTAAAAAGTTTGGTGGAGGAGGGCATATTCAAGCTGCTGCCTTTAGATATTCTGGAGTAATAGATGAGCTTTTAGAAAAACTTTTAGTTGAAATTAAAACAACTTTATTAAATTCATAGGCTATGATAATAAAACCAGTGATAACAAAACCAGGAATAATTCTTCTAGATAAAGCTGCTGGTATAACCTCCTTTAAAGCAATTGATAAAGTAAAAAAAAAATTACAAATTAATAAAATTGGGCATGCTGGTACTTTAGATCCTTTTGCTACAGGACTTTTGGTATGTGCTGTAAATGGAGCTACTAAGTTGTTATCATATGCTGAGTCTGGAAAAAAAGTTTATTCAGGGAGCATAAAATTTGGCCTTAGTACTGACACAGATGATATTACTGGAGAAGTTTTGGAGAAGTCTGAGGTAAGGTTTACGTCTTCAGAAGTTATAGCAAAGTCAAAAAAATTTATTGGAGAAATAGATCAAGTTCCTCCTAAGTATAGTGCTGTGAAGATTAATGGCGTGAGAGCTCATAAGCTAGCAAGAGAAAAGAAAGATTTTAAAATCAAATCAAGAAAAGTTAAAATTTTTAATTTTTCTATTAAACAAATTGCAAACGATGAATATTCCTTTGAAATAGAGTGCTCAAAAGGTACTTATATACGTTCAATCGCAAGGGATTTAGGTCAAGCGCTAGAAGTTCCAGCATGTTTAAAAAGTTTAAGAAGAGAGGGGTCTTATCCTTTTACAATAGCTAGAGCTAAAGGCTTGGAATCTTTAGCAGAATCAGATATACTTGCCTGGGACAAGTTGTTTCCAAAGGTAGAAAATCTTGCTTTAGAAGAAAGTAAAATTAAGTTTCAAAAAGTTGGAAATTTAAGTGCTTTAAGTTCTATCTTTGAGAATTTAGATAGTTCTTTAAAACAAGTTATCCTTACAAATAATAGTAAAAAACCAGTTAGCTTTTTAGTTAAAAAAGGAGTTGATTGGAAATTTGGATTTAATTTATGCCAGGATTAGTAGTAGTAGGTGCGCAGTGGGGAGATGAAGGTAAGGGGAAGTTAGTAGATTACCTAACTTCCAGTGCAGATTCAGTAGTACGATTTCAAGGAGGGAACAACGCTGGTCACACTTTAGTTGTAGATGGTGAAACAACGAAATTACATCTTATTCCCAGCGGAATTTTAAGATCTGAGTCAACTTGTTTTATTGCAGCAGGAGTTGTTGTAGATCCTGATGTGTTTTGGAAAGAAGTTTCAGATTTAAAAGCTAGAGGTGTTAAAGTTGAACCTAGTAATTTAGTTATTGATAGAGATGCTCATTTGATATTGCCTTACCATAAAGCTACTGACATAGCTCGAGAAGAGGCAAGGGGTCTTAAAAAAATTGGAACTACTGGTAGAGGAATAGGCCCAGCTTATGAGGATAGAGCGAATAGAAGTGGGGTAAGGATTGCCGAATTATCCGATTTAGAATCTCTTAGAGAGAAAGTAAAAACTAATTATGAAAGCAGAGTGAGCTACCTAGAAAAAGTACTGGAGGTTAGTAATACGCTTTCATTTGATGAAGTTTGGAGTTCTATTGAAAGAGCTAAAGAAAATCTTAGCCCTTATATAGGTAACGCAAGTTATACAGTAAACAAACATATTTCGTCAGGTAAGAAAGTTGTTTTTGAAGGCGCTCAAGGAACATTCTTAGATCAAGTTCATGGCACACTTCCATTTGTCACGTCTTCAAACACTATTGCTGGAGCAGTAACTACCGGAGTAGGTATTGGTCCAAAAGCAATCGACTACGTTTTAGGAGTTGCTAAGGCTTACACAACTCGAGTTGGTAGTGGCCCTTTTCCTACAGAGTTAACGTGTGAGATAGGAGACAGGTTAGTTCAAGTTGGTGCTGAGTTTGGAACTACTACAGGAAGAAAAAGACGTTGTGGTTGGTTTGATGCTTTTCTTTTAAAGAGAGCAGTAAGGTTAAATGGAATGGATGGAGTTGCACTTACAAAGCTTGATGTCTTAACTGGAATTAACCCACTCAAAATTTGTGTTTCTTACAAGCTAGATGGAGAGAAATTAAAAGATTTACCTGCTCTTTCATCTAAGCTTGAGTTAGTAGAGCCTCAGTTCATTGAGCTAGAAGGTTGGGAAGAGGATCTTACAAATGTTACAAAATGGCATCACTTGCCTGCGCAAGCTAGATTCTATATTTCAACTATCTCAGAAATTATTGGAGCTCCAATAACAATGGTTAGTGTGGGTCCTGAAAGAGATTCTACTATTTTTAGTAGTGGCTCCAGTTTTGTTAAGAACTTTTATAAAGTTTAATATAGAATTTAATAATGAATCAAAAAGTTTTAATTGTAGATGATGAAGAAAGTATAAGAAGAACTCTTAAGCAAATCTTAGAAGATGAGGGTTTTGCTACTTCTGAAGCAGAAGATGGAAGTAAAGCTTTAGAAATGCTAGAAAAGGATCCTCCCTCTTTAGTTTTACTTGATATTTGGATGCCTGGAGCTGATGGCTTAGAGACTCTGAAATCTATAATGTTAAAAAATTCCTCCCTTCCAGTTATAATGATTTCTGGTCATGCAACTATTGCAACAGCCGTAGAAGCGACAAGATTAGGGGCAATTGATTTTATAGAAAAACCTTTAGATCTTCATGCAACGATATACTCTGTAAAAAAAGCTTTAGGTTTAGTTGATAATCATGAAAATAACATCACTCTTGGTGAAGATGTTAAGAGTAATTTATCAAGCAGTGATATAAAGATAGAATCAGTTTTTTTAAATAATCAGCTACTTAAAGGTAAAAAGGTCAAACAAAAAACATTGAAAAATAGTGCTGTTCTTCATGGTATTGGAGTTCATACGGGAGAAAAAACAGGTCTAACTCTTGCACCACTTCCAGCAAATTCTGGAATTCATTTTGTTGGAATGGGAGACGCACTATCAGTTCCTGCTTATATTGACAATGTTTACTCAACTGGTTTAGCTACTAGTTTAAAAAAAGAAACTGCTCAAGTTAGCACTATTGAACATTTAATGTCAGCTCTTCATGCTTATGGAATTTCGAACCTACTTATTAAATGTAATAAAGAAGTTCCTATAATGGATGGCTCTGCTTTAGAATTTTGTGAAGTTATTGAAGCAGCAGGAGTTGAGGAGCAAGAGGGAGAAGATTTTTACGAATTTGTTGTTGATAAGAAATATCGTGTTGGAACAGATGATGAATATTTAGAAGTAGAGCCTTCAGATTCCTTTGAATTAACCTATATTTTAGATTATCCAAAACCTGTTGGAAGACAAGAATATACGTTTTGTCTAAAAAGTCCTTCTCAATTCAAAGACGAAATTGCTCCTGCACGGACGTTTGGATTTGTAAAAGATATTGGATATTTACAATCAAAAGGGCTTGCTCAGGGTGGAAGATTTGATAACTTTATTCTAATTGGTGAAGAAGGTTCTATTAACGTCGATTTAAGATTTCCTGATGAGTTGGTAAGACATAAAATTCTCGATATGATAGGCGATCTTTATTTATTAGGCAGGCCTGTAGTTGGAAAATTTACCGCTTTTAAATCTGGTCATGAAGATAATGTTGCTATTCTTAGGGAGATTATTGAGGGAATTGCATAGCTTAGAACTCCAGAAACTCTACATCTCCTTAATTCAGCTTAAAAATGCTTCACTAAGAAGAAAACATCAATCTCCCAAACTCTTACTCCAGAACAACCCTCCACCAACACAACTAGTAATACAAACAGCAATTAACCAAATAGCTCCCATTGTTGCGCATTCAGCTTTTGAGAGAAAGGTTGGTGAAAAAAAAGTAATATAAGCAACTTCTCTAACACCCAATCCTTGCCAGCTTATTGGTAAGCTAGTTAATATGTTAATACAAGGGATGGCTGCCAGTAGAAATAAAAATGAAACTTCTTTTCCAAATGAGGTAATAATTAACCAATGTAGAAAAATTTGAAAAATGTGAAAAGCTAATGAAATAAGACTAATTTTTGAAATAAAACCTAAGTTTTTAGGAAAAAAGTCTAAGTTAAGTTTGATTTTTTTAGAAATAAAGGAAAGTTTAGAAGAAAAAGTCCAAGCACATAAAACGCTTAATGTAACTCCAAGCTGTATTAGAAAGATTATTTTAAAATGAGGTATCTGTTTTTTAGAGATAAAAGAAAAAAATAAGCCTATAAGAGCAAGAATTCCTAATCCATGAGCTCTATCTATAATAACAGAAGCGCCAGCAAGTTTGGTATTTTTTCTATCTAAAAAAATTGCTCTAGAAACATCTCCTCCAACAATCCCCAAGCCAAAAGCATTGATAAACATCCCTTTGAAGTAGCTATTAAATGCATTAAAGTATTTTGAATTGATACTAATATTCTGAGCAATTAGATTCCATTTGTAGGCACTTAAGCATTGACCTAAAAAATATCCAAATACTACTAAGCAACATGTCAGTAAGGAAAAATTTGCGATATTATTATAGATTTCAGAAAAATCAATTTGTCTTAAAACAAAGAAAATTAAGAATAGGCTAATTAGTATCTTTAATATTGATTTCACTAACTTAAACTACTAGATATATATTTTATCTTCAACCATTTAACTTACTGATATTATTAGCTATTTTTCTTCAAAAAAATATTTTAGAAGTAATTATGTGTTTAAAGGCGATTAGAGGTTGGAATGTATTATCCACCATAGAGAGGTTTACGATGAAAAAGTTTTTATATGTAGTTTTTGTAGTATTTATAGTTCCTAGTTTGATGTTTGCACAGGGTGGAAGTGTTGAAGGTCCTGGTGTTGATAATTGCCTTCTAGATACTGCAAACGGTTTAGATCCTAATGGCTTTTGTTGTTTAGCACAAGAAAAGGATTGCGAAGGTATTTGTAATGGAAATGCAGTTGAAGATTGTGCTGGAACATGTGGTGGTGACGCGACTTTTGATTGTAGTGGCCAATGCGGAGGTGATGCCCAATATGATTGTGCGATGAATTGTAATGGAGAATCAGAAGTTGATGAATGCGGAATATGTGATGGAGATGGTACTTCTTGCATAACAAATCGATGTTCGACTTTTTCTGTTTTCTTTGATTATATCTTTGGACTAGGTGAATCGGTGCCCTTAGAAGATATCTTTATTGGTGGAGAAGATGCACCAAGTTGTTTGTTTGATTTAGTCCAAAGCAGAATTGAATTTTGTATAAATTTAATAACAGATATAAATATTGGTATGCACAAACTAGATGATTGTGTAGCAGATTACGTGTCACAAGACCTTGGACATGAAGGTAGGTATAGTGAAGACTTTACTTTATATTTTGATGAAAATTGTAATCCAACAAACGAAGGAACGGATGATTCATGTGACGCAGGAATTATTTCTCATATTTTCTCACCTATATCTCTAGTATGGGAGGAGACTTTTGATTTTGAGAAAGACGTTGAAGCAAAAATTGTTAATTTTCCTTTAGTACCTGGTAGTGAAGAGTTCTATACATGGAAAGCTTCAGGTAATGCTCCGCTATTAGTATTTGATCCTGAAAAATCAGGTAAAATTAATGACGGTAGTCAGTTGTTTGGGAACTACACATTTGGAGGAAAACAAATTGCTTCTTTGAGTTCAACAACTACTCAACAAACAAAGTGGAGAGATGGCTTTGAAGCGCTCGAAACATTAGATGTTGATGGTTCAGGAAAAATTGATGGCTTAGAGCTTAAACCTTTGTCTTTATGGTTTGATTATAATCAGGATGGCAAATCTCAATCAGGAGAAGTTAAAGATGTAGCTAAGTTAGGTATTAATTGGATTAATACAAAGTCAAATAGAGTAAATGCTAGTTCAAAAAGTGTAATATCTGATTCAGGTTATTCAAGAACTGTAGCTGGTAAAGAAACAGTTTTAAAAGCAATTGATTGGTATGGAGAAGGTGCAAAATCGAAGGCAGAATTAGTTACTCACTTCCTTGATTTAGCTTCCAAGAGTCCAGTTAAAACAAGTGAAAAAGAAATTGCTAAAAAAGATAAGGAATTCACTAAAAAATCTGACTTTCAAACTCATGCACTAAATGGTGTATGGAAGTGGAGAGTAAATGATGGAACAAAAGGAGTCTCAGGGGCATTTTTAGGATTTAAGTTTATTAATTCTAAAGAATTTACTGGTCATTCTTACTATGGTTCGAATTTAACAAGAAAAGTAGGTAGTATAAATTCTGCAGGTGGAATTAGTGAAATAGTTGGTGAAATTCTTTCAGAAAATGAAGATCAGATAAGATTAAAATTTAAATCTAAAAATTCTGATAACAACAAAGTTTTAAGTTATTTAACTTATAATAAAAAGACCAAAGAGCTACTAGGTAGTACTAAGACTAGAGTTAATTTAGCTAACAGTGCTATGTCTGTTGAGTATTCTTGGAGTGCTGAGAAGGTTAAGTAGTTAATATAGCCATTTAGTTAAAAAAAGTTAAGGAAAAATTACAAGTAACTTTCGAAAAATTGCAAATAACTATTCATAGCTTATAAAGTATATTATCTTTGATAATGAAATTTTTTTCTTAAAATCATTTTTCACAAATACTCTTAAAACAGAATAACTCTCTTATTTGAAATACATCAAAACTTAATGTAAATTAATATTAGTATGGAAGGTATACAATTTACAAAAAACGGAAAGCCTTGGCAGGAACAAGTTCAAGCTGGAGAAAGCGTTGATATAGATATATCAAATAAGAATGAAAATAATTGCTCAGGAAGACTTGCTACTGTAAAAGACGTAAGTGCTTCTTTAATCTTAACTGAGTGTGGAATTTATTTTGATAAAAAAACCTTAAAAGCTTTGAATCCTCCTAGTGTGGATGAGGTAGTCCATATTATCCCCGATTTAAGCGATCCATTTGTGAAAATGGTTAAACCAACAATTCCTGAACTTATGACTGAAATGTCCTTAGTTCAAGCGATTGAGTACTTAGAATCTTTTGAAGAAGAGTGGTAATTAAGTATAAATAATTGCTGTTAGTAACGTTTTAAACTTTGTTATAATCTGGCTTAGTTTTTTTTGTGACGAACTCTATTTTTCAACAAGCCTTTTATATCAAATTGCTCTCAAGATTTACTATGCCCCTAGAGAATTTACCAGAATTGCTAAATTGTTCTTAGCATTTTTTCAATTACTTGATTCTATAGTTTTCTTAGCACTGTAATTAAAGGTCGAAGATAAATAGGAATGCAAAGTATCTATTGATGTTAAAATAAGTTTATTTTCTTCACTGAATGGTTCGCTGATATTTTTTGAATGTTCTAGGAGTTCAAATAATATAGGAATAGAGTTTTTAAAAAGACTTAAATATTGATTTGAGCTACTTAAAAAGATTTTCTTTGCAGACTCTCTAATCTTTTTTGCTTGATCAGGTGTCACTATGTTTTCTTCTTCAAGATCTAAAATTATGTCTTCGATGCCATCATTGGCATCATCTTCTAGGTTTATTAGCTCTGCTTGCAAGCCATCAGCATCGCCACTTGCAATTTGAGAAAATTCCTTAGTTCCTACTTCGCCCCAACTAAGCTCGCCACTTATGGATTCAAGGGCTTCTATAACTTCTTTAATTAACGTCTGTGTTTCAATTGAAATTTCTTTAGCATGATCAGTAATTTCTTGTTTTAAAAGATTATCATTCTCTATAGATATTTGAGAATGCGAACAAGGTATAAAAAGAACAAAAAATATAGTTAAAAAATAAATTAAATTATTTATCATGAAAATATCTCCTCATCAACAGGTGCGCAAGCGCAATCCATAAAACTATCAGTACAACCGTAAAGACAAGCTGTTCTTTTGTCTCCACAATTATTTTTACAACTCCTGCCATTATCTCTACAACCATCTACGCATGAGCGACGAACTCCTCGACAAGATGTTCTACAAGATCTAGCAGTCCTTCTGCAACTTCTTTTGCATCTCCGTCTTCTTCTCCCAGGTCTATGTTGTGAGTTACATGAAGAAACACACGATCTTTTTGTAGAATTACACACAGGAGTGCAGTTTCTTCTCGCATCTCGACAATTAGAAATACAACCTCTTCTTGTTCCTCTGCAACTTGACCTACAACTTCGACCTCCTCTTCTACAACTTCCTCTACAACCACGCCTACCGCTGCGACAATTTGACCTTGCATTTCTAAAAATTGATCTAATTTTTGCAGTTGAAGGAAGTGGTTTTAATCCACTTCGATTAACTCCAGTTGCTGTAATTGGATTTGGCGACCGTTGCTCATAAGCTCGTTCCCACATCTTAATAAATGTTTCTGAAGAACTCCAAATGCTTGTGGTATCAGTTCCAAGATTTTCGAGTTGCTCTACGAGTTGAGGCAACAAACCTACATGAGCTAGCCCTCTAGTATCAAAGCTTAGAGGTACCGAGGAGTCATTGACTCCATTGTAAGGTTTTCTAAATTCTTTCCAAGCTTGGCATTCTCTAAATTTTTTAGTTCTTGCAGCGTTGCAAGCATCTTTTTTCTTAGGCACCCATCGCCTAGGAACTCCTCCAAAGTTTATTCTTGGCCTCCTCCATTCAAATTCATATCTTGGATTAGGCATTTTTGCTAAACTATTAATATCGCTAGATATGCCCATGTTAAGTTTTAAGCCTTTTTCTCCGTAAGAAAAGCTTTGTGCCCAAGATCTAGCAGAGCCGTGACAAGTATTTTCCACACCAGACCCTTCATAGCTAGCAACTTCATCAGGACCGGTTCTAAGCCCGAAAATACCACCAGATTCTCTGATTAACTTTACGGTTTCATTTGGAATGGTCTTTTCTTCGTGTGCAAGGCTATCGTTCGCGATATCCTTAATATGACCATGAGACATGAAAATAGGATAATAATTGTTATTTTTAGTTATAGTTCCAATGTCGTTAACAGTTCTTTCTCCAATATGTGCGATGTCAATTATAAGATTACGATTCATTAACTCCTGAATCAGTGTTGCCCCGTCTCGAGTTAAGCCAACTTTGTTTTTACAATCATCATCTAGATTAAAACCAGCAACTCTACATTTGATTGAGTTAATATTTAGTAAACAACTTTCTTGAAGCTGTAAAAGAGAAACTCCTACGTTGTGGTGTGCGGCGCCTCCAAAGCGATTATCAAGCTGATGGATTGGTTGAAATGAACGAACGCCAAGATCGTAAAATTCCTGAACAGCTTGCGAAATATCAGGAGAATTCTCAAAAAGGTGAGAGGCTTCAAATGAAAGAATTATTGCAAGCTTCCCTGAGTGGATTATTCTTCTGGCATCTGAAGGCGTTAGAGCTATCTCTACCCACTCAGAATGTGCAGCTACAAAATCGTGTGCTGCTTGAAATTGCCTTCTTAGAGAGCTCATTTCATCACAATCAAAAATTCTATTAGAGTCTGGCATTAATTCACAAAAATTACTCATTTCCAAGGCAGACATAACCATTAATGTCATTCCGCCATTAAGAGCATCTCTTAACCACCCAGACCAGTCTTGCTGATGCGCAACTCCATTCCAACTAGGCCAACCGCTAAAGTCGGGATGACCATTTTTCTTAAAACGGTGTAAGCCTGTATCTCCACCAAAAGCTTCAGAAAGTAAAATTGAACCAACTTGTTGGATTAGTGGCGTAAAGGGTAAATTTAGATTGCAGTGAGAAAAACCTAAAAAATCAAATACTTTGGGTATGGACAGTCTAGCATGGTTATCTCCTCCATCACATGGTCTGAGTGCTTGATGAATTGGGCCGTCTGCGTCTCCCCAAGACCAAGCTCCACCAAATATATATTTAGAGTTTAACAGATGGTTATGAGTATCAACAAAACCGTGAACAGGAATAATCGGAGGAGGATCCCAGGCAACAGACAATGATGCAGCTACTCCTCTTGCTATGATAATTCCAGAGTTAATGCTAGTCCAGTTATTACGTATTAAAAAGCCAGCAAAGTTTTCTTGACTGTCAACTAAGCTTTGAATTTGTTCGCTTACATCGTAATTATGAGGGTTAGAAAAAACACCCATAGATTCAGAAACAAAAGGATTCTCTTCAAAAGCATCTTGAGTGCTTACAACTCCGTCACCTGCATAACTGTGAATTGACGTTGGCGCTTCAGTACCATGGTTTCCAGTTACTCGAAAATTAAAGGTAGCTTCTCTAATAACTGCACGTGGAGGTATTTCAGAAATATCAAACTCAAAAACTGCACGCTCCTCCCCGGGTTGAGATGATACTATTCTAGCGAATAGAGCAGTTGATGGTCTTGCAAGAATATCAATAAAAGTTTGATTCCCTAAAGTATCAACTAGAGTTTCGTCTGCAACTGGCGAAAGGAGAATGTTATCTATTGGTCCTGAATATGATAATGTTGCATTTAAAAAGAATAATAGAGTTAATGAAAGGACATGACGCATTTTGCTAAGCGCGGTTTTTAACAGCAATTAAAGTCCTCCCTCTCTAAAAAAGCTTAAGAAAATCAATATTGTAAAATTTCTTTTCAATTATTAAAAAGAATAATAGTAATTAAGCAGTAAGTAATTTTACCTATAAAGATTTAAAAATCAATAAAAAAAACTAAATATCAATAAAATTTTGATTTTTGAGTCAAACCTGGATTAAAGCTTAGTAACTACATTGCAGGCAGGAAATCTTATAAACATTTTAAGTTTAGTTACTTAACTTCCTTTAGTTAGAATTACTTTAACTCAGGTCTTAGACAAAAAGTGGAAAAACCAAATGATGACGAGGATAGATAAAAAAACTTGAAAAGTATTTAGCTAGTAGTTTATAATAGATAAATGGTGACTTATGATGATAGCTTAACACCAAATCAAAGCGTCCCGTCTGAGGAGCCGCTTTTAGTATCATTTACAGATTTCGTACGTTTTAGGCTTAGTGCTCAAGAGAGCGTACAAGGCATGTTAGACGAATTAATTAATGATAGTAGAATTCACGGAGAAATCATGAAATTATATGAAGATTTGCTATCAGATAAAAAACTTTTTAATAAAAATTTAGAAGCTTTGGCTTTAGCTTCTTCTATAGGTGAAGATACAGTTTTAGAGCCAGATGCAATGAGATTTCTTTCCGCACATGACTTAGGGAATGATTTACAATGCTTAATGACCGTAGTCTCATCTCTTGTTCCAAATAGTGATGAAATAAAAATGAAGCAAAAAACTTTTATTAAATGGATTGAGGCTGCAATTAAACTTGCTAAGCAAGCGGAAAAAGATTTTCCCACTAATGACGAAAAGAGCTAGCGTAAGTAACTCTCTAATTAAGTCAAATAATAACAAATGTCAAAAACTTGCAAAATTTTGTTACAAATCCCATTCCACAAACTATTTTAATTAGCAGATCCTGCCCAAGCTATACTTAAAGTTGCTGCCGAAAATGAGTCTGGTACGAAAGTAGAGCTTGTAGTTAAAGTAGCATCTAAGCTCGAACCTGTATGCCAAGTCGCAAGCCTAACTGTATCTCCTACATTAAGACTGACTAATGCAGTATCTGATATAACAGTCCCTGTAGCAGAATAAACTTCATTTATAAACCTAATAAAAGTATCAGTGGCACCATCGTTTTTGTATAAGCGAATTTGACGCATAGTACCTGATTCAGACCCCGCATAGTTTAGAAATACCTTTATGCTATAAATACCAGATACAGGAATCATTATATTAACATTACTTGTTCCTAAATCTATCATATTAGCTGTATCAAAATCCTCAGTGTCAAACTCTATATTAGTTTCAGTATTTGAGGGCACAACAAAGTTTGAATTTAAAGATAACTTCGCCATAGGACGAGTTGATAATTTTTCAATTCCTACACTTCTATCAAGGATTTTATCTGAGGTGATAGCATCATCAGAAATCTTTGTAGTAGTAATAGCTCCATCAGCAATATCTGGATTAGGATATTGCCCAGAAAGAGCACCAGCCGCAGCATCTCCTTGCTTCATATTGATTCCATCTTCAAAAGAAATATTGCTAGTTACTGCTTTAAACCTAGCAGGACATTGAGCTCCGTTAACTACAATAAGGCTCTTTTTAAGTTTTACCCTTTTGACACTATTAAGCCTTTTTCTAACGCATAATGTTTTAACTTGTGAACTAGATGGGTTAGCTAAGAAAAGTGAAGTGGCTAATAGTAATATACATAATCTCATAATTTTAACCTTAAAAGTGTAAACATTATCTGACTAGAAAATAACAAGATTATTTGTCTCTGTCATCAAAAAAGATAACAAAATAAATTTCTTATAACTCAGAAAACGGAGAATTGACATAGTATTAAGGGTATAGTTTTTATCTGCAAGTTCTAGATTTGAATCTGCTAAGAATCCTTTTGGTGATAAGCTGTTACCTATGTCTTAGGTACAAACTGTTACCCATGCGTCCGGTCAAATTATCCTAAAATTGGTTCTTTTCTTGGTTGGGGTGGTGCTCCTGATGGGGATGATAAATTATCAAAAAAATCGTGGGAAGCGTCATTAAAGATGCTTTGTAATTTGTGAAAAATTTTAAAAACTTGAGCCTGCGTCATATTTTTACACAATTTTTAAATATAGAGAGTCCAAAAAGTAATTTCCGAAAAAGAGCTTTTTGGACTCTCTATACCCCCGGACGGAGGGTTCATACTGACCACATTACATTTACTCAAAGAAAGACTAATTAGTATTCCTGTCTTTAAATATTGATAATCTTTGAAAGATTACTATGTGCTAAGAGTTCCTAAGAATTAGTCTAAGAATTACTACCCCCTAACTTTTTTTATTGAGTATTTTTAGGTATTTTAATATACATAGAGTCTTAAGATATTGAAAATATTTAGAAAAGAAAGTTAGGGGGTAGGAATATCAGATAGAAAAGAATGTTAGGGGGTAGGAATATCAGATAAGATTTTTATAAGGAGATTAGATTATAGTAAAAGATATTTAAATATACCTGCATTAATTATCGCTCATTACCTATTGATTTATCGCTCAAAGTGAGCGATAAATGATATTAATATGAGCGATAAAAGTATTAATGTCAGACAGCGGGCGATTGTCACAGCTATGATAGTGGGAAGAAGTTATGCGCCTAGTGAAATATTAGGAATGTTAGTGGAGCTAGATTTTTCGCCTTCTGAAGCTACGTTAAGAAGAGATCTAGTTGCACTGACAAGTGAAAATCTATTACTTCAAACCGGTGTTAAAAAAGCATCTAGATATGAAATAAATCACAAAAAATTAGGATTTTTACCTATAGATAGGAGTGAATACTGTAAAGTTGAGATAGATAAGAGATCTGGTAATTCAAGGTATAATTTTGAGCTTTTTAAAAATTTTGGAGATTCAATTTTTAATTCTCAAGAGCTTGAACATTTAAAAAATAAAACTCTACATTTCCTAGAAAGCTCAATAGGGCTTAGTAAAACATTGCAAAAACGTGAAATAGAACGATTTATAATAGAACTATCGTGGAAGTCGTCTAAGATTGAAGGAAATACTTATTCACTTCTAGATACTGAAAGACTTTTAAAAGAGGGCATCGAATCTCCTGATTGTTCGAAAGAAGAGGCTTTGATGATCGTTAATCATAAGTTGGCTTTTCAATATATTTTACAAAAAGTAAATGAATACAGAAAAATCAACATTGCTTTGATTTCTGAAATCCATAGCTTGTTAGTGAAGGATTTAGAAATTACATTAGGCTTGCGAAAAAGACCAGTTGGCATTACAGGTAGTTTGTATCGCCCACTTGATGTTCCTAGTCAAATTGAAGAAGCTTTAGATGGCTTGTGTGATATAGTTAAAAAAATGCCAGATCCATTTAGTAAATCATTATTAATTCTCGCTGGAATCGCCTATATTCAGCCTTTTGAAGATGGAAATAAAAGAACTTCAAGACTTACAGCAAATGCAATTCTTCTTGCTAATGATTTAGCTCCTATATCTTATAGGAGTGTAGATGATATTGCTTACCGTGAGGCAATGTTAGTTTTTTATGAAAGAAACAGTATTATTGCACTTAAGGAAATATTTATTGAACAGTACAGTTTTGCCTGTGACAATTACTCAAAATTTTCTTAATTTAAAAAAATGGTGAGCGGAGAAGGATTTGAACCTTCGAACCCACTGGTTAAAAGTCGCTTAATAAGCAAACTCCTACGAACTTATACAAACTACGATAACACCTAAATGGCTGATTTGCTAGAGTTTTCTTGTTGTTGGGGTTTGTCTTGGTTTGTGAGGGTTTGTAGGGAAATGCGCTAAAAATGCGCTTTTTACTAAATCTGAATACAGTTTAAAAATTTACCATCTAATATCAATACAAAGAACAAAAAAAGAAACGTAAATGAATAGAACGCATATATGCAAACTTATATTAGCATTGATCTTGGGCTGTATAATAGCGTTTTTAGGTACTAGTAGTTCTTCCATATTTTATACAATTTCAAATTCAAAATTAATTTTATTTTTATTTATTGCTTTAATCAGTATTAGAAAGTCCCAAAATAAGCTTAAGACAATCATTACTTTGCTTATTTTATTTGCGACTATAATTGCTCTAAAAATATTCTTCAATACTATAAGAATCAAAAATGAAATAAATCAACAAGAAGTTCTTTTGAGAGAGTGTGAGGCTAAGAAGTTTGAGAAATGTCAGGATTTGGCATATAGTCATCTTAAGCTCTTAGATCTAGAGAATTCTAAAAAATACTATAAAATTGCTTGTGATAATGGGATAGAAAAAGCTTGTGTTTCGTATATTTCAATATTTTCCAAAAATGATGAAGAAAGAAAGAAACTTTTTAAGGAAAGGTGTGAGAGTAAAAGTGGTAAATCTTGTTACAGTTTATCTAATATATACAGGAAAGAAAAAAACGATATTCAAGCTGATAAGTTTCTTGAAAAGGCATGTGGTTTTAAAGATTCTTATTCTTGCCAAGTGTTAGCTCAAGAAGCTAAAAAGACAGATTTATGGAAAGCTTTTGGCTATTACCAAAAGGCTTGTGAGAGCGACTCACTATATTGTGGACACCTTACTGGTATATGTAGAACGTCTATAAGTACTAATTTTAAAGAGTCTGGAAAATTAAACAATAATACCTTAGAAAAATGTGAAAAGCTTTGTATGACTGGGGATGATAAGGTATGTGGGTTATTAGCAGATCATTTTGAAAAGAAAGAGCATAACATTGTCTTAGCTTTTAAGTATTTTACTCAAGTCTGTAACTATAAAGAGATACCAAAAGACGAGTATTCAATTAAAATGAAAGGATGTCATGACCTAGAATATTCGTGTGGAAATGTTTCCTTTGGTGATGCTTTTGAAGCAGGTACAAGTCAAGAAAAGCTTAATGAAGCGAGCATTGTATGTGGGGAATTATGTGATTTTGGTTCAGAAGTAGCTTGTGGTGGAGTATCTTCTTATTTTTATGACGTTAAAGATTATCCAAATTTTTATACGTACAGTTATAAAGATTGCTTGCTAGATGAAAAGTCTTGTGTTTGGCTAAAAAAAACTTACTGCACTAAAAAACGATTTGAGCATTTAAGAAACACTCCTAAATCTCGACATAAAATAATTGAAGAAGTATGTAAAAAAGTACTGACTGAAGAAGAATACGAAAATAGTTTTATGTATGAAAATTATATTTTTTCTAAGAGTAAAACTCCTACAAAAAGTATATCGCTAAAAGAATTTAAATCTTCCGATAAGTATAAAAGAACGCAAAAAATATTTACCGCAGGTGATACAAAAGAAAAAATTGCAGAAGCGTTAGGCGAAAAAATAAGATATTGGAAAAATGAAAAAGTTGGAATTGTCAAATGGAAGTTTAAAGACACCTCTGTTCTCAAATTAGAAATAAAAAATAGTAAAGTTTACACTAAAACTTTTTACAGAGAGCCATATCAAAATATACCAACAGACGATACTTTAGCTAAAAAATATTCTGATAAGATAAAGATTTA
>CALJRW010000116.1 GCA_937976335.1 uncultured bacterium | reverse complement strand
CTTGTCCAATAGCTATTGTAGTAGATATAAGGAATAAAAGAATAGAAGGGATTATTTTAGTAAAATTGCACATCTTAACCTTATATCGCCTTTAGATTCTTAAGTGCTTCTATATATTTTCGATTTTTTTTAAAATTTTATTAATATATTCTAAGATTTAGCCATAAAGTAGCATCTAAAAAACTACTCACCGCTTCTTGGACTATTAATCGTAGGTTTTCAAGAATGAATTATTCGGAAAATACTTTTTGAGATAACTAGGAGGTGCGACATCTTAAAATCATAACCCTAAAGATGTTTAATGATATTAACAATTCTCTCAGTAAATTGAAGAGTTGAGATAGAATTTAAATCTTCTCGAGCAATATCAATAGTCCTTCCACCATCACTAATAACTTTCTCTACAGCGTCTTCGATAATTTTAGACTCCTCGCTTAAGCCAAAAGAGAACTTAAGCATCATTGCAGCAGATAAAATTTGAGCTGTTGGGTTGGCGATATTTTTTCCTGCTATGTCTTGTGCAGACCCGCCTGAAGGCTCATACATTCCAAAACCGTTACTATTTAAACTTGCAGAAGGCATAAGTCCAAGTGAGCCTGGTAGAACTGCAGCTGTATCAGAAATAATATCTCCAAACATGTTTTCAGTTAATATGACATCAAAATAACTTGGATTTTGAATGATTTGCATTGCGCAATTATCTACTAACATATGTTCTAACATTACTTCAGGGTAATTTGAATGAACTTCCGTAACAATTGTTCGCCAAAGTTTTGAAGTATCTAAGACATTAGCTTTATCTACTGAAACTAATTTTTGTTTTCTTTGTTTTGCAGCCTGAAAACCTATATGAGCTATAGAGCTAATTTGATCTTCAGTGTACTCTGCAACATCTATAGCCTTTCTTTTTTGATTAACAATTTCTGTTTTATGTTCACCAAAATAAATCCCTCCTAAAAGCTCTCTAATGACTAATACGTCAATTCCAGACGCAATAAGCTTGTTTTTAAGTGGGCAAATATCAGCCAGGGCTGAATAAATTTTGGCAGGACGAAAGTTTGCATTGAATAGAAAGTGCTTTCTTAGACCTAGTAGCGATATTTTTTCGCAATTTTTCCATTTTTCGCTTCCTTGTTCTGATACTGGCCCGCCAACTGAACCAAAAAGAATTGCATCAGAATTTTCACATATCTCTAAAGTTTTTTTAGGTAAATGTTCTCCTTGTTTATCATATGCAGCACCTCCAACTAAAGCTTCCTCAAACTGAAATTCATGGTTGAATCTCTTTTCGATAGTACTGAGCACTTTTAACGCGGCTTGCATTACTTCTGGTCCAATGCCATCACCTGAAAGTATAGCTATTTTCTTTTTCATGCTTTATCCTAAAAATTAGCTTTTGAAGTTTTATAATATCTTTTTACTTCCTTACTGTTTCTGTAGGTAGTTATGTCTTTCTTGTACTTTAAAAGATAAGCAATGTCATCTAAGCCTTCCAGAATGCATTGTTTTTGAAAAGGGTCAAAGCTAAAAGAATAAGAGGTTTGGTTTTCTTCTGTAATTTTTTGATTAAATAAATCAACAGTAATATTTAAAACTTCTGATTTTGCTCTAGAAAAAAAAGAGTCAATAGTTTCTGCTGGAAGTTCTATTAGTACTAAGCCATTTTTTCCAGAGTTACTTTTAAAAATATCAGCAAATCCTTTTCCGATTATAGCTTTAAATCCCCAGCTCATAAGTGCCCAAACTGCATGTTCTCTTGAAGATCCGCAACCAAAATTATCATCGACTAAAAGTATTTTTGACTTCTTGTTTTTTTCTAAATTGAGAGGGAAATCTGATTCTTCATCTCTAAGACGTCTAAAAAGATTTTCGCCGTATCCGGAACGGCTTACGCTAGTTAAATATTGAGCAGGAATTATCATGTCGGTATCTACATTTGTTCTTGGTAAGGAAACTACTGAGCTAGTAAATTTTTTAAAACTTTTCATGATAAGTATTTCTCACAATTTATAATTTTTCCTTCAATAGCACTTGCTGCAACAGTTGCAGGAGAGGCAAGATGTGTTCTCGATCCTGGACCTTGTCTGCCAATAAAATTTCTATTAGAAGAGCTAATGCAACGTTCTTTTGCTGGAACTTTATCATCGTTCATTCCAAGGCACATAGAGCAGCCTGGCATACGAAAATCAGCACCTGCAGTTTTAAAAATTTTATCTAAACCCTCTTTTATTGCTTGTTCTCTTACTGTTTCAGAGCCAGGTACCACATAAAAAGTAACATTTTTATGTACTTTATTTCCTTTAAGTATTTCTGCTGCAATTCTTAAATCCTCAATTCTTCCATTTGTACATGATCCTAAAAATGCCCATTGAATTTTAGTTCCTTCAATTTTTTTTCCTGCAGTCAACCCCATGTAAGAAAGTGATTTTTCAAGAGATGTTTTTTTTTCCTGAGATAAGTCACTTAGCTTTGGAATTGTTTGGTCAATTTCAAGGCCTTCTTCAGGATTTGTTCCCCAAGTTACTATAGGTTTAAGATTATTTAAATTTATTGTTACTTCTGTGTCGTATTTACAGCCCGTGTCGCTCTTTAAAGAGTTCCAATAATTGCAAGCTTCTTGCCATTTATCATTCTTAGGTGAAAATCTTTTTTCTTTTAAATATTCAAAAGTTATTTCATCAGGTGCTATTAGGCCAGCCCGAGCACCGCATTCAATACTCATATTACAGATTGTCATTCTTTCGTCCATTCTCATGTTACGAATTGCTTCCCCCGTATATTCAATGACATGTCCATTTGCACCACCAATACCAATTGTTTGAATTAGTTTTAGTATTGCATCTTTTGCGTACACTCCTGGATTAAAAGAACCTCTAAATTCAACACGCATAGTTTTTGGTTTCTTTTGTAGTAAGCAGCCAGTGGCTAAGACTGTTGCAACTTCAGAAGTTCCGATCCCAAAAGATAAAGCACCAAAAGCGCCATGAGTTGATGTGTGTGAATCGCCACAAACTATAGTCATGCCAGGCTGAGTTAATCCATACTCAGGGCCTATTACGTGTACTATGCCTTGTCCTTTACCATAGTCATAAAAAGGGATATTGAATTCTTTTACGTTTTTTCTCAATGTATCTACTTGTATACGAGCTGATTCATTAAAAATTTTTAATCTATTTTTTCTTGTAGGGATGCTATGATCGAGCGTTGCAAGTAATCTATCTTTGTCAAACAAAGGAATTCCTCTTTCTCTTATAGTATCGAATGCTTGAGCGGAAGTGACTTCATGTAGTAGCATAAAATCAATTGCAAAAATTGTAGGATATCCTTTTTCTTCTCTAACAATATGTTCGTTCCAAATTTTTTCGAAAAGGGTCAGGCTCATGAGTTTTTTCCTTGACGTGTAAGAGCTTTATTGATTCTAAAATGTCTATTAATATAAGCTAAATTTACAGCATTTATAAGAGCTTTTATTGCAGATTTACCAATGTCTCGATCTTCTCCTTTACCTTCAAAATGGCCATTTCCTTCGTCAGAAAGAATAATCGTTGAAACACTAATCGCGTGAGTGCTAGCACCTACTGATTCACTATGGTAATTTTCAATTTTAGTATTTGGATAATTCTTATCTATTAACTGTTTTAAAGTCGTAAGAGCTGAATCTTCTCCACGATATGATTCTTTAAGTTCGTCTGTGTGTTCAAAAAATTTACCAACTAAGTGTAGAACCGATTCATCTTTTTCTCTCCAATAATCAATTTCTGAAACAGAGATTGGGTTTCTATACTCAAAATAAGCTTGAATTAATTCAGCATCTGTAATGCCTTTTCTCCTATCTTTAAAAGTATTTTTAATATGTTGTGCAATTTTAGCTTTTTCTTCATCAGTACAGATATATCCATTTTCAATAATAATAGATTTTGCATGATTGCCACCACTTAATGGGCCAAAAGCAAGTGAAATTTCTTTTCCTGTTTCTTTGGGGTTAAACGGTTGATAGACAAGAGGGTTTTTAATTACTGCATTCGTATGTCCTCCTGAAGAATGACGTGCTGCGTTATCACCAGAAATAGGCCAATGAGGTTGTCTTGGAAGCATGTGAACATTAACAAAGTCAGAAATGTCTTGTAGTTTTTCAGTTTTTATATCTGTATAATAAGGTTTTTCTGAATCAAGCTTTTCAGCAAAATGTTTTATTACCATAATGCATTGTTCAAGTGCTGCATTTCCTGCTCTTTCTCCAATTCCATTAAAGCAACCTTCAATTTGTTGAACTGGGCCTTCGAAAACTGAATTTACTGTATTTTCAACAGCAAGACCGAAGTCGTTATGGCAGTGAGCTGACCAAATTATATCTTTTTTTGGATATTCTTTAGCGATAATTTCCGCATGTTGGATCATAAGGTTAACGAAATAATCTTTTCCTTGATATCTAGCTGCTCCGCCAATTGTGTCTGGGCAATTTATAACTCGAGCGCCAGCTTCAACAGCTGCACGTATACAGTCCGTAACAAAATCAAAATTTTTACACTGTCGAGAGTAACCTTCTGGGCTGAACTCTACTTCAAGCCCAGCAGAGATTGCTCTTTTGCAAAAAGAAGCAATACTATCTACAAGTTGAGATTTATTTTTTGCAGCGCTCCCTAGAGAAGCTTCCATTAGTTCAGGATCTACTGGCAAGTATGTGTGTAGTCTTGCCTTTGAAGTAGCTACTGCTGGTTCTAGGGCTGCGATAGTGGTGTCGATTTGCTCGTCTCTTAACTGGCAAAGAGCAGCAACAGTTGGGCCATTTTCTATTTTGCTTAGTAATTCAGATATTCTGTAAACAATAGAGAAATCTAATTTGCTAGCAGCAGGAAATCCGGCTTCTATTACGTCAACTCCAACCTCAGTAGCAAGCAGAGCATACTCAACATTTTTCTCAAAACTCATTCCAGCTCCAGGACATTGTTGTCCATCTCTGAGTGTTGTATCGAATATATATACTTTTTTATCTTTGTTCATTTTTTATTCGTGTTTAATTCGATAGATTAAACTATTTTAGGTTATTTATCTATAGAAAGTTAGTGAGATTTTCTAGTGCATGATTTTTTTAAAATTCTGCCTTTATCTATTGCTTTTTGTAATGAATAAACAATGTTCTTTTAAAAAATTAGCTTTTCTAAGCTGGGCTACTAGGTTATAAATAGTAATCTAAACATTTAGGATAGCTGAAAATGGAACCTACAGAATTTATATGGATGGATGGAAAATTTTTTCCTTGGATGGAAGCTAATGTTCATGTTTTGACTCACACTCTACACTATGGAGCTGGAGCTTTTGAAGGGATACGCTGTTATAATACAAACAAAGGAACGGCGGTATTTAGACTAAAAGAGCATATAGAGCGACTTTTTTATTCCTGTGATGCAATACAAATGAAACTGCCATATACAGTTCAAGAGTACTGTGAAGCAACTCTTGAACTTTTGAGAAAAAACAAATTGCAGCAAGGCTATATCAGGCCACTTTGTTTCTTTGGATACGGAGTTATGGGCTTAAATCCTCTTAAAGCTACTGTTCAGAGTATGATTGCTTGCTGGCCATGGGGGGCTTACTTACCTCATGAGATGGTAGATATTAAAACAAGTTCTTATATAAGAATTCATCCTGATTCAACAGTTTCTGATGCCAAGTTATGCGGTCATTATGTTAATAGTATTTTGGCAGCTAACGAATTGCGTGGCACCAAGTACCATGAAGCTTTATTGCTTGATTCTGAAGGACATATAGCAGAAGGTCCTGGTGAGAATTTATTTATTGTAAAAGAGGGGAAGTTGTATACTCCTAAAATTGGAACAATATTGCCAGGTATTACTAGAGATACCATAATGCAAATAGCAAAAGAGAAGAAAATTGAAATTATAGAAACGCGCTTAGTTGTTTCTGATATTTATGAAGCAGATGAAGCTTTTTATACTGGAACTGCAGCAGAAGTTACTCCTATTAAGTCTCTTGATGATAAAGTTATCGGAAGTGGGGAAGTTGGTTCTGTTACGGAGAGTTTGAAGAAAGCATATCTAGATATAGTAACAGGCAAGCGCTCTGAGTATGAGCATTTCTTAAGTTATTTATCTTAACTAAAATTATCCAAATCAATAATTATCCTAATTAACGGGTTAGGGAAGTCAGCACATCTGCCGTAGCTAGTGGTGATAGCTAAAGACTTTCGATCGTAAAATTATAGAGAAATTCTTTTTTCTTGCAACGGATTCTATCCTTTAATGGATAAAAAAAATCATTGTCCCATTGACTGACTTGAATAATCTGTTATATTGGCGAGTAATGAAGCAAATAGACATACAAACAGCTTGCTTTTTTAGCTCTTTCTATTTTGGCGTTTAGCGCCATAAAAATACCCCCTCCCCATTTTTCTATCTTAATTTTATAACAAACAGGAAAGATTTAATTTAAACAAACACGGAACAATATAATGACTAAGGAAAAAGAAAGCACGAATAAAAACAATGAATTATCTAATTTAAGAGATGATATTAACTCTATTGATACTGATATTATAAAACTTCTTACAAAGAGAAGAAATGTCAGTAAGGAAGTAGTTCAATTTAAAGAATCATCAGTTATTCCTGTTAGGAATAAAGAAAGAGAGAAGGAGATATTAAATAAGCTTATTGAAGAAGGTAAGAAAAGTGGACTAGACAGTCATTATATAACTACGATTTTCAACACTATTTTGGCTGATTCAGTTAGAGTTCAGCACACTCATATTCAAGATAAATTAAACCCTAACTCTAATTTGGATATCGCAAGAGTAGCCTTTACTGGGATTGAAGGTTCTAGAGGGCATGTGGCAGCTTGTCAGCATATGGATAGAAAGGGCGTAGAGGGAGCTTACGTTTCTTGTAAATCCTTTAATCAGCTTTTTGATTTACTCGAAAGTGGTAAAGCTGAATATGCATTATTGCCTGTTGAGAATACAATTTCAGGTGGAATTAATGAAGCTTATGATTTTTTGCTTCAAAGGCGTCCTTCCATAATTGGAGAAGAGAAACTAAGAACAACACACAGTTGTTTTGCTATGTCTCCAATTACGGCTGGAGATATAAAGATAATTTACGCTACGCCAGATGACTTACAGCAATGTAGTAGTTTTATTGATAAACTAGGAGATGTTGAAATTCGTTATGTCCGCTACTCAGCTCAAGCAATTGAAAACCTTAAAAAAGATAAAAGCAAAAATACTGCTGCAATTGGTTTTTTAAGTGCTTCGTTAACAGAAGGTTTAGAAGTTGTTTCAGATGAGATTGCTAATCATCGAGAAAGTTTTACTAGGTTTTTAGTGATTTCTAGAAAACCTGTTGAAGTTGATCCTCAAATTCCTTCTAAAACATCTTTAGTGATTGCTACAGGTCAAGAACCGGGTGCCTTAGTTAATGCACTACTAGTGTTTCAAGAATACGGGGTTCAAATGTCAAAACTGGAATCTAGACCTCTTTTAGGGAATCCGTGGGAAGAGATGTTTTATGTCGATATTGATGGGAACGTAAAGGAAGAGAGGATTATAGCGGCGTTAAATGATGTAACTAAAAGAGTACGTTTTATTAAAGTTCTTGGTTCTTATCCAAAAGATGGAATTGATGCTGCTAAGCTTGGACCTAATTCCGAAGCAGTTAGTAACAAAACTAAGAAAAAGGAGATTGCTACTGCAAAAGCCCCATCCATTAAAACTGATTCAAAATCTGAGAGCTATCGTTTGGGAAGCCGAGCATATAAGGCGGAAGATACTGTTATTGATGTTAAGGGAGTTAAGATAGGAGGAGATAATTTTTTAGTTATTGCTGGGCCCTGCTCTGTTGAAAGTGAAGGACAGATTAATGATTGTGCAAAACATGCTCAGGAACAAGGAGTTCAGATTTTAAGAGGTGGATGTTTTAAACCAAGAACTTCTCCGTATAGCTTTCAGGGCTTAGGTTACAAAGGTTTGGAGTTTTTAGTTAACGCGGGGAAGCATTACGGATTGCCTGTTGTAACTGAAGTTCTTGCTCCGGAAGATGTTCAGAAAGTTTCTGAAACGGCTGATATTCTTCAAGTCGGAGCTAGAAATATGCAAAACTTTACTCTTTTAAATGAAGTAGGAAAAACTAGTAGGCCTGTAATGTTAAAGAGAGGGATGAGTGCTTCAATACTCGAGCTTTTACAGGCTGCTGAGTACATTCTAAATCAAGGAAATCAGCAAGTTTTTCTTTGTGAAAGAGGGATTAGAACATTTGAAACCGCAACTAGAAATACATTGGATTTAAGTGCTGTTCCAGTTTTGAGAAGTAAGACGCATTTACCTGTTATAGTGGATCCGTCTCATGCTGCAGGAGAAAGAGATTTAGTGATACCATTAGTTTTAGCTGCAAAAGCAGTTGGAGCTCATGGAGTAATGGTTGAATTTCATCCAGAGCCAGCAAAAGCTTTAAGTGACGGACCGCAAGCCTTATTATATAGTCAGTTGGAAGACATGATGCAGCAAATTGCTTAAGATATGATATATAAAGAAATAAACATTGAAGTTGAAAGCTCTCTTGGAAGCTCTAAAATCTACTTTGGAAACGATGCGCTTCAGGATTTTTCTACAATTGTTGAAATAGAAAGATATTCCAATGTTTTAGTTCTGAGTGATTCTAATGTAGAAACTTTATGCTTAGATAAGTTTTTAAAAAAAGTTAAATTAGAAGATGTTCATAAGTTTATTGTTCCTTCCGGAGATGTGGCTAAAGCTACTGAGTTTTTAGAAAAAATTTGGGCTAAGCTTTTAGATATTAATGCTGATAGAAAATCTCTTGTTATTAATCTCGGAGGAGGAGCTATAGGAGATTTAGGTGGTTTTGCTGCATCGACTTACATGCGTGGTATAGATTTTGTCAATGTTCCAACAACCTTATTAGCTCAAGTTGATGCAAGCATTGGGGGAAAAGTTGCTATTAACTTCTCTAAGATAAAAAACCTTGTAGGCTCTTTTAGTCAACCAAAAGCAGTATTTGTAGATGTGGGTTTTTTAGAAACTTTACCAGAAAGAGATTTTAGATCAGGTTTGGCAGAAGTTTTAAAGCATGGCTTAATAAAAAGTTCTGATCATTTTCATGAACTTCTTAAACTAGACTTTTCTGATTATGAGCCAAAAGATCTTTTAAATTTAGTATATAATTCATGCTTAATAAAATCTGCAGTTGTGAGTTTAGACGAAAAAGAATCAGGGCATAGAAAAATATTAAATTTTGGTCATACAGTTGGTCATGCTGTCGAATCTATAAGTCAAAGTACAAAAAAGCCACTTTTACATGGAGAGGCTGTTGTTTTGGGAATGATAGTTGAAGCCAAGATGTCTGCCATTTTAGGAAAAATTTCAGATTCATATTTTTCTATTATTTTAGATGCTGTCGCTGTATTAGGTTTTGAGTCTAAGCTTAATTTTGAATGTGAACAAAATAAAATATTTGAACTTATAAAACATGATAAAAAGAACTATGGTTCTGAAATTAAATGGACACTTTTAGAAGGTATTGGTGCAGCTTCTTATGACCAAAAAGTCGATAATGATGTTTTAGAAGAAGCTTTAAAGTTTATTTTAATTTAAGAGTTAAATGAATAAATCGCTTGTACTTAATTCTCCAAATAAGGCTATTGATGCGGAAGTTTACATTCCTGGCTCTAAAAGTTTCACTAATCGTGCCCTCATTTGTGCAGCTATTTCAAAAGGTGAAAGCTTAATAGAAAATCCTTCAAAGTGTGATGATGTAAAAGTAATGAAAGAAGCTCTAAAAGCCTTAGGTGTTCAAATTAAAGAAGACGAGAAGGGTTTGAAAGTTTCTGGTGGTAATTTTAATTCTTATAAGGGTGAAATTGATATTGGTCCTGCAGGAACGAGTATGAGATTTCTTACCTCCTTAATTGCTGCAATTCCCGGGCTTGAAGTCGAGCTAATAGGTAGTGAAAGAATGCATCAAAGGCCAATAGCAATTTTAGTGGATGCTTTAAAAGATGTAGGTGCTGATATAGAGTATTTAGAAAAAGAAGGTTGTCCGCCTTTAAAAATTAAAGGCAAAAAACTTAAAAATTTATCTCAAATTGAACTTTCTGGTTCAATTAGCAGTCAATATATCTCGAGTTTACTTTTAACTTCTCCTTTATTTGGAGGCGTTAAGCTCAAAATAAAGGAGAAGCTAGTTTCAAAACCTTATCTTGAATTAACTATTGATTGTATGAAAAGCTTTGCAGTTCAGGTGAATTTTAATAATCAAGATGAATTTCTAGTAGAAGAAAAATCTTATTACAAAGCAAATAATTACGCTGTCGAAGGAGATGCAACAGGGGCTTGTTATTTTTGGGCGATAGCAGCGGCAACAGCTGGGAAAATTAGAACATATAATGTACCAGCTAATTCTAAGCAAGCAGATTTAAAGTGTTTGCCATTGCTAGAAGAAATGGGATGTAAGGTTAGTTCAGGCCAGGATGGTGCTCAATTTTGGGTTGAAGTTATAGGGCCAAAGGAACTTTTGCCAATTAATGCTGATTTTAACGATATGCCAGACAGTGCTCAAACTTTTGCAGTGCTTGCTAGTTTTGCTAATGGTGTCAGCAATTTAACTGGTTTAGAAACATTACGTATAAAAGAAACAGATCGTCTTTCTGCCTTAAAAACTGAATTAGCCAAAGTTGGAGTAAAGACAGAGTTGGGAGAAAGTAGTATAAGAGTGCTAGGAAGCAAAGTGCTTCCTAGCGTAATTAAAACTTATGAAGATCATAGAATGGCAATGGCATTCTCAGTTTTAGCTGCTCGTATTTCAGGTATAGAAATCGAAGATTCAGAGGTAGTAGGGAAGTCTTTTCCAAATTTTTGGAATTTACTATCTGATATAGGTATTAAGGCCGATATAGGTATTAGAGGTTAAAAAATGAAAATTCTTCTCACTGGATTTATGGGTAGTGGTAAATCCACTGTAGCTCCAATTATTGCTAAAAAACTAGAGTCTCCTTTAGTTGAGCTTGATAGCTTGATTCTTAAAAGTGCTGAAGTTCAATCGGTATCAGAGATATTTAAAAATTTTGGAGAAGATTACTTTAGAGCTTTAGAAACTGCTTGTCTTGAGAGTGCTCTTCTTGAAGAAAATATAGTTATTTCCGGTGGAGGTGGTGTCTTGTTTTCAAATAACAACCTTGAAGTTTTAAAAAAAGCAGATATATTTTTAGTGTATTTAGAAACTAGTTTTGATGTTTTATCAAAAAGGTTAGCAAGTAATAATTTAGTTAAAGATAGGCCTCTTTTTCAAGACAAGGAAAAGGCTCGTGAGCTTTATGATTCTCGTCTTCCTATATATGAAGAGGCTGCAAATTTAAAAGTTACTACTGATGAGCTATCTCCTAGTCTTGTTGCTGAAAGAATCATTAAAAATCTAAACTGTTAAAACAATGGATGATAGTTCTGACATTAAATCTTGTTATGTTATAGGTAATCCTATTGAGCACAGCTTGTCTCCACAAATACATAATGCGGCTTATGAAGTACTAAAATTAAAATTTTCTTTTAAGAAGAAGCAGGTTCTTACTTCAGAGCTTGAAGCCGTAGTAACTAAATTCAAACAAGACCAGGTTAGTGGAGTGAGTGTGACGCTCCCACACAAAGAATCTGTTATTCCCTTTTTAGATGAAGTTGATTCTATAGCTTTAGCTGTTGGTGCGGTAAATACTATTACAATACAAAAGGGACGATTAATTGGCTCAAATACAGACATTTATGGAGTGGTGGAGCCACTTAAAAAAATTGCAGATCTTAGAGGTAAAAGAGCTTTAATTTTAGGAGCAGGCGGGGCGGCAAGAAGTGCAATATGCGGATTAAAAGAGGAAGGAGTACGTGTCTCTGTTACTAATAGAACTCAAGCAAAGGCAGAAAAGTTAGCAGAAGAATTTTCAGTTGATTGTCTTGCTATGGATTCTTTAAAAGAACCAATTGAGGCTGACATTATAGTTAATGCAACAAAAGTGGGGATGTATCCTAAAGTAGATGATAGTCCTTTAGAAGAAAAATTTTTATCAGCTGAGCACATAGTGTTTGATTTAGTTTATAATCCAAGAAAAACACAGCTTCTAAGAATTGCTGAAAAAAAAGGATGTACTGTAATTTCAGGTTTAGAAATGTTTATTTACCAAGCTGCAAAGCAGTTTGAAATGTACACAGAAAATAAAGCTCCACTTGATGTAATGAGAAGAACTGTAGAGGAGATATTGTGAAGTATTGTTTGCCTATAGTTAAAAATATGCTTTCTGATATTGAAAAAATCATATCAGAGGAATTAGATGATTTTGATTTTTTTGAAATCTGGCTTGATTATATTGAAGATCTAGAGCTCAAAAAGATTCTAGCTCTAGTTGAAAAATTTCCTGAATGTTTAATATTTTTATTTAGAAGAAAAGAGCTCAAACCTGAAAAGATGAACAAAGAGTTAAAGAATCAAATAATAGAAAGTCTTAAGGAAAAACCAGTTTATTTTGATTTTGATATAAAAGAGCAAAAAAATGATTTAGATAATATATGCGGCTCCAATCTTAACTTAATTGCTTCTTATCATAACTATACTGAAACTCCTGGTTTAGATTTTTTACTTGCTATTGTGCAAGAAATGGAACCCTTTCAGCCAAAAATTTATAAAATAGCATGTTTTTGTAAAACTAAAGAAGATGCTATTACCTTATTGAATTTAGCTTCGTATTTAAAAAAAATAAAAAAAGATATAATTATCTTAGGAATGGGTGAATTTGGTTATTTAACTAGAATTTTTGCTTCTCTTTGGTATAATGAACTTTTCTTTTCGCCTCTAAGTAATGAAGAAAGTACGGCTCCAGGACAGTTAAATAAAAAACAATTTGAAGAAATTAAAAATATTTTAGGTCTAGAATAATTATGGCAGGAAACTCATTTGGTAATTTATTTAAAATCACAACTTTTGGAGAATCGCATGGAGGTAGTGTTGGAGTTGTTGTCGATGGCTGCCCTCCAGGTTTAGAGTTAAGTGAAGCTGATATACAACCAGATTTAGACCGAAGAAAACCAGGGCAAAGTAAAATCGCAACTCCTAGAAAAGAGCAAGACGAAATTTCTATTCTTTCTGGTGTTTTCGAAGGGAGAACTACAGGAACTCCAATACTTTTACTTGCAAAAAATAAAGATATGCGTTCAGAAGATTATAATAAACTTAAAGGTGTTTATAGGCCATCTCATGCAGACTTTACTTATCAAGCGAAGTACGGTCTAAGAGACTGGAGAGGAAGTGGGCGCGCTTCGGCTCGTGAAACACTTGCAAGAGTTGCTGCAGGAGCTATCGCTAAAAAATTTTTAAAAGAGAAGGAAGGCATTGAAATTCTCGCATATGTTTCAAAAGTTGGAGAGTTATCTGCTGACGTAGACTTAACTTCACTTACTTTAGAAAAAATTGAGCAAAATATTCTTCGTTGTCCGAATGAAAAAAAAGCCGTAGAAATGATTGCTTTAATAGAAGAAGTTAGAGATCAAGGTGATTCAATTGGTGGTGTTGTTGGAGGACTAATCAGAAAATGTCCAGTAGGCTTAGGAGAGCCTGTATTTAATAAGCTAAGTGCAGACTTAGGTCACGCAATGCTAGGAATAAACGCGGTTAAGGGTTTTGAAATTGGTTCAGGCTTTAATGGCACAAAGCTTAGAGGCAGTCAGCATAATGATGAATTTTATATAAAGGATGACAAAATAAGAACTAAAACTAATAACTCTGGAGGAGTTTTGGGAGGTATTAGTTCAGGTGAAGATATATATTTCAATGTAGCTTTTAAACCAGTATCTACGATCATGAAAAATCAGAAAACAGTTAATACTAATTTTGAAGAAGTAGAACTAAAAGCTGAAGGAAGGCACGACCCATGTGTTGTACCTAGAGCAGTTCCAATTGTTGAAGCAATGGCTGCTATTGTCTTGATTGATCATTATTTGATGAGAAATGGGTATTTATAGCATCTATTATTATGCTTATTTACTGCTCTTTTCTCTTTTTTTTGGATATTAAAGGTAAAGAAATATAGCTCTTAACCTTGCACCTGCGCGCTCAATTGTGGGTCTGTCGGAAAATAGAATTCTTCTACAAAAAAAGCTTTTTGGCTAAAGATTAAAAAAATGAAAAGAAAAATACTCAACGTATCCTACTGATACGCTTGCGTTTTTTATTTTCATTTTTTCAACCTTTAACTCAAAAATCTTTTTTTTCGCGACGAATTCTATTTTCCGACAGACCCATTGTTGGGTAAATCTTTTTAGTATTATCAGTAAAATAAAATTTATAAATTTGTTTAGGATACAGAATGCTTATATAATATATGGATGTTGTTCCCTGCTCAGTCAAATAAAAACCGTCAAGAGTTAGTTAGTCAAGTTCCTGAATTTTGTAAAAGTATCGAATGGTTCGATTCAAATCTTCCTAAAGGAGTTAGTTTAGAAGAAGCTTGTAAAAGAACTATAAAATGTGTTCTTGAAAATGATTTAACCTCTGAACCTATCCTAATCTTAGCTAAAGAGTATAATTTGCATAATGAATTTTCTTATTATTTAAATGATTTATATACAGATTATGACTTAGAAAATTCTTTAAAAGGGAAAATTTGTTTTATTTTATCTCAACTAGCAGTAGGAGATGAGGAGCCTATACTCTTAGGTGATGAAGAAAAAAGTAAAATTGAGTTATTAGACTTAGCTATAGAGTTAGTTCGTAACAATAATGTTGCCTTGTTTTCTTTAGGAACTGACTTGAGGAAATCTGAGAATTTTAATGAATCTCTCAAATGTTTTAATATTCTTTTAGAAAAAGAAGTTATGTTAGCGGATACTTATCTAGCTCGAGGTGCTGTTTATATGTATTCTCTTCAGGTAGAAAATGCTATTGCTGACTTTGAGGAAGCTGGGGAACTAGAGCCTAAGTTAAAAGATGTAGAGTACTATAAGATGTTAGGGCAAGCTTATGAAAAGCAAAATAAGTTTGAGCTAGCTTTAGATTGTTTTAATCAAGCAATAGAGATAGACGAAGATAGTGAAGTTTTACACCGTCTTCAAGGGCGAGTCTTAGAAAAAAAAGGAAGTTATACTGAAGCTCGTGAAGCTTTTGAAAGAGCAATTGAGTTAGATCAAGATAATGAGATATGTTATCTTTATTTAGGACGAGTTTTATGTCGTTTGAATAAACCTGCAACAGCATTAGAAAATTTTGAGAAAGTTAAGTTATTAAACCCTAACGATAAGCGTGCTTTTCTATGGGCAGGAAATACTTATTTTAGATTGGGAGATTTTCCTGAGGCATTAGCTGAGTTTGAAAAAGCGTTAGCAATAGATTCTAATTTTGTCAGGGCCTATAAGGGAAGAGTAAAAGTTCTGATGAGCATAAGTAAATTTGAGGAAGCTAAGGAAGATTTACAAATCTTAGTTAATTTAAATCCGAAAGACCCTCAAAATTTTTACCAACTTAGTTTAGCATATAGAGGTATTAACAAATATAATGAGGCTATCAAAAGTATTAATAAAGCTATTAACATTAAAGCAGATAATCCTTTTTTTTATATGTTCAGAGCTGATTTAAATAGAGATGCTTATTACTATGCTGATGCTGTTAGCGATTATAAGAAAGCCTTAGAAGTAGACAATGATATTCGCAGTTTGGACAATGTAATCAGAGATGAAATTTCTAATAAAATTAAAGAATGTAAAGGTTTCTTAGATTCTTAAACTAATCCCAGATAGCCTTAGCGATGTGATGCATATCCTTATTCTATCTTTAGAGAAAGTGGAAAGGTTTTTAAGAGACTATTGTTCAGAAATTGCTTTTTGAACTTTCTCTAGCACTAAAACTTAAGAAATACTCAATATCTTCAGTATTATAAGCAAGATGTAGCTTTCGAAACACTAAAACTAAATTTGAAAAGAACAAATTTTTAAGTTATTCTATTAACTTAACATTTAGCTATAGAATAAAAAAAAAATATGACATCAATATCAGTAATAATTCCTCTATATAACGAAGCAGAAAATGCGCCATTAATGTATGATGAGCTTACTAAAGTTTTAGCTCCGATGAATGTTCCTTATGAGCTTATTTTTGTTGATGATGGATCTAAGGATAAGACGGTTAGAGGTTTAGTTAGTGTCGCAAAGGACGATCCTCATTTCTTTTTGATAGAATTTAGAAGAAATTTTGGACAAACAGCGGCAATGGCTGCAGGTCTAGAGCATTCTAGATATGAAGTTGTTATAACGCTTGATGGCGATCTGCAGAATGATCCTTCTGAAATTCCTAAGATGGTTAAAAAGTTAAACGAAGGTTATGACTTAGTTGCGGGGTGGAGAAAAGACAGAAAAGATAAGCTTATTTCTAGAAAGATTCCAAGTAGATTAGCAAATTGGCTAATTTCAAAAATTACCGGAGTCTCTCTTCACGATTATGGATGTAGCCTTAAAGTAATGACTAGGGATATTGCGCACGGAATTAAGCTATATGGAGAAATGCATAGATTTATTCCTGCTCTTGCAAATCAAATTGGAGCTAAAATTTACGAAATGCCAGTTAATCATAGAGCTCGACAGTTTGGAGAGTCTAAGTATGGAATTTCAAGAACCGTACGAGTAGTTCTTGATTTGCTTACTGTTAAATTTTTATTAGGCTTTGCAAAACGTCCTATTCATTTTTTTGGTGTTATTGGAATGTTAACAGGTGGAATAGGTTTTTTTGCTTTAGCTATGCTAGTTTTTGATAAATTTGTAATGGGTGCAGCAATTGGTAATAGGCCAATGCTTACTTTGTCTGTAATGATGATTATTATCGGTATTCAGTTTCTCGTTTTTGGGCTTTTAGCAGAAGTTTTAGCAAGAACTTATTATGAGTCTCAAGATAAAAAAACTTACGTTGTTAGAAAATATTATTCAGGCGGTAGTTCTAATCAAAGAACTGGAATTCAAGGTGTAGTTGAGGGGGAAAATTGGAACCAGCAACGCGTTCAAAGTCAGTAGAAAATACTGATAAGAAAATAAAAGTTTTACTTGATGCCAGAAAATTTTTTGATGGTGGAATAGGGACTTATATTCAAAATTTAACTCTTGGTCTTACTGAGAAAAATGAGATTGAGTTAACTCTTATCGCGTCTAAAAAAACAGCTTTAAAAATAAGAAAGTTTCTTGAAAACATAAGAGAGCCAAAGTTTGTATATAGTTCTATCAAGCCTTATTCTTTTTCAGAATATTTCTTATTATCTAAAAAAATTAAATTTTCAACTTACGATTTATTTCATAGTCCACACTACACCTTACCTTATTTTATTTCTACGCCAAAACTGATAACCATTCACGACTTGATTCATGTAAATCATCCTGATAAATGGTACAAAAAGATTATTGGTTCATTTTTAGTTAAATCTGCTTTAAAAAGGGCAGATAGAGTTATCTCTGTTAGTAAAGCTACTTCAAGTGAAATAAAAAAATTTTATGATTCTGAGGCTTTAAAAATTGTAACAATTCCAAACGCATTAAAACCAAAGTTAAATGTAGAAAGTGATGTTAAAACTGAAGAAGAAAAAAAATTTTCAAATGCATCTTACTTCTTAGCTGTGATTTCTCTAGATAAGCCTCGAAAAGGAATTGATGATTTAATTGAAGCTTTTTCATATTTTTTAGCAAAAAATAAATCTAAGAAACTACCTAATGTTAATCTTTATCTTGTAGGCCTCGGAGTTCATCAAAATAGAAGAGTTATTGATTTAATTTCAAAATATAAATTGGAAGAGAAAGTTAAATGTTTAGGAAGAGTTTCTGACACAAGTTTGTCCGCTTTATATGCCTATGCTAGAGCACTTGTCATTCCATCTACTGCTGAAGGATTTTGCCTTCAGGCAATAGAAGCGCAAAGTTTTGGAAGACCTATAATTTCTAGGCCTCTTGATTGTGTAAAAGAACTATCAGCTTGTAGCACTGATGTTTTTGCTAAAGATTTTTCAGTAAGTGCTTTGACTGAAGCTATTCTTGATTTTTCTAACAATTATAATGAATATAAAATTGAACAAGATTTTAAACAAAGAGAAGGGTTCTTAGGCAAATTTAAATATACTAATAAAGCTCAACAAACCTTTAATTTATATAAAAGCCTATTATGAAAGTCGCATTAGTACATGATTGGTTAACCGGAATGCGCGGTGGAGAAAAGTGTTTAGAAGCTTTTTTAGATATTTATCCTAAAGCTGACATTTTTACACTAGTTCATGTCTCAGGTTCTGTTTCAAAAAAAATTGAAGCTCGAGTAAAAAAAGTTTCTTGCTTAAATAAAATTCCCAGAATTGCTAAGTTTTATCGTTATTTTTTACCATTTTTCCCTTTTGTAATTAAGAACTTCAAGTTTGAAAATTATGACTTAGTAATTAGCTTAAGCCATGCTGCAGCAAAAAATGTTGTAGTTCCAAAAGGGGTTACTCATATTTGTTACTGTTTTACCCCTATGAGGTATATTTGGGATCAAGTTAGAGTTTATTTTGGTAAAAAAACACCATTCATTTGGCCAATTGTTAGTTATCTTAGAAATTGGGACAAAGAAAAATCTTTAGGAGTAAGCAGATTTGTTGCAATAAGTAATTTTATAAAAGCAAGAGTACGCTGTTACTATAAGAGATCTTCTGAAGTGATTTATCCACCAGTTGATACCTCTTGGTTAAAAGTTGGAAAAGGAAAAGGAAAGGCTTTTCTCTATGCCGGAGCTTTGGTTCCTTATAAAAAAGTAGATAAGATAATAGAAGCATTTAACCAAATTGGTGAAGAAATTTGGATTGTTGGTAAAGGTCCAGAACTTCAAAAGTTAAAGAGAATGGCTAAAGCTAATATAATTTTTAAAGGTTTCTTGCCAGACGAAGAGCTTGCTGAATGTTATGCAAATTGTAGAGCCTTACTTTTTCCAGCTTTAGAAGATTTCGGAATTATACCAGTTGAAGCACAAGCTTCAGGAAGGCCAGTTATTGCACTGAAAGCTGGAGGCGCTTTCGAAACTGTCAAGGGAGTTTTGCCTGAGGAAGAGCTAAGGAAAGAACATACAGGAGTGTTTATTAAAAAAAGTACTGATGAAGTAGGGGCTATAATATATGCATTAAACTTTTTTATTAAAAATGAAACTCATTTTTCACAAAAGGCATGCATTGAACAAGCTAAAAAATTTTCAAGAGAGCGTTTTTATAGAGATTGGGAGAAGTTTATGCAGGTTAGCCAAAATTCTAAAATGATTGTATAATGGATCCGTTGTGAAATACGCTTTATTGTTTTTTTATATATATCGACACTTCTGTAATAATTTAAGTCAGGAAATATGCTAAAAGAAAAAAGACATTTAATTGAAATATTATTTCTAATTACAGATTTAATCATAGTTACTCTAGCTTGGTTTTTAGCTTATTTTTTACGTTTTTCTACTACTTGGATTCCTGTTGAAAAAGGTGTTCCTGAACTAGACGATTATTTTTCTCTACTTTTTATTATATGGCCTGTTTGGGCAATTATGTTTCGATACGTTGGCTTGTATCAACCGATGCGCGGAACTAGCAGAATGCGAGAACTATGGCTTTTAATTAACTCAAACATACTTAGTGTTTTAGTTTTTATGGCTTTTATTTATCTCTTTAGAGAGAAGTCAGTTGAGTATTCAAGACTGGTTTTTGTCTACTTTGCAGGGCTTGCAATTGTAGGAACAGTTTTAGAGCGCGGAATCTTACGTACCTTTTTAAGAGAAGTAAGAAGGCGTGGTTATAACCTGCGATATATTCTCTTAGTGGGTGCTGGGCAAGTTGCGGCTGATGTTGCAAAAAGAGTTAGAAAACATAGAGAGCTTGGAATTCAAATGATAGGCTGCTTATCTTCTACTAAAGATGATAAAGTTGGACCTGATGGCTTGCCTGTCCTTGGAGGATATGACGACCTAAGTCATATTTTAAATACCTTAGAAATAGATCAGGTTCTAATCGGACTACCTCTGGAAGATTCCGATAAATTACCTTCAATTCTAACTCAGGCAAGTGATTCGATCGTGGATGTAAAAGTAATTCCAGATCTTTACAGGTTTGTAAGTTTAGGTGGTTATATACAAGAGTTTGAGGGATTACCTGCAATAAGTCTCCAAGAATCACCAATGAATCTTACTGCAAAGCGATTTGTAGATTTTGTCTTAGCTTTTATTTTAACGATAATTTTTTCTCCCTTAATGTTGATAGTTGCCTTGCTAGTTAAACTAACTTCAAAAGGTGGAATTTTATATAGCCAAGAAAGAGTTTCTTATGATGGTTTTCCGTTTAAAATTTATAAATTTAGAACAATGCATGTTAATGCTGAGCAGGAAGGTCCAGGATGGACAAAAGAGAATGATAATAGAATTACGCCTATTGGAGCTTTTTTACGTTCAACAAGCTTAGACGAACTTCCCCAACTTTTTAACGTTTTAGTTGGGCATATGTCAATTGTTGGTCCTCGTCCTGAAAGGCCAGTTTATATAAAGGAATTTAGAAAAAGAATTCCAAGATATATGCTTCGCCATAAAGTGCCTGCTGGTATGACGGGTTGGGCACAAGTTAATGGTTGGAGAGGAGACACATCAATTGATAAAAGAATTGAATATGATTTATATTATATTGAGAATTGGTCATTGTTTTTTGATCTAAAAATCTTGATTTTGACAGTTTGGAAAGGTTTTAGAAATTCTAATGCATATTAGTGGGTGTTAGAACACTAAAGGTAAGAAGATTTTTACAAAAGCTCTTTAACTGAAGTAATGATTTGATCAGGCTTATAAGCATAGCTAGCAAGGTCTTCTTTGGAAGTTGTTCCAGAAAGAGTTAAGATAGTTTTATATCCCATTTGAACTCCACCTAATATGTCTGTTGACATAGTATCGCCAATGATAGTTGTTTCGGCAGTTGATAAGTTTATTTCTTTTCTTGCTGCTCTCATCATAACAGGGGATGGTTTGCCAACACTAAAAGCCTTTTTGCCGGTTGCTTCTTCAAGCATTGCAACAGTTGCTTTAATACCTGGTTTGGTCCAGCCAATTATTTTTGGAGAGGGGTCAAGGTTGGTTGCTATTAGCTTGGCACCAGCTAGTATCATATCGATAGCTTTACTAACCATATCCAGTGTGTAATTTACACCTTCTCCAACTACTACATAATCTGGGTTTTTGTCGACAATTGAGTATCCTGCATTATGAAGGCTTAGTAGTAAGCCTCCTTCGCCTATAACGTATGCAGTGCCGTTAGGATTTTGATTGCCTAGAAATTTTGCAGTAGCAATGGCACTCGTAAAAATATGTTTTTCTTCAGTGTCTATTCCCATAGTTGCTAGGCGAGTGACTACGTCTCTTCTGGATCTTTGACTGTTGTTTGTGAGGAATAGGTATGGTGTTCCGTCAGTATTTAGCTTTTGGATAAATTCAGTAGCTCCCGGAATTAAATCTCCACCGCTATAAATTACTCCATCCATGTCAATTAGATAACCTGCTGTCATGATTAAGAATATATCATACTTTATGGTTGAGTACAATGTGAGTGAGTTTAAAAAAAGAATTGATAAAATCTGATTTTGATTAAATTTACTAGTATTTGCAATCTAAAAAATATGCAATATTATAATCTTGAATTTATAGATAACAAGGATAGATATGAAAGTAGGAGTTATAGGGACAGGTTATGTTGGTTTAGTTGCTGGTGCTTGCTTTGCAGACAATGGGAATGAGGTAATTTGTGTTGATGTTAATGAAGCAAAGGTTCAGGCCTTAAAAAATGGTGAAATTCCTATATATGAACCTGGTCTTGATTCTATAGTTGAGAGGAATACAAAGAATGGTAGGTTGTCGTTCACTACGTCGACGGAAGAAGGAGTTCAAAAATCAGATGTAATTTTTATTGCAGTAGGTACGCCTCAGGGCGAAGATGGATCAGCTGATTTAAGTCGAGTTTTACAAGTTGCAGAAAGCATCGGAAAACATATCAATGCTTACAAAGTAATAGTTGATAAATCCACAGTTCCTGTAGGTACTGCAGAAAAAGTAAGGGCTGCAATTTCAAAGCATACAAGTCAGGAATTTGATGTTGTAAGTAATCCTGAATTCCTAAAAGAAGGTGCTGCAATCGATGATTTTATGAAACCTGATAGAGTGGTTATTGGAGCAAATAATGAAAAATCTGCTAAGATTATGCAAGAACTTTATGCTCCTTTTGTTAGAAATAATAATCCTATCTTAGTAATGGATGTTGTTTCTGCGGAACTTACAAAATATGCGGCAAATGCCATGCTTGCTACAAGAATTTCATTTATGAATGAAATTGCAAATCTTTGTGAAAAAACAGGGGCTAATATAGATCATATTAGAAAAGGTATTGGTACAGATTCAAGAATCGGTATGAGTTTTTTATACTCAGGGATTGGTTATGGAGGATCGTGTTTTCCAAAAGATGTACAAGCTATAGTTAAAACTGCATTAGATTATGACTATGATTTTAAGCTTGGACAAGCTACTGAAGCTGTAAATAAACTTCAAAAATCAAAACTTGCTAAACAAGTTTCTGAGTTTTACGACACTAAAGGTGAGTCACTGAATGGTAAAAAGTTTGCTATGTGGGGCTTAGCCTTTAAGCCACAAACTGATGATGTTCGAGAAGCGCCTGCCTTATCGGTATGTAAGGCGTTAATTGAGAAAGGCGCTACTGTTGTAGCATATGACCCAGAAGCAATTGAAACTTTTAAGGTTGAATTTGGATCTAATGATAGAATGTTTTATGCCAAATCTGAGTATGATGCTATAAACGGTGCTGATGCTTTGATAGTTTGTACTGAATGGGGACAGTTTAGAGTGCCTAATTTTGATAAGATTAAAAGTGAGTTAAAAGAGCCAGTTATATTTGATGGGCGTAATATTTTTAAACCAAAATTAATGAAAGAAAAAGGATTTGTCTATTATTCAATTGGTAGAGTGCCAGTTTTACAAGATTCTTAATAAAGAGGAAGAAATATGTCAAAAAGAGTGTTAATTACAGGAGGGGCTGGGTTTATAGGTTCTCATTTATGTGACAGGTTACTTGAAAAAGACTATGAAGTAATAGTTCTTGATAATTTATTTACAGGAAGAAAGAGAAATATAAAACATCATCTGGGAAATCCTAATTTTGAGTTTATAAGGCATGATGTTACTCAACCTATTTTGCTTGAAGCTGATGAAGTATATCACTTAGCGTGTCCTGCATCACCTGTTCATTATCAGCATAATCCAGTAAAAACTGTAAAAACTAATGTTATGGGAACTCTTAATATGCTTGGTCTTTGCAAGCGAGTTGGAGCTAGGTTTTTAGTTGCATCAACCTCTGAAATTTATGGAGATCCTGAAGTTCATCCACAGCCTGAATCTTACTGGGGAAATGTTAATACTATTGGTCCGAGAAGTTGTTATGATGAAGGTAAGAGAGTTGCCGAGACTTTAACTATGAATTACCACACATCTAACAATGTAGATACAAGAATAGTTAGGATATTTAATACTTATGGTCCAAGGATGTTATTTGACGATGGTAGAGTAGTTTCTAATTTTATAGTTCAAGCTATTACAGGTGAAGATATAACTATATATGGAGATGGTAATCAAACTAGGTCTTTTTGTTATGTATCTGATTTAGTTTCTGGACTTATCGCGACGATGGAAAAAGATGATTATCATCAGCCTATTAACTTAGGCAATCCTAATGAAATGACAATTAAAGAATTGGCTGATGTTGTTATGAAAAAGACAAATTCTTCGTCTAAGTTAATAAAAATGCCTTTACCAGAAGATGACCCAACGAGACGAAAGCCTGATATTAGTAGGGCAAAAGAAGTATTAGGTTGGGAGCCAAAGGTTGATTTAGATGCTGGACTAGAGAAAACAATTGAAGAGTTTAAGACTCGGCTTTAGTTTGATTAATTCTAATTACATCTTAAACTTGCCAAGCTTAGAAGCTACTGTTATCTTCAAAAAATGTCCTTATCAGAACAAGAAAAAATAAGAAGAGAAAAGCTAGCAGAGCTTAGAAAGTTAGGAATTAATCCTTATCCTGCACCATTGTTTCCTGTAGATCATACGAGTCAGCAAATTAAAGATAATTTTATTGAAGGTCAAAAAGTTGTCGTTGCAGGCCGTTTAATGTCAAGGCGAATTCAAGGAAAAGCAAGTTTCGCTGAACTTCAAGATGGGTCTGGAAGAATTCAAGTGTACTTTAATAGAGATGAAATTTGTTCTGGGGAAGATAAATCTAAATATAACGAAATTTATAAAAAACTTTTAGATATTGGTGACATTGTTGGACTAGAAGGAGAGCTTTTTACAACTAAAGTTGGAGAGCCGACTATAAAAGTCAAAGACTTTACTTTACTTTCTAAAACTTTACGTCCTTTGCCTCTTCCTAAAGAAGACTCTGAAGGGAATGTATATGACGAGTTTAATGACCCTGAACTTAGATATAGACAAAGATATGTTGATTTAATTGTTAACCCAAAAGTCAAAGATACTTTTATAAAAAGAAGTAAAATCATTAACTCAATTAGAAATTTCTTTAATGATAGAGGGTATCTTGAAGTAGAAACTCCAATTTTACAGCCAATACCAGGAGGAGCCTCTGCGAGACCATTTATATCTCATCATAATGCTCTGGATACAAAGCTTTATATGAGAATTGCTTGTGAACTTTATCTTAAAAGACTCATTGTTGGTGGTTTTGATGGAGTTTATGAGTTTGCCAAATCTTTTAGAAATGAGGGGATGGATAGAACTCACAATCCTGAATTCACAATGATGGAACTTTACGTTTCGTACAAAGATTATAACTGGATGATGGACTTAACTGAAACTTTGTTAGAGAAAGTTGCGATTGAAGCAACAGGTTCAACTGAAGTTACTTTTGGTGAGAATACAGTTAGCTTTAAAGCTCCTTACAAAAGAGTTCCTATACTAGATGCTATTAAAGAACACACTGGCTTTGATGTTAAGGGAATGAATGAAGATGAACTTAGAGAAGTTTGCAAGAAATTAAATATTGAAACTGATAAATCAATGGGGGTAGGGAAGCTTATTGATGAAATTTTTGGTGAAAAATGTGAATTTAAATACAAGCAACCAACGTTTATTATTGATTATCCTAAAGAGTTAAGTCCGCTAACTAAAGAACATAGAACAAACCCAGCACTTACTGAAAGATTTGAACTTATGGTATTAGGTAAAGAAATTGCTAATTCTTATTCAGAGCTAAACGACCCAATTGACCAGCGAGAGCGTTTTGAGGAGCAAGTAAAGCTTGGAGAAAAGGGTGATGAGGAAGCAATGTTTATTGATTATGACTTTCTTAGATCTCTTGAATATGGAATGCCACCAACTGGAGGTATTGGAATTGGGATAGATAGGTTAGTAATGCTTATGACCAATAATGAATCAATTCAAGAAGTTTTGTTTTTTCCACAAATGAGACCTGAAGAAGGCAGGGTTAAACCTAAAAAGGAAGATTTTTTAAATATTGGTATTCCAGAAGAGTGGTCTGAGCATGTTATGGAAGTTTACACGACAACAGAAAATTTAAAAAATTTTAAAGCAACTCAAATTCATCAACAGCTAAATGGTTATAGAAAAAAGAATAAACTTGATATTCCAGCACTTCAGGTTAAGGATATTGAGAGTTGGGTTTCTTAATAGCTTTTGCAAGATCGTTTTTTCTTTTTTATAGTTTTAATTTACGTATTAACTATTTCAAATAACTCTTCAGGTTTGAAAAATTCATCTTCTAAAGTTGAGCAACTCACTTGCATTCTAATTTTGCTTTTAGAGCTTGTCATTTCAGGTGCCTTAAGGCCAAATATTTGATCTGTTGGTAAAGTAGGGAGCCCCTCTTCAGCTTTTCTCGTTAGTGGGAAATCGTTATGTGTTAAAATTTCTAGAAAAGCTTTAAAAGAGTTTCTTCCAGGTTCTATTTCATCTTTTTCAAAATCAGTTTCGAAAGTCAGAGGATAATCGTAATCTGTATTAAATTTTATTTGCCCAAGATTATGTGTTTGACGATTATTGGCTCGTAATAGAAAGTTAACAGCAGAAGGAATGAACAAAGTTTCTTTGTGTGCAATGGTTAATCCCATTTTTGCTGCTTCAAGCTGAGGTTCATGAGTAAGTAAGAAAGGGCCGATATTTTCGTTTATAATAATATCTGCCTTTCCACCAACGATTTTTTCGAGTGGGCTCGATAAGAAATCTCCTTTAACTATTTGAGCTCTATTTTGAGGATCATATAATTTTGTATGACTCTTTGCATATTCATGAGTTAGCTCATCTTTTTCAAAACCAACATAACTAAGATGAGGGTCTGCTTTTAATGCAGCTACTGCATTAGTGCCGCTACCTGTACCAAGTTCTACAACGACAATTCTTTTATCAGTTTTTTCTCTAACTTGTAAGACAGCATCATGAGTCATTAATGCAAATGCATATGAACGTAAAGAACCTCTCAAGCTTCCACAATCTAAACCAAGTGATCTTTGATAATCTCTAGAATCAGAAAACTGCATTGAATTCATTGCAGACAAGAGGACTCTTTCGCCTATCTCAGAGCGACGATCTAAATCAGGTAAGTTGGGAGCAAGATTATCTAAATCTGCCTTCGTATGTAGACTTGCATCAAGAGTGTCAGAAAGTCCTAAAATTTGTGATTTTAAACTCATGTTTACATATACTCAACGACATTTGGTTTTTCCGCTTTCAAGCGGGAAAAGTAAATGATTTGTTGGGCGAGCAAAACAATGGCGAAGCCATTTTTTGCCATAATAAGCACATATACTGCTCGAACAAATAAAACTGAATTTATGCTATGCATAAATTGCAAGAAAAAAACGGTAAAACCAAATATCGAGCAGTATATACTTCTAAAGACATAATTTTAACAGATTTTGAAATCTTAAGAAAATTTTAGGTTAAAAAAGTGTACAATATTTAGATTTTTATTTTAGTCGATAAGTTTAGTTGATGAAAGTTAAAGTATTAGCAATATCATGGGTTGGATCGTTCCAGCAAAAGCTTATTATTAACATTCGCTCTCCAAAAACTTCACAATTCCCTTCCTATACCTATCAGCCTTTTTAGAATTCAGTTCAACTTTAAGTGAACAACGTTCTTTCATTTTAAATAGTTCTGAAAACATTTTTAGATCAAATTGTGACATTGAGGAAATATTTTGAAAAAAGTGAGCGAAATGTTTTGAAACTTCTTTTGGAAAAATTACTTCTACTAAGTATTTTTCACAAACCCAGAGGGCATAACCTTCCTTGGGAAACATGGTGTTGACTTCAATTTTTGTTTTAAAGCCACTTAAATTAATGAGTTTTTCACCGTATTTATCTAAAAAATAATTGTTTCCATAAAGCATTGATACATTAACACCACGGAGTACTAATCTTTCAAAAAAACGTTTTTCTGTTTCTATTGTTCCTATAGCGTACCAAGGATGTGAATTGTATACATGCCAATCTTTACTCTCAGTTAATTCTATTAAACGAAATAAAATATTAATCCAAATTAAATCTAAGCTCATTAATGAATCAGAAAAGAATTCAGCTGTTTCGCCTTCATTTTTTGGTAATCCATCTAAAACTGATTCTTGAGAGCTGTAGTTAATTTTTATTGCATCAGCAACTTTTAGAAAATGATAAATCCATTCTTGATTGAGAATTAATTTTTTGTCTTCTTTTGAAATAACTTTTTCTTTAATTAGCATTGAAACGGTTCTGTATAGGTTTTGGCTTGAGATTTTTAATTTTAAGTTTTGAGTGAGATGGAGGTGTAGTTTTTTGACACTTAAGTTCTTATTTTCAGCTAATGTTTCAATGATTGAGCTTTGGATTTCGTGAAGAGGGTCTATATAATTCATAAGTTTGATTATAGCATATTCTTAAAAATTAAGAAAAGTAAAAAAATATTCTTATTTTATTTGAATAAGATTTGAAAATCCAATAGAATAACTTTATGAGTCAATTAACAGGATATATCTTCTTTATCGTATTAGCTGTAGTAATCCTGCTTTCAGCCTTTTATAAGAGTTTTAGAGTAACTAGAAGTGTTGATGACTTTGTAGCAGCAGGCAGAAATTCAGGCTTAGGAATTCTTTCAGCAAGTATATTATCTTCATGGGTTTGGACGCTTACTTTGATGGGCTCCTCTGAGGCTGGAATGTGGTTTGGAGTAACAGGAGGGATTCACTATGCCTGGGGAGCTGTTATTCCGTTTTTTATTTTTATTTCGATATCTCTTCGCTTAAGAAGAATAATGCCAAAAGCATCTACATTTTCTGAGTTTATTTATGAACGTTTTGGAAAAGTCTTGCATATCATATTTTTACTTTTTGGTATTTTAGTTTCTTTATATGTTTTTACAGAACAGCTTGTAGGAGCTGGCCTTTTATTCAACACAACATTTGGTATTCCTTTTAAAAATGGAGTTATTTTAACTGCAATTTTAGTAACTATTTATATCTCTTTTTGTGGTCTTCGCGGATCTTTATTCACAGATCTACTACAATTTTTAGTCATTGCAGTTGGATGCTTAATTTTAATTCCCTGGCTTTTGGTAGAAATAGGTGGAATTAGTTTTTTATATGATGGACTAGAAAAAGTTGTTGAAGACCCTCAAAATATTAATCATAATAAAAATGCACTCAGCTTTTGTTCTTTAAGTGGTTTTAGATATGGAATTGCAGTGCTCGTTATAGCACTAGGTCAAGTTATGTTCGAACAAGGCTATCATCAGCGAGCTATTGCTGCAAAAGATTCTAAAACTTTAAAAAAAGCGTATTTGATTGGAGGAGTTTTTGCTTGGCTTGCTATCCCGCTTTGTTTTGGAACAATAGTAGGAGGTGCAGGTTTAGCTTTAGGTTTGGGAGAGGGAGTAGGGATTAATTCAACAAGTGAAGTATCACCTTACATATTCACTGAAATCTTAGGGCCTATTGGAGGTCTAATGTTTGCGTGTATGACTTTTGTGGCTGCTACATCCACTGCCGACACTTCTCTTTCAGGAATTCAATCTTTATTAACTGCAGATTTTTATGAAAAATTAAAAAAAGAGAATGACGAAGTTAAACAGATTAAGTTTGGAAGAATCTCTACAGTGCTTGTCTCTTTGTTAGGAATTTTTGCTGCCTTATCTTTGGAAGGAGTCTCTCTTTTAAAAATTGACATCTTTGGAGGGATTTTATTTGCAACACCAGTCGCTGCATTTATCTTTGGCCTATATTCAGAAAAGACAAGTAAGAATATTGCTTTGATTTCAATCTGTGCTGGTTTAATTTGTGGTATTGGGGCTTGGAATATAATTGAAGACGAAGAGCTAAATTGGTTTATAGGAAACTTAATAGCCTTAATTTTACCAATTTTAATTATTTCTGTCTCTTTGCTTTTTTCAAAACAGAAATTTAATTTTAAAAAATTGAAAGATTATAATCCTAAACATATTGTGGAGTTAACATGATTAGTTTTATGACTTACAAAGTATTTATTTTAATCTGTATCTTCTGGTTATTTGCAGGTATTTTGACAGTTTGTTATTTGGTGATAAGAGAATTGTTTTTTGATAAGTTATAGTTTTTTATAATTTGATTGATTAATCTTTTATCTAGCTTGCAGATCGCCTTCTCCATACACAGCTAAGTCACCACTTAGAATTGCTCCTAGGCCAACTTTTATTTTTGGTGTAGTTTCTGCTACAGCAATGCTAGAAATAAAAAATAAAATTAGTGAAAGTATTGTTTTGTTCATAGGGATTAATCAGGAAAGCAAATTTGATATAGTACATCTGCACATATATCAGCACCATTCAGCCAGAATATACCTCCATTCTCATCTATTGCAACATGTTTAAAAAAGACCTCATCAGCAAGTGGTGAAAACTTTTTACCATGCATCAAATCGGAAATATCAATTTCTTTACTTTCTCCATTTGAGAAAGTTAGCTTTAAGGTGTTTTTTTCTATTGGTATTACTTTTTTAACTTTGATCATAGTTTTGCTCATTTGACCTATTATTCAATCGGCGGAACAGGTATTAAATCTCCATCATTTTGAGCTAGTTCCCAATTCTTGAGTAATAAGATTTTATTGATTTCTGCCCATTCTTTTACTAGCTCTGATGCTCTCTTTGGAAGTTTTCCGGCTATTACATTCCCATCTTCAATTCCGACCATGGCAGCGTATTCACCATAAATAGCATGAAAATGTGGAGGGTTGTGGTCACGATAATACATGTATATCGCAATTCCAAGAAAAAAACTTATACGTGGCATGTAGACTATTTTAAAGCATTTTCTCTTATTCTGCAATTTATTTAAAAACTTGATACTAAGTTAGCTAATTGAATTTATTTAATTTATATGTAAACTTGCCTGTAGCAAATGAAAAGTAACATCAGAAATTTTAGCATAATTGCCCATATCGATCATGGGAAATCCACACTTGCAGATAGAATTTTAGAAGATACTGGAGCTCTAGAAAAAAGAGAAATGCAAGAGCAGTTTTTAGATAAATTAGATCTTGAAAGAGAAAGAGGGATTACTATCAAAGCTCAAACTGTTCGTATCCCTTATACTGCAGAAGACGGTAATGATTACGTATTTAACTTAATTGATACGCCTGGTCATGTTGATTTTACTTATGAAGTTTCCCGTAGTTTATCAGCTTGTGAAGGAGCTCTTTTAGTGGTTGATGCCACTCAAGGAGTTGAGGCGCAAACTTTAGCTAATGTTTATTTAGCTATAGAAAACGATCTAGAGATTATTCCAGTTTTAAATAAAATAGATCTACAAAGCGCAGATGTTGAAAAGGTTAAGGCTGAGATTGAAGATATTATTGGAATTGATGCAAGTGATGCAATTGAAATAAGTGCTAAAACCGGTATTGGCATTAAGGAAGTTTTAGAAAGAATAGTTAAAGAAATTCCTGCTCCTAAAGAAGGAGATGTTAATAAGCCGCTACGAGCTTTAGTTTATGATTCTTGGTTTGATTCATACTTAGGAGTTGTAGCTCAAATTCGAGTTATTGATGGTAAGATTGAACCAAACGACAAGGTTCGATTTTTTCAAACTGGGGCGGATTATGAAGTGTATAAGCTCGGAGTTTTTACACCTCATGCAATGGAGGTAAAAAGTTTAAGTGCTGGAGAAGTTGGTTACTTTTCTGCAGCTATTAAGAATTTAAAAGATATTAAAATAGGTGATACAGTTTGTCATTCAAAACAATCAGATATTGAGCCACTACCTGGTTATCAAGAGACTAAGCCAATGGTATTTGGTGGTTTGTTTCCTGTAGATGCTAGTGATTATGCGGCTCTAAGGGCAGCTTTAGAAAAACTTTCTCTTAACGACAGCTCATTTTGTTTTGAAGCTGAAACTTCAGCAGCGCTTGGTTTTGGATTTAGATGCGGGTATTTAGGCTTACTTCACATGGAAATTGTGCAAGAAAGGTTAGAGCGTGAATTTGAACTTGATCTAATTACAACAGCTCCAACAGTAATATATGAAGTTCATAAAAAAGATGGTGAGAAAATATATGTTGATAATCCGAGCTTACTCCCTGAAGCTCAAGAGATAGAAAAGATTAAAGAACCAATAGTTTTAGCTACTGTACATGCTCCTAAAGAATATGTTGGTGGGGTTATGGAACTTTGTGAAGAAAAAAGAGGGCTTCAGGATGGACTTTCTTTTCATGGAGAAAATAGAGCTGTTATTAAGTATAAGTTGCCACTAAATGAAGTAGTTCTTGATTTTCATGATCGTTTAAAAAGTAGAACTAAAGGTTATGCATCTTTTGATTATGAAATAATTGGATATAAGGAAGATAAGCTAGTGAAGCTTGATATAAAACTTAATGGTGAAAATGTTGATGCTCTAAGCGTTATAGTTCATAAAGACCATGCTTTTTCAAGAGGGAGAGCGCTAACTGACAAATTAAAAGAGTTAATTGATAGACAAATGTTTGATGTTGCTATTCAAGCAGCAATTGGAACAAAGGTTGTTGCACGTTCGACTGTGAAGGCTTTAAGAAAAAACGTAACAGCTAAGTGCTATGGTGGTGATATTTCAAGAAAAAGAAAGCTCTTAGAAAAACAAAAGAAAGGTAAGAAAAGAATGAAGCAAGTAGGTAAGGTGTCAATTTCTCAAGATGCTTTTCTTGCGGTTCTTAAATCTTCTGGTAGTTAAGCTAGATAACCTCCTGATTTGATTTATTTTTTCTCTTGCAACAATATACCCACTTTTGTAATCTAAACATTGATGGATATTGTAGTTGAAAAGGCGTTTGTGAGAATAGAAAAGAGTTATAATAGGGTGTTTGTCATTGGAGATGTACATGGCTGCGTTAAAGAGCTTACAAGGCTTTTAACCTTCCTAGAAGATAAGCAAGGCTTAAGCCAAGAAGATTTAGTTGTTTTCGTTGGAGATTATATCGATAGAGGCCCTGACTCCAAAGGTGTAATAGATCTTGTAATTAAATTTAAAGAAAAATTTAGCCAAACAGTTTTTCTTCGTGGTAATCATGAAGATATGTTACTCGACTACCTTGGCTTTGATGGAGAAGGTGGTGATTTTTACCTAAGAAATGGAGGAGATAGTTTTTTTGAAAGTTACAGGTTAAACCCAGTAGATTTAGCTTCTAATCTAGTTCGTGCAATGCCTGAAAGTCATATTGAATTTTTTAGAAATTTGGAAAGATTTGTAATTTTTAATGATTTTATAGTTGCTCACGCAGGTTTAAATCCACTAAGAGAAATTCTAGATCAGCAAAATGAAGATCTTTTTTGGATCAGAGAAGATTTTATTGATAATGAACATTATTTCGAAAAAACCGTTATCTTTGGGCACACTCCTTACGAAGAAATTTTTGTAGATATGCCCTACAAAATTGGTATTGATACAGGCTTAGTTTATGGAAATAAATTAACGTGTCTTGAGTTTTATTCTAAGAAAGTTTTTCAAATTGAGGCAGGTGATAAGAAAGTGAGAGAAACTGCTTATGACTTTTCTGAGCAGGAAGAGTTACAGGTAAGTAAGTAGATAGAAGATAGTTAAAGATCTATACTTTTAAGTTTAATTCTAATGTGTTACTAAAAGTTCTTATGAGATCTGTAAGAGGGCAACTAAGAACTTTAGGTTTTTACAAAATTGAAGAAAACACAGAAAAGCTTAAAAACTTAGCTAAAAAATGGTCCAAAACTGCTGGAACAGATGAATCTCCTTTTGAAGCTCTTCCAAGTTTTATAACTAATAAAAAAGCAGATAGTAAAAAGAGAGAAGTACTGGCGATAGATATTGGAGGCACTTCAACAAAAGCAGCTTTTAGAACATGTACGGATGACGGTAGAGAAAACTGGAATTTTATTTTTAAGTATAGAAATGAGGAGCTTAAAAATTCTAGTAATTCTCAAGATTCATTTACGGACTATTGTTATCAACTTGCTAAAGCTATTTCTGAAGGAATTACTAAGTTAAATAAGCCAATAAGCGATTTTAAAAATTTTGGTTTTGTTTGGTCTAATGCAGTAGTGAACAAGCCTCTGGGAGATATAGGCATAACTGCAGTTGTAACTAGTAGGGATAAATATTCCAAAAATGAATGGTTTATAAAAGATTTAACTGATGGACGAGATCTAGGTAAAGATATTCTAAAAGCATTTAGAGAAGTTGGGTTTGATATAGAAAATTTAGTTTTTACAAACGATACAGCGTTAACTCTTAAGGCTTTAGATTTAGATACTGACGCTGGGATAGTTGCATCGACCGGTTCTAATGGAACAGTTTTAAAAACTGAAAAAGAGCTTGCAGTCTCAGATTCTGATACTAAAAGGTTAATATGCAATGCAGAAATTGGAGGCAGATTTGAAATTCCGAGTGATTTATTCTCAAAAGGAGATAAGATTTTTCCTGGACATCTAGCGAATACAATTGAAAAGCTTTCATCAGGAAGATTTATACGTCAAATTTTTACTGAACATGCATTACTTCTTGATTTTGAAGAGCTT
>CALJRW010000115.1 GCA_937976335.1 uncultured bacterium | reverse complement strand
CTGTCTCTTTAACTTAAACCATTGGTTTGATTCTTGAAATCTTCTCTCTATTAAGCTCGTTGTAAAATCTTGTTGTTCTTCCATTCTTCTTTTCTAACATAGTTTTTCCGCTCTGTATCTATAGGTTTTGCGCAGGTCTTTACTTTTAATTTTACTAATTCTCCTGTCCTAACCCCTGTTGCGTAAACTATTTCTAGCATCATTAGGTGTCTGGGATCTTTGATTGCCTTAAAAAATCTTTTCACCTCTTTGGGAGTAAGATATTGAGGTAGTGGTTTGCCGCGTCTTCTCGCTATTGGAATATCTTTTACTAAACCTTCTCGATTTAATACCGATTCGTACAAAAACCTAAGTCCTGCTCTCGTTTGACGTTGTAAGCTGCATGACGCTTCTTTCTCTTCTACCAAATATTTAAAATATTCTTTTATCTCTACAGAACCTAAGTCCCTAGGACTCTTATTAAAATATTTCGCAAAGTGCTTAACACAAAAAAGATAACTTTTTATTGTTTCTTTACTATAGTTTCTTAGCAGAAGTGCCGTATACATTTTTGAACGTAGTTCTCCCATAAGTCCCTCCTGGTGACAGATAAAGTTTTAAATTGTTGCTTCAATTTTTACTTCGGATAACACTAGGGGGGACTTAAGGTCTTTGTTGAGCTCCGGCACTGGATTAAGTCAATTCATTTTTCTCAAAAATTAATTGACTTAATCCAGCGGGGTTGGCGGGGGAGGTAAGGTTTTGACTCAACGCTTTTGTTCGCTGCGACAGCAGCTTGGGTTCAACGTTAAGTTTTACAGCGGCGAAGCCGTCTGTAAAAACGATTTGTTAAGTCGCGACGCTACACTAAATTAGGTTTAAAAGCCATAATATTCTTATCTCGAGGAGAAAAAGAGCACCATGCTCTCTCAAAGAGATCCAACGGAACAATTCTTGCTTTTATTCCAGGTGGGCCAGGATCGTGCATGAAAATGTTGTTAGAATCCATTTCGTAAATAGTTACAAAATGTCCACTATAACCTGACTTTTCTTTAAGAACCCTTGAGTTAACATTGCAAATTACCAAATATCCATCTTTAAGTAGTTTTTTTAAGTCATTAATGTCAGGAACTTTTGGTTCAGATAGTAAGTGTTGTAAATTTTTAGCATTCTCCATCTCAGATGCAATATCACAGTGTTTAATTTCTTCATTACCTATTTCTTCTCCATATCTTTGTTTAAGGTATTCGCCACCCATATCTGCAAAAAGGTTGTAGTCAAAGTCCTTCCAGTTAATGACTTCAAAACCAAGCTTTTCCATCACTGCCATCCCCTTAAGCGGAAAAGACCAGAGCCCTTCCTTTTTACCAGTTAGTTCATCCCACTCCTCAAAAGAAAATTTTTTGTCAGGATAAAAGTATTCTTGAATCATTCTAAGACAACATTGCCAGCAGTGTGAATTATCCGGATTACGATAAAAGGGGATATCTGTCATTTTATTTCTTTACTTTCGGATAAGCGACTTAACATATATTAATCAGACGCTCAGCCATCTGCTGATGCACCATAGTAATACTATACATTCTTATCTAACATTAAGAAAATATTAAATAAATAGGATCCAGAGAAAACTACTGATGCGCCCTAAGTTTTCTCTAGTTCAACCTAAATTCCGAGGAACTAGAGAAAGGATAATAAAAATAAATAAATTTTTATTTTTAACTAGCAAATAAGATTAAAAAAATACTTTAAAACACTTTAACTTCTTTGTTAAAGATTGACTTTTATAAGTATTTTCTATTATTTTTCTATATATGAAAATAATAGGATTTATTATATGAAAAACCAAAGAATTATTCCTAAAACTATTAGTAAAATACGAGTTAAAGGTTATAGCTACGCAACGGAAAAAACCTATGTAGAGTGGATTAAAAGATATATTAAATTTCATCAGTATCAATCATTAAATAAGGTAATAGAGAATCATGAATATGATATTTCAAATTTTCTTTCTTATTTAGCTAATAAAAGGCTTGTATCTTCTAGTACTCAAAACCAAGCATTAAATGCTTTAGTTTTTTTATATAGGGAAGTGTTGGAGATAGAGCTCGGTAACTTTAGTTCTTACTCTCGTTCTAAAAAACCACGACTTATTCCTACAGTGCTTTCTAAACAGGCTGTAAAAAAAATTATTAGTAGTCTAAAAGGTGAATATAAAATAATTGTAACTTTACTTTACGGTGCGGGTTTAAGGTTAAATGAAGTTTTAAGATTAAGAGTTAAAGATATTGATTTTGATAGAAATCAGTTATTTATTAGACTATCAAAAGGGAAAAAAGATAGAGCTGTTCCTTTACCTTTATTGATCAAAGAAAATTTAATTCAACATTTAAAAATTAGCCATAAGTATTTAGAAGAAGATAAATTATTAAAAGGAAAAAATTTAGGTGGTGCTTCGATGGATTACGCGCTTGAAAGAAAATATCCAAATGCTCCTTGGGACTGGAGTTGGCAGTATGTTTTCCCTTCTTATAAGACATCTAAAGATCCAAGAACAGGTAGAGTTAGAAGGCATCATTTGCACCCTAGCTCATTAACAAAGCATATAAAACAAGCAAGTCTTCGAGCTGGAGTTCATAAGAAAATATCAGCGCATACTTTTAGGCATTCTTTTGCAACACACCTTTTAGAAGATGGAGCAGATATTAGAACAATTCAAATGTTATTAAGGCACAATAGTCTTAAAACGACCATGATTTACACCCATGTTGCAAACAAAGGTGCCTGTGGAACAACCAGCCCTGCAGATAAATTAGGGCTTAATCTGGGAGAAAACTTTGTCAGACAATAATTACAAAAAATACACCTCAAAGCATAATCCAGATTTTAATTCTGTGCTTTCTTCAGTTTCTCTTTCGTCAGTTACAAGTGGTTTTGCTTCGCCTGTTGCTGATTCGATTGAGTGTGCTCTTGATTTAAATAAGTACTTAATTGCAAATCCAATCTCTACTTTTTTTATGCGAGCCAGTAATAATTCTATGATTGGTGCTGGAGTATATGTAAATGACTTACTAATTGTTGATCGCTCTCTTGATGTAAAAAACAAAAGCATTGTAATTGCAATTTATAATGGAGAGTTAGTAATAAGAAGATTTTATAAAGGTGTAGGAAAAATATTTTTACGTCCTGAAAATAAGAATTATCAAACTATAATTATAAGAGAGGGGGATAATGTTGATTTTGAAATTTGGGGTGTAGTGACTAATGTGATTCGGACAGTAAAGTAAATGCTTGCCTTAGTGGATTGCGATAGTTTTTTTGTTAGCTGCCAAGTAGTTTTTAATCCTAAACTAAGAAGTAAGCCAGTAATTGTGCTCTCGGGTAATGATGGTTGCGTAGTTTCTCGTTCAAAAGAAGCAAAAGCCTTAGGAATTCCAATGGGAATTGCTGCTTTTAAGGTTAAAGATTTAATTAAAAAACATAGAATTTATACTTTTTCTTCAAATTTTCCACTTTACGGAGATATGTCACAAAGAGTTATGGCAATCTTACTTGATGCAGCACCGAGAGTGAGTATTTACTCAATTGATGAGGCATTTCTCGATCTAAGCACTATCCCAAAAGAAGATTTAAAGAGTTTAGCAAGTGAGTTAAGAGAAAAAATTTATAAATGGACTGGTATTTCAGTTACTATAGGAGTTGCTCCAACAAAAACTCTTGCAAAAGTTGCTACAAATAAAGCAAAAAAAAATTCTAACTTAAAAGGTGTTCATATTTTTTATACTAAGAACGATATTTATAAAGCTTTATGTGATTTTCCTGTAGAAGAAATTTGGGGAGTTGGAAGAGAAAGTGCTAGATTTTTAAAATATTATGGCATAGACACAGCACATCAATTCTCAACTGCACCTGAAAAATGGCTTAGAAAAAATTTAAAAATTTTTGGTTTAAAAACCCAAAAAGAATTGCAAGGTGTTCCGTCAATTAACTTTACTCAAACTTATGCTCCAAAAAAACAAATTATTAGATCTAGATCTTTTAAAAATCAAATTACTGAATTTGAAGCACTTAGTGAAGCTTTAGCAAGTTTTGTTGTGAGAGCTGCTTTTAAATTAAGAGAGCAGGGAAGTGTCACAAGCAAAATATCAGTTTATATTAGGACAAGTAAATACTCTGCAAGTCATTTACGTTATTACAACTCAGCTGAAAAAAAACTTTTAAGCCCAATTAATGATACTGCGTTTTTAATTAAAGAAGCTAGAGAGTGTTTGAAAATCATTTTTAAGACAGGTTATGGCTATAAAAAAGCAGGTGTGGTTCTAAGTGATATTGTACCTGAGCATTCAAGGCAAATGGATATTTTTAGAACTTATGAACCTGAAACTAGTAAATCTCTTTTAAATGCAATTGATAACATTAATAACACTATGGGGGCGCGTACTATTCAATATGGAGCTGAAGGTTTAAATAGAAAATCTCTCTATAGAAGTGCTAAAAAGTCTGGACTTTATACGACTAGTTGGGAGGAGCTTTTGAGGGTAAGTTAGGATTATAGTTCATATCTAATGGTATAAATATGAAGATTTTAATCTGAATGAAACTAGCGCTAACTAGCATTTAAAACATGACCAAAAAACTTCCTAGGTCCTTGTCTAAGAATTGAGTAGGAAAAAATCAGTATAAGTATATATCCAAAAACTGTATAGAAGACTCCAAGTTCATCATGATGCTCAGTAATTAGTTTAGTCGCACCATAGCTAGTAAAAATTAAATTTACTATCACCCCTAGAACTAAAGAAATAAAAACTACAGTAGTGGTAAAGACTAATGAAAACTTTTTGCCATGAAGGTTGCTAAGAATTCCTATTGTGCTTAGGTTAGTTGCAGGGCCAGTTAGTAAAAAAGCAATTCCCGCGCCAGGTGAGAGTCCTTTTGCAAGCATCACTGCAACGATTGGAGTTGCTCCAGAAGCGCAAACATAAACAAAAAAGCCTATAACTGAGCAAAGTAAAATATCTAGACCAAAAGGAAGGTTAAAATTAATATTGCCCAAAGACGGTTCCATTAAAGCAGCAAGACAAATCCCAGCAACTATCCAAGGGCCAGTGTTATCTACAAGGTCTAAAAATCCAAACTTTAAAGCCTCTTTGAACTTTTCTTTAAAACTTAAATTTTCATCTGTTTCTTCGAGAAGAATAGAAGTTGGTTCTGTTTTTACAAAACGAGACAGTATTAAGGCAACTAGAAAAGCTAGTAATATAGCCGAAATGAGACGATAGATAGTGACCTCTAAGCCTAGTAAGGGTAAGGAAATTAAAATCGCATCTAGTCCAACTTCGGGCGTTGCAATTAAAAAAGCTAAAGCTGCAGCTGGAGCTACTCCTTTTTTAACAATAGTTTGGTAGAAAGGTAAAATACCACAGCTACAAATTGGAAGTGGTAAACCAAAAATCATTCCCTTAAAAGCTTGGACTGTAGTTTTGCCCTTATTAAGCCAAGATGTAACTTTTTGGTTAAAGAATAGTTTAATTACACTAGAAAGAGCGTAAGCAAGCACTAAAGCAGGTGAAGAGATTAAAAAGAGATGCTTGAGTGAATCAAAAAAAGCAGGCAGAGAAAAAGAGCTAGAATGATGATGAAGGGCATTTAAACTAGTATGGCTGTTGTAGAACCACCAAAGTAATCCAATACCAAAGAGTCCTCCTAGACCATCAAAGAAGGGATGGTTTGGTTTATCATGAACATGGGTATGACAGCAGGCCTCAACTTCTTTGGCCTCTGCTGTTGTGTCCTCCATATGAATTCTATAAAAAACTACATGAAGAATAGAGCCAGCAACAAGCGCTTGAATATAAACAAACAGCTCGGTTTCTAAGTTTAAATCTCCACCAAAATAATACCCAACAATTGTTGCAAGAAGCATTGCTCCTAAACTTAGTGAAGCTGCTCTAATTCCAAACTTTGGCCTTAATAACCACCAAACAGTTAATCCAACAGGAACTCTATGAACGATAATTGCAGTTGAAAGATAGGCGCTTTGCGCTTCGCCATGAGTTCCAAGAGCAACGCCATCAATAAGTGCATGTAAACATAAACCAAGTAAGCCCATAATTAGTACATTATTATGAATTTTCTTTTTATATTTACTAAAACTCTTTTCTAAAAAGTTAGGACCAAAAAATCCAAGTCCCATTAAAAGGCAAATAAGAATTATTGAGCCATTTCCAGTAGAGCTCATAACATGAAGGCAAAGAAGGCCTAAGACAGAAGTAAAAACAAAGCCATCAACAAAGGAAAGAAATTTCTTGCTTGTGCGGAAAAAAAAGTAAACAAGAGGGCCAAAAATTTGAGCTATAAGACTTAGTATTAGCATGAGTAAGTTATAAGTTTTTTAGGACTTAGTATATTTTGAACGTTTTGAGATAGATATCTATTTTTCATAAATTAACCCCAACTGCATCTCGAACTCTACTTAAAACAGGTATAGATATCGAACGAGCTTTTTCAGCGCCTTCTTTTAGTACTTTGAGTAAACTATCTTCATCTTTAAGTAGTTCATAATACCTTTCTCTTGATTCTTTAAAATAAGAGTTAATGATTTGAAAAAGCTCATCTTTTGCATGTCCCCATCCAAGTCCTCCTGCATTAAGTCGTTTTTCTAAATCTGCACTTTGCTCAGTAGAAGCAAAGAGAGAATAAAGTTCGCCAAGAGTTGTATCTTTCATAGTTTTTGAGTCTTCTAATCCACTTGAATCGGTAGTTAATGACATGATTTTTTTTCTGAGTTCTTTTTCAGGCGCAAATACCGGAATTCCATTATTATAAGACTTAGACATTTTTCTTCCATCAAGTCCAGGAATTAGCATTACCTCTTCTTTTATTGATACTTCAGGTAATTTAAGAAGATCTTCGCCAAATTTTGCATTTAAAGAACCGGCCATATCTCTTGCCATTTCAACATGTTGCTTCTGATCTTTTCCAACAGGAACGATATCAGCGTCATACATTAAAATATCAGCAGCCATAAGAATAGGATAAGAAAATAGAGCACAATTGATATCTTTATTATTTGCTTGAGCATCTTTAAAAGCGTGAGATTTTTCTAAGAAGCCAAAACCAGTGACAGAGCTTAAATACCAAGCTAACTCAGTTACTTCTGGAACATCTGATTGTTTATAGAAAGTATGAGTGTTGGTATCAAGTCCCAGTGCAAGCCAAGTTGCAGTTTGAATAAATACATTCTCTTTTATGCTTTTCGGATCTTTTAATTTGGTAAAAGCATGCAAGTCTGCAATAAAGTAGAAACAATCATAATCTTTTTGCATTTCTAAAGAAGGCTTAATCATGCCCAAGTAATTACCTAGGTGCATTCCTCCAGTTGCAGTTATTCCTGATAAAGAGCGCTTTTTAGACATAAAAAATCCCAATAGTTTGCGTTAATGCTAAACTATTGGGAGTTAAATTAAAAGAGTCTTTGATTTATCCTTTAGTGTAAAACACCTCAAGCGCTTTAAACATTTTTCCGTCTGGCCCTTCTTTAAACATTTCGTATTTATTAGTGTTTGAGTCAATCATTGTGAGTTTAGACTCATAAGTAAATTTTTCGTTTGTAAATGGGCAAAAGTTTTCTCCCGTAAACATTAAAGCATTATTAGTTTTGTTATAAGTTCCTTTTGAGTTAGTAGTTCCAGTACTCATAGTATCAAACCAAGAGTAATTAAACTCATTAGTAGCATTATCGTAACCTATCATTCCAACACCTTTAAAAGGTTTGTCCATTGAAAGATCGTTATACTCTTCTTGTAAAAATCTACCACCTAAAATCATTCTTCTATTTACGTAAGCAGTAGAGTTTTCAGGTCTTGCTTCTGGAGATATCCAAAAAGAGCTCTTTGCTTTCCAAGAACCTGCAAGTTCTTTTAATATCGCATGATTCTCTCCAGGCGAAGAGATTCTTTGAAAAGTTTGCATTGCTTCTTCTTTGCTCATAGTTGTAGAAGTTTGTGAACATGCAAGGCAGTTAAAAAGAATTAAAACAAATAAAATATTTTTCATATTAGATCTCCTAAAAAACAAGTAATTTTAGGTGAGTATTAAATTCAAAAGTAGAAAAAGCAAGAAGAAAATTGGTCGGGTTAGGCAGATTTGAACTGCCGGCCTCTCGCCCCCCAGACGAGCGCGCTACCAGGCTGCGCCATAACCCGAGTGAGTATCGTAGCGATATTTAGTAGACTGTTCAAATTTAAGAGTAGTTTTTTCTACAAAAGTCCTGAAAAGCGCTTGTTTTGCAGAATATTTAAATCTCTCTGAATAATAAAAAGGTAGCTAATTTAGCTAAATTAAGTTACCATTTATAATTATGAAAAAACTTACAACTATAATAATCTTAATTTTGTTAACACTAGTTCAAGCAGATTTATTTGCTCAAGGGCGTTCTGCGTTTACTCTAACTTATAAAAATAGAGCTCCACAACTTCTTACGGATGCAGTCTGTGCTATTCACAGGAGAAGATTGAAGCTTCTAGAACTTGGAACTGCTGCGAGTGCTGGATTAGCTGAATTAGCCGAAGATGGCGATTCTTCTCTTTTACGAGATGAATTTAGGAATACGCCAGGAGTTAGGCGAGTAATGTTAGGTGATTTTTTAAGTAAGTCGGAAAGTTTAAGTATTAATTTTCGAGCAAGAAGAAGAGATCGAATCACTTGTGTTTTTGGAATGCTAGTTGCTTCTAACGATGCTTTTCCTGCTGTTTTTTCTATGAAGTTGCCGAGAATAAGAAATGCTCTAAGAAGAATTAGGGCGAGAGTTTACGATGCTGGTTCTGAAGTTAATACTGAATCATGTTCTCATGTTCCAGGTGGGCCTTGTAATGCACATGGAATTGGGATTGAAGAAAATGGAACTATTGAGCGTCATCCTGGGATTTTAGGAATTGCTGATTTAGATCCTGATCAGTTTGGATGGAGAAGAATTGCAGTTAGGGGAAATATTCTTAATAGAGGCTAAAAATACTCATACCTATTTTATGTACTTCTTTAGAACTTTATTCATTTTGCTTTTTTTTTGCACATCTCTTTTAAGTGAGAGCTATACAGTTCGTTGGGGTTTGGCACTTCCTTTGTCGGGGCCACTTGCGAGGGCTGGAGAAGATATCAGGCGTGGTATCGAGATGGCTTTTTCAGAAGTTACTGGAGAAATTAAGCATAAGTTATTTTTTGAAGATACTCAAAATCAAAATAAAAATGCTGTTACTGCTGCTCAAAAATTAATTTCGGTTGATAAAGTAGATGTAATAGTTGGACTGTGGGAAACTGCAGAGCCAATTGCTCCTTTGGCGGACCGTTACAACATTGTACATGCTTCAATAAGATGGAATAGTGATATTGCAGATCAATTTAAGAATACATTCACTTTTGAAGCGACTTATGATGATTATGCTAAAAGCTATGTAAATCTTTTTGAAAGTATGGGCATTAAAACGCTTAGTATTTTAAATAGTGATTTAGTAGGTTGGAATTTATCATTGAAGTCTTTTTTAGAATATTCTGAATTAGCTAAATTTAAAATTCTTAGTGTTCAGACATACCTTCCTGATGAAAAAGATTTCAAAGTTTATGCATACAAAGCTCTAAAAGGAGATCCAGATATAATTTTAGTTAATGATACGGCTGAATCTCTTGAGCTAGTTACTAGAAAAATTAGAGAACTTAAAAATAAACAAAGAGTAACTGGATACTTAGGTCTTCCTATAAACCTTGAATTATTTGAAAATGAGTCTTATATAGGCTTACTAGAAACTGATTCTGATTTTGAAGATAAGTTTTTTAAAACGTACAAAACGCCTGTCTATCTTAGAGCTCAATTAGCATATGATCTAGCTATAACAGTTAAGAATGCGTATAAAAATTTTCCTACAAAACCCACAACAGAAGATGTAGTTAAAAAAATTAAAGCAAGCAAAAAAAGACTAGGCGCCTCCGGCCCTCTAATCCCAACAAACAACGGAAAAGTTTTCAGAACCAAATGTGTTGCTATGCAAATTAAAAATGGTAAAAGAGTTAAGTATGAAGGTTAGCTGCTTTTATTTGATGTAATTAAATACAAACTAGAAAAAATAAGAAAAGTTGATAGGATAAATAATATACCTATTCTTTCATTAAAAAATAAAATACCCCAAAAAATTCCAACAAGAGGCGCAACGTAAAAACTAAGTGCATTTTCCAAGGCACCACTTTTTGCAAGTATAAAAAAGATTAAGTAAAAGATAGTCATTAATATAGCATGGCAAACAATTGCTAAATCTCCATAATTAAAATTTATGAAAGGGATATATATTGTGTCGCTTAAAAACATTCCAATGCAGGTAAGCATTGAAACAAGTGCAAAAAATCCAAAAGCAAGTGTGTATGATGAAGCATTAGCTGGTCTTAGCTTAGTAACTAAAATTCTATTTATAGAGTAATCAAGTGGCAGTAAAAATGAAAAAAGTATCCAAAAATATCTTATTTCTGAGCCTGTAGTGATTAAGTTAGGTACGAAAAGAAGAAGTGTACCGAGAAAGCCAATTATTAAACCAGCTATTTTTTTAATAGGAAGGTTATTTTTGCTAAATAAAAGCATCTGCAAATAGATAAAGATAGGTGTTAAAACAATCACTAAACTTATTAAACTTGCAGGTAAGTTAGGGGCAATTATAAAAAACAAGCTTTGAGGGATAATAATGTTAGTAATTGCACAAAAAAGATAATATTTTATTTCAGATTTTTTTAATTCAATTTTTTGTTTTAAAATTTTAGAAACAATAAAAATTAGAGAACTAATAAATAAAGTTTCCCAAAAAATATAGGCGCACATCGGCACATTATATTTATTGGCAATTTTAATTAGAGGATAAACACTTCCTCCACTAAATCCAGAAATTAAAACTAGTAAAAAAATTTTATTCATACATTAATTTTTTCGCATTTTTTTTAGTACGAACTGACAGCCCAACCGCCAATAAGCATGTATTCAATACTATTCTGATTCAGTAATTGGATAAATTCTAATAGATCTTTCGATAGTGCCATCGCTTTTATTCCACATTTCTAATATTTGAGTTAGTAGTTCTAATCTTTGAACATAAGTCATATTTTTATAGTATTGAAAATCAGCTTCTTCTGCTTCTTCAAAACTTGAAAACATTTTCACTTCTTTTTTCATACTTCTATATTATAACATAATAATTGAAGTGGAAAAACTATTAATGTATCTATTTCTTATTAAGTGCAATCTTACTTACAATCACACTGATACTCTTTATCTAAGTCAATAACTGTAACAATTTTTCTCTTACTCGGACATTCTGCTGAGATAACTCTTATTTTTTGTCTATCTGATGAATAACCTTCATAAGCAATAGTAGGGCAAGGTTTAGATTGCATATTGCTTTTTCTATAATTTTGATAGCCGCTAGTAAGAATTTCAACAATCTCATCTTTTCTAATATTTCTACAGTTCATTCTACATTTGGCGTGTTTGGTGAGTATTGTTTCTTTTGCATCTCCTTGAGTGATGAGAGTGTTTTGAGTTCGCTCATAATAGATAGCAATTGCGCTAATAATTATAGCAAAAATCGTTTTTAAATGTTTTTTACTGATAAATTTCATTGAGTTGACTAGAGCACAAATTAGAGTAAAAATCACATTTCATATGAATATATTAGGAATTTCCGCATTTTATCATGATAGTGCTGCTTGTTTGCTTATAGATGGGAAAATTGTTGCGGCTGCTCAAGAAGAACGTTTTACTAGAAAAAAACACGATCCTGATTTCCCGGCACGTGCTTCTCGGTATTGTCTAAAATCTCAGGGTTTAACAATTGATGATATTGATTATGTAGTTTTTTATGATAAGCCAGTATTAAAATTTGAAAGATTACTTCAAACTTACTTAACTACGTCTCCAAGAGGCTTCATTTCTTATGCTAAAGCAATTCCTCTTTGGCTAAAACACAAACTCTGGATTCCTGATGTTATAAAAAAAGAACTTCAATTTGAAGGAGAGATTCTTTTTACTGAACATCATCAAAGTCATGCTGGAAGTGCATTTTTTCCAAGTCCCTACAAAAATGCTGCAATTCTTACTATTGACGGTGTAGGAGAGTGGACAACTAATAGTTTGGGATACGGGGAAGGAAATAAATTTCAAATTTTTAAAGATATTTCTTTTCCACATTCAATAGGGCTCCTTTATTCAGCTATAACTTATTTCACTGGATTTAAAGTTAATTCAGGAGAGTATAAAGTCATGGGTCTTGCCCCTTACGGAAAACCAAAATATGTTCAAACAATTTTGGATAATTTAATTGATTTAAAAGAAGACGGTTCATTTCACTTAAACATGAAGTATTTTAACTTTATGTCTGGCCTTACAATGACAAATAATGCGTTTGCAGATTTATTTGGAAGCCCAAGAAGAAAACCTGAAAGCTCTATTACTCAAAGAGAAATGGATTTAGCTAAATCAGTTCAAGAAGTAGTTGAGGAAGTAATGTTAAGGCAAGCTAATTTTCTTCATAAAGAAACAGGAGCTGAAAATCTTTGCATGGCAGGTGGAGTTGCTCTAAATTGCGTTGGAAATGGTCGATTGCTAAGGGAGGGGCCATTTAAAAATATTTGGATTCAACCAGCTGCTGGTGATGCAGGTGGCGCTTTAGGGGCCGCTCTTTGTTGTTGGCACGGATATTTAGATAAACCTCGCGTTGCTAATAATAAAAATGATGTGCAGCATGGATCGCTTTTAGGGCCAGATTATTCTAGACAAGAAATTGAAGAACAGTTGCAAGCCTATAATGCAAAATATGAATATGTAGATGATTCAAAATTCTCTTCTAAGGTTGCTGATGTTTTGGATGATAAAAAGGTAGTTGGTTTTTTTCATGGAAGAATGGAGTTTGGTCCAAGAGCTTTAGGTAATAGAAGCATTTTAGGTGATCCTCGTTCAAAAGAAATGCAATCTAAAATGAATTTAAAAATTAAGTACCGAGAGTCTTTTAGGCCCTTTGCTCCAATTGTTATGAGAGAACATGTTTCGGAATATTTTGATATTGATTGCGACTCTCCATATATGCTCTTAGTTGCGCCTGTAAAAGAAAAACGAAGAATTACAATGACTAAAGAACAGGAAGAACTTTTTGGAATTGAAAAGTTAAATATTCCAAGATCAGACATTCCCGCAGTGACTCATGTTGATTACTCAGCTCGTATCGAAACTGTGTCTTCGGAGCAAAACAAAGTAGTCTATGATATTTTAAAAGCTTTTAAGGAAAAAACAGGCTGTCCTGTTTTAGTAAATACAAGTTTTAACGTGAGAGGTGAGCCAATTGTTTGTACTCCCGCAGATGCATATACATGTTTTATGCGTACGGAGATGGACTGTCTTGTAGTTGGTAATTATATTTTATTTAAAGAGGAGCAACCAAAATGGGAAGAGACGGGAGATTGGCGGAACAAGTTCGCTCTGGATTAAATAAAAATTTAGCAGTTATAGAGGGGAAAAAAATGAATTTTAAAAACACATTTGAATCTGATGTGGAACGTTATCACGGGAAACCGGTAACTCTTCATATAAAAGAATTTGTTTGTGTTCTTTCAATAGCTCTACTTTTGGCATTCGCCTATTTTTATAAAACTAGAGGGTTCCAAAATTGGCAGCTTGCTTTGCCAGGTTTGATTCCAGTTCTTTTACTCCTAGGATATAAATTTCAAAACATAATGAAGCCGTTTTGGAAAGGGTGGATGAAGTTTGGAACTTTTCTTGGCTCAATTATGAGTACAGTGATTTTATCAATTGCTTGGGCCCTTATGGTAGTTCCTGTAGCAATAATTTTAAAAATTATTGGTAAAAAAGTTATGGATTTAAGTTTTAGGGAACCTGGAATTGAAACTTATTGGAAGGTTAGGAAAGAAGAAGCTAATAATTTTGAGCTTCTTGAGCGTCAGTATTAGTGTCTATTCCTCCCACCACCAGACTGCTAACATTACATCATGAAAAAAGCTCTAATTGTATACGGCGGTTGGCAAGGTCATAGCCCTAAAGAATTTGCAGAACTTGTAACAAATTATCTAACTCCAGAAGGCTTTTCTGTAGAAAGTTCAGACAATCTTGATAGTTTTTCTAATCTTGAAGATCTTAAAAAGCTAGATTTAATTATTCCAATGTGGACAATGGGAGAAATTTCAAAAATCCAATGTGATGCAATTACGGAGGCTGTTGCTTCTGGAGTAGGCCTAGGCGGGTTTCATGGAGGGATGGGAGATTCGTTTAGGATTTCATCTGCTTACCAATTTATGGTTGGTGGTCAATTTGTTGCACATCCAGGGAATATTAAAAAATACAGTGTAGAAATTGTTAATAATACAGATGCAATTACTGCTGGCTTAGAGAATTTTGAAATTGAGTCTGAACAATATTATATGCATGTCGACCCAGGAAATGAAGTGCTGGCAACAACAACTTTTGATGATAGTATTTGTGATTGGATAGGTGGCACAGTTATGCCTGTTGTTTGGAAAAGAAAATTTGGCAAAGGAAAAGTTTTTTATTCATCTATTGGGCACGATCCAAAAGAGTTTGATATTCCAGAAGTACTTGAGATAACAAAAAGAGGTATGTTGTGGGCTACAAAATAGGTGTTATTGGTTGCGGTAATATCAGTTCAAAGTATTTTGATAACTTAAAAAGCTCACAAGAAGTTGATATAGTTGCATGTTCAGATCTCAATTTAGAAAAAGCTAAAGATGCTCAAATTAAATTTGGAATAAATAAATCCTGCACTGTTGAAGAGTTGTTAAGTGATAAAGACATATCTTTAATAATTAATTTAACAATACCTAAAGCGCATCACGAAGTTTCTCTTGCTGCCCTAAAAGCTGGGAAGCATGTTTATTCTGAAAAACCAATAACTGAAACAAGAGAAAGTGCAAAAGACTTAATAAGTTTTGCTAATAAAAATAATTTAAAAATTGCATGTGCTCCAGATACTTTTTTAGGCACTCCAACTCAGACTGCAATTAAAGCGATTAAAGATGGATTAATTGGTGAACCTAAATCTGCAGTTGCTTTTCTTGCTTCTCCAGGTTGGGAATCTTGGCATCCTAATCCAGATTTTTATTATCAAGCAGGTGGTGGTCCAATGTTAGATATGGGTCCGTATTATTTAACGGCCCTTATTGCTATGCTAGGTTCAGTTAAGCGAGTTACTGGAATTTCAGGAAAATCGTTTTCAGAAAGAACTATTACAAGTGAGCCAAAAAAAGGTCAAAAAATTCAAGTTAATGTGAATACACACGTGAGTGGCTCTTTAGAATTTACTTCAGGATTAATTGCTTCACTTATTACAAGCTTTGATGTTCAAAAACATAATTTACCAAAAATTGAAATTTATGGAACTGAAGGAAGTTTGTCTGTTCCAAATCCTAATTTTTTTGAAGGAGAGGTAGAGTATTTTAAAAAAGGAGATAAGGACTGGAGAGCTCTAAAAAATCTTGAAACAAATGAAATTAATGGAAGGGGCGTTGGTGTTATTGATTTAGTTCGTTCAATTTCTAATAATTTAACACCTAGAGTTTCAGGCGATTTAGCTTATCATGTTTTAGATTGTATGCTTGCTTTTGACGAAAGTAGTGAGTCAGGTACTCATATTAAAATTAATAGTAGTATTAGAACTCCAAAATTGTTTTTAAAATAATTTAATTTTTTTAGTAATAGATTCTTTTAGCAACTTCATAAATTCATCTCGATCGATTTCTCTACCACCAAAAGATTTTAAAAATGGCGTATTTTGTTGACAATCAATCCATTTAACTCCTTTTTCTTTTAGTTGGTTAAATAAATACACGAGAGCAACTTTTGAAGCATTAGGAACTCTATAAAACATTGATTCTCCAGCAAACATAGCTCCAATGTTAACCCCGTAGAGGCCACCTACTAGTTTATTATCTAAGTAAGTTTCAATGCTTGTTGCATAACCTTCAGAGTGAAGAGCGGTATAGGCGTATATCATTTCTTTAAGTATCCAAGTTCCGTCTTGAGAGCCTCTATTTATAATTTCTCTACAAGATTCAACAACTTTTTTGAAATTAGTATTAACTCTAATTTCAAAATCATTATTATCTATAATTTTTTTTAAGCTTTTAGAAATTTTGACTTCGTCTAAAAAAAGTAAAAACCTTTTAGGAGGAGCAAACCAGGTAATATAATCCTCTTCCATTGGCCACGGGAAAATACCGCTCTTATAAGCTAGAAGAAGCGATTCGACTTCAAAATCGCCGCCAATTGCCAAAAATCCGTTTTCATCAGCAGTTTCTAAAGGAGGAAATTTTTCAATGACCATAGACAATAGTTTATACCTTATTCTATACTGAAGCCAATATGTCAGATAGCGAATACCAAAATGAAGGCGGAGTTTTAGAAAAAGACGATGTCGAACTCCAAGAACCAAAACTATATCGAGTTTTTCTTCTAAATGATGATTATTCAACTATGGATTTTGTAGTTTCAGTGCTAGAAACAATTTTTCTTAAAAGCCCGTCAGAAGCTGTCAAAATTATGCTAAATGTTCATAACAAGGGTAGAGGGTTATGTGGTGTTTTCTCAAAACAAATTGCTGAAGCTAAAGTTTCTCTTGTTCATCAGAAAGCTCGAAAAGCCGGGCATCCTTTAAGATGTGCTATTGAAAAAGAATAATCCAAACTCAAGAAACTCTAAATCTCCAGACCTCTGCGTCACTAAAAAATCAAGTATGTTTTTCTTAGTGACACAGAGATCTGGAGATTTAGAGTTTCTTGAGTTTTTGAATAACTCTGGTTATTAGCTAGTAAATATTATACTATAAAGGATAATTAAGGATTAACCGATAGAAATAGACACATGTTTAGTACTGAATTAAATTACTCTCTAGAAGCTGCTTTCCGAGAAGCAACTAACCGATCTCATGCATTTTTATGCGTTGAGCACATTCTCTATGCACTTATGGTCGATCCAGCCATTATAGATATTTTTGAATATTTTGAAATTGAGATTGAAGAAATAAAAAAAGATCTAGAAAAATTTTTTGATGAACAGATAGAAATAGTAGAGTATCAAAAGAATATATCTGATATTGAAGTTCTTGAACCCGTACAAACTCCAGCAGTTCAGAGAATATTACAAAATGCAGTTTTTCATATGAAAAGTGCAGGAAAAAATATTGTTGAATCTGAAGACTTATTAATTCAAATTTTTGCTGAAGAAGATTCTCATGCAGCTTTTTATTTAGAGAAACAAGGAATTACTAAACTAGCTATTTTGGATTATATTTCGCATGGCAGGCCTAAAACAGATAGAGATAAGTCTGAAACTCAAGGTGAAAAGAAAAAGAAGAAAGCTTTACATAAATATACAGAAAATTTAACTGAAAAAGCTATAAAGGGTGAACTTGATCCAGTAATTGGACGAGAAGAGGAACTTCAGAAGGTATTTAGAATTTTATTACGAAGAACTAAAAATAACCCACTTCTTTTAGGAGATCCTGGAGTTGGAAAAACAGCTATGGCAAATGCTATTGCTCAAAGGGTAATTTCAGAAGATGCTCCAAAACAATTAAAAGATGCTCAGTTATTTACAATAAATGTTGGAAATATAGTTGCTGGAACAAAGTATAGAGGCGAATTTGAAGAGCGTCTTAAGATGATAATAAATGAATTATCTAACATCGAAGGTGCAATTTTATTTATTGATGAAATACACACAATTGTTGGGGCTGGAGCTACAGGTTCTGGCTCCCTCGATGCAGCTAACTTATTAAAACCAGCCCTTTCTGGTGGAAAGATTAGATGTATTGGAAGTACCACTTACGAAGATTTCAAAAAAAGTATTGAAAAAGATAAAGCGCTAACAAGAAGATTCTCTATAATTAATCTTGATGAACCAAGTGAGGAAGAGGCAGTTAAAATTCTAGAAGGCTTGAAAGAAAAATTTGAAGAGCATCATGATGTTAAATACACAAAACAAGCTTTGGAAACAGCTGTTAAGCTTAGTGTAAAGCATATTAATGATAAGTTTTTACCAGATAAGGCAATTGATGTTTGTGACGAAGCAGGAGCGAGTAATAATTTATTAACTAAAGCTCAAAGAAAAGCTGAAATTTCAGAAATTGAGATTGAAGCAGTTGTTGCCTCAATGGCAAAAGTTCCAATTTTATCGGTATCTAGTGATGACGAAAAAACTCTTAAGAACCTAGAGAAAGAAATTAAGAAAAAAGTATTTGGTCAGGATAAAGCTGTAGAGTCGGTTGTTAGAGCAGTTAAAAGAAGTAGGGCTAATCTTCAAGGTGCTAATAGGCCTGTTGGGAGTTTTCTTTTTGCTGGGCCCACTGGAGTTGGAAAAACAGAATTGGCAAAATCTTTATCTGAAGTTCTGGGTGTTCCTTTTCATAGATTTGATATGAGTGAGTATATGGAGAAGCATGCAGTTGCTAGGCTAATTGGAGCTCCTCCAGGTTATGTTGGCTATGAAGAAGGTGGTTTGCTAACAGATCTTGTTAGAAGAAAGCCATATGCAGTTTTACTCTTAGATGAAATAGAGAAAGCGCATCATGATATTTATAATATTTTATTGCAAATTCTAGATGGCGCTAGTTTAACAGACAATCAAGGTAAAAAAGCAGATTTTAAAAATGTTACTATAATTATGACTACAAATGCAGGTTCTCTAAGTTCATTTACACTTGGTTTTGGAAAGTCTAAATCTGATGATAAGCGAGAAACTGCAATTAAAAAATTATTTTCACCAGAACTTAGAAATAGAATTGATGAAATTGTATATTTCGAATCACTAAATGAAGATGTTATTGAAAGTATAGTTGATAAATTTATTGCTGAATTATTAGAGCAGTTAAAAGAGAAAAATATTTCTATTACTCTAAGTAAAAATGCTAAAGAACACATTGCAAAAGAAGGTTTTGACGATCTTATGGGAGCAAGACCAATGCAAAGAGTTATTCAGAAAGAAATTAAAGATAAAATTTCAGATGAAATTTTGTTTGGGAAGTTAAAAAATGGTGGAAAAGTCAAGGTTGATATAAGTAATCAAGAGCTTGTTTTTTCTATTAGTGCTTTTTAGCTATAGCTTAGCATCACGAGTACTAAATACTTAACCCCTCACTAAACACCTACATTTTCTTTTAGAAAAACTAACTAGCAGTAGGAACTCTAAGAGTTTTAATAACATCCATAGCTTCTTTTAAGTGTTCTTGACCAGTAACATTAAACTGAATTGATATCGAATCTAAATTTTGATTATTATCGTTAGGAGTTAAGCTAACTTCAGCAGTACTTAAAGTATATACTCCATATGAGAAACGTCTAGTATCAATAAGTTTTGAATGTAATTCTCTAAAGTCAATATCTTTATCAAAAAACGCTTTTCCGATTTGTTGAACAAGATTACCTAAGGTTTCTGCCGCGTTGGGGATTTCTATCGTAATTTTAAGATTAAAAGTTAAGTTTGAAACTCTATTTTTATCAAGCCCTGTTGCAAACCTTTCTATCTTCCTAAACAAACCTTCACCATTACTTATGGTACTTCTATCGGAATTGCCAAAACCAAAAGAAATTTGAGGACCAAGACCAATAAGATTAGCAAGAACAGTTTCTCTAAAATTCTTAAATACACCAAGATCTGATGAGCCAGTTTTTACTTCTAGTTGAGATTTACTAGCTTCAGTAAGAGTTTGACTCTTAATTCCAATTGGTGGTGCAAATGAGACAGTAGCTTCACTTGCGTGAGATAATGCATTATCAGTAGGTTTGGAGGTAGCAGTAGCAGTCATAGTATTCCTTTAAAAATTTAATATCCTTTGAAGAAACATTATATAATATATTTAATCGTTAAGAAAATTTTTATTAGAGACCAATATGCGCCACAAAAAAAGACACTGAAATCGTATATAGTCACCGATTTTGAGTTTTTCCTAAAAACTTAAAAATTTTTGGTGATGAGTGAGACTTTGGCTTTAGCCAAATCGAACCAATATAAGCACATATACTAAAACACAAAGTTTAGGCAAAGACGTTTAGTCTTTGACAAAAAAGCGGAAAAACCTAATGTGTTTTAGTATATACTGCTCGACATTAGGTTTTACCGTTTTTTTTCTTGCAATTTATGCATAGCATAAATTCAGTTTTATTCGTTCGAGCAGTATATGTGCTTATTCCGGCAAAAAATAGCTTCAC
>CALJRW010000114.1 GCA_937976335.1 uncultured bacterium | reverse complement strand
GAGTTAACCAAGATGATTCAGGAGAAAGAGAGTTCAATGTTGGTGATGCTAAACTTACAGCTAAAAAAATATTTGGAAAAAAATGGCTAAATGCATCATTTTACAGAGCTAAAGTAGATGTCTCCAGAGCACAAACTGTTAAATCTGCATTTTTAGTTAACTATGACCGTGCTGCAATTACAGATTCTGCGTCAAACTGGGTTAACCAGAATCGTCGAGCTGCTAATATTCAATTATTTGGTGATTGGAAGAAAAAAATTCACTACGGATTAGTAGTAGGTGATGGAATTAATAGCAGTGGGTTTAGAGATGCTCAAAATAATAGAGCTGTTAGTATTGGTGGGCAATCAAATCCAATGTTTGGTGGAAAGATAAGGTTCTCTCCATTTGATGGATGGGAAGAAACCAAAAGAACTGAAACTTATTTTGGTCAAGGGAAACATATTTCTCTAGGGGTCGGAAAATTTATTTTAAATGGCGTTAAATTTCAACCAAACAGTGATGCAGATTTTTCTGAAGTTGATAGAGAATTACTTAACCTTGAATTTTCTGCTCATTATCATAACTTGTTTTTACAAGCTGAGTACTTTGATTTTGATGGTGCTGTTGCTGATTTTGATGCTGATACAATGCAAATTGGAACATCTGACGGATATTACGTCTTAGGTGAGTATGTAATGCCTGAGTTGTCTTTCATAGCTCCATTTCTTAAATATTCTAAATGGGATACTTTTAAAGAGCTTGATGGACATGAGAGAGAAACTTTTTCTGCTGGTATCAATTGGTACTTAAGAGGAAACTCTACTAAAGTAGGCTTAGTTTACGAAAGAGATGAGAGAGACTTCGCTATTGGTAATAGAGATGTAAATATCTTTAGAATAACTTCTCAGTTATTCTTTTAATTCTAAATTGGAGACTATAATGAAAAAAATATTATATTTAATTATTATTTTAATAAGTGTTTCTACATGTGATGTTTTTGCTAGAGATGAGATTAAAATTGTAGGTTCTTCTACTGTTTATCCATTCTCGACAACAGTTGCAGAGAAGTTTGGAAGTTATGGAGACTTCAAAACTCCTATTGTTGAAAGCAATGGAACTGGTGGAGGAATGAAACTTTTCTGTCAGGGAGTTGGAGATAAATATCCTGATATCACTAACGCCTCTCGAGCTATTAAAGCTTCTGAATACAAGAACTGCGTTAGTAACGGAGTAAAGGATATAATTGAAGTTATAATAGGGAATGATGGCATTGCTTTCGCAAATAATACAAATGGTAAAAAATTAAATTTTACCAAAAAACATTTATGGACAGCTATGGCAGCAAAAGGCCCTAAACCAATTTACTGGAGCGAAATTGATGACTCTTTCCCAAAAAGTAAAATTGAGATTCTAACGCCTCCTCCAACTTCTGGAACAAGAGATGCATGGAACTCATTAGTTATGGAAAAAGGTTGTGACGCTGAAGTTAAAGCTGAAAATAAAAAAGATTGTCATTTAATGAGAGAAGACGGTCCTGTTGTTGAAGCAGGAGAGAATGACAACCTATTAGTACAAAAGCTAGCTTCAAATCCTAATGCTTATGGCATTTTTGGCTTTAGCTATCTTGATGCAAATAAGGATAAAATTCAGGCTGCGACTATTGAAGGGAAAACTATCTCCCTCGAAAGCATTCAAAGCTATGACTATCCTGTTTCTAGACCTCTTTACTTTTATGTAAAGAAAGCTCACGTGAGCGTAGTTCCTGGAATGTCGGATTTCTTGAATGAGTTTACTAGCAAGAAAGCTATTGGTGATGATGGATACTTAATTGACAAAGGTTTGATACCCCTTGATTCAAATAAACTAAGCGAAGTAGTTACCTCAATTAAAGAACTTAAAACTATTAATCTTGGGTAGTTAAATCTGCGAGAGACTGTTAAAAAACAGTCTCTCGCTTTGTGTTATTGTAAGCTTAAGAGCTAATGCCAAACTATCTATGCTTTGACAAAAAAACACTGCTGACTTATTTTCACTGTGTGCCTAAAACACATTAAGTGTTTCCGCTTCTTACTTAAGAATAGCGCATTTAGGTAATTTGTGTTTTGGTATATTAACTCTACTTAGAGTCAATTTGGCTAAAACTCAAAATCACTAACTAATATATACAGCAGGAGGAATTTGCTAAAAGTAAACATATTAGGGAACAAAGTTTCAGAAAATATAATTAGAAAAGCACTCTTTCTGTGCTCTTTAATTGCCATACTTACAACACTTGGAATTTTTCTATCTTTATTATTTGAAAGTATTTCATTTTTTAAAGTAGTTCCTCTAAAAAACTTTTTATTTGGAACGCATTGGAATTTACAAATTCCTCTAAGATCTGACCAAGCTGCAAGTTCAGGAGCTTTTGGTGCCGTTCCTTTATTTGCTGGAACTTTTCTAATTTCATTAATAGCACTAATAATTGCTTGCCCAATCGGATTATATTCGGCAATTTATCTTTCTGAATATTCTACTAAGCTCGAAAGAAAAATATTTAAACCAACTCTTGAAATATTAGCAGGAATTCCAACTGTTGTTTATGGGTTTTTCGCTGCTCTTTATTTAGCTCCTTTTATAAAGGATATTGGACAAGCTGTAGGTCTAAGCGTTGCCTCTGAATCAGCTCTTGCTGCAGGAGTAGTAATGGGAATTATGATTATTCCCTTTATTTCTTCACTATCTGATGATGTAATAAATGCTGTTCCTCAATCACTTAGAGATGGGTCTTACGCTCTTGGTGCTACTAAGTCAGAAACTGTAAAAAAAATCATTCTTCCAGCCGCTTTGCCTGGCGTTGTAAGCTCTTTTTTACTCGCAGCGTCGCGTGCGATAGGAGAAACAATGATTGTCGTTATGGCAGCAGGACTTACTGCTAACCTTACCTTTAATCCTCTAGATAAGGTTACTACGGTCACTGTTCAAATAGTTACCGCACTAACTGGAGATCAGGAATTCGACAGCCCAAAAACTATGTCTGTTTTTGCTCTTGGTTTACTTTTATTTTTAGTTACACTGTTTTTAAACGTTCTAGCTCTTCAAATTATTAAAAAGTATAGAGAGAAATATGAATAACAAGCTAAATGTGAAAAGAAAATCTGCTGAAAAAAAATTTATCCTCTTAGGAAGAGTCTCAATATTGTTAGCTTTTGTATTTCTTGCTGTTTTTCTTTTCACTATATTTAAAACTGGAATTTCGGGCTTTTATAAATCTTATATCAAACTTAATATATTTTTCGATTCTGAATATCTTGAGCTACCTAAAGATTATAGCGATTCTAATCTCAGACATGCAGACTTTCAAGGAATAGCCAATAAAGCTATTTACAAACTTTTCCCAAATGTAAAAGAATCAAGTGATAAAAAAGAACTTAGAAAAATTATTAGCTCTTATTCTAATTTAACTATAAAAAATGCATTAAGAAATGACAAAGCGCTATTAAATAAAGAAGTAAGTTTGGAAATTCCTCTTAATTCAGTTTTTAATTTACTTAATAAAGGGTTACTAGATGAAAACTTACCTCAAGAAAAAAGAAATTTTACCGATCTTCAGCTTTCATTTTTCAATCAACTTAAAAACAAAGGTTTAATTTCTAAAAAGTTCAACTGGGATTTTTTTAAAACTGGAGATTCTAGAGCTCCAGAAAAGGCTGGAATTGGTGGAGCGCTCTTAGGGTCATTATTTTCTATGATAATTTGTTTTCTATTTTCTTTTCCTATTGGAGTAGCAACAGCAATCTATCTTGAAGAGTATGCGCCTAAAAACCTTTTTACAGAGTTCATTGAAGTAAATATCAACAATCTTGCGGCCATTCCTTCTATTATCTTTGGAATTTTAGGTTTGTCTATTTTAATAGACTTTTTTGAACTTCCTCGAGGAACTACGCTAGTAGGTGGATTAGTTCTTTCCTTAATGACTTTGCCTGTTATTATTGTTTCTTGCCGTGCAGCTATAAAAGCTGTTCCTCCCTCTTTAAAACATGCTGCTCTTGGACTAGGAGCCTCTAAAACGCAAGTCGTATTTCATCATGTACTTCCCTTAGCTTTGCCTGGAACACTCACAGGGACTATTATTGGTTTAGCTAGAGCGGTTGGCGAGACTGCCCCTCTACTCATGATAGGGATGGTTGCTTTTGTTGTAAATTTGCCTAAAACCCCACTTGAGCAATCTACCTCTCTTCCTGTACAAATATATCTCTGGGCAGAAAGTGCAGAACAAGGATTTGTAGAAAAGACATCAGCTGCAATAATTGTTATTTTGCTCTTCTTATTTGCAATGAATTTTGCGGCAGTTTTATTTAGAAACAAATTTGAGAAAAGATGGTAGAAACTAAAAAAGAAATTATTATTGAATGTAAAAATCTTGATGTTTATTATGGCAATAAGCAAGCTATTAAAAATGTCAGTTTAAATGTATATGACAATCAAGTAACTGCTCTTATTGGTGCATCAGGATGCGGAAAATCTACTTTTCTAAGATGCTTTAATCGCATGAACGACGTAATTGACATTTGCAAAGTTACTGGCGAAATACATATCAATGGAGAAGATATTTATTCTAAAGAACAAGATGTAGAAAAATTGCGAGAAAAAGTTGGAATGGTTTTTCAAAAACCTAATCCTTTTCCAAAATCAATTTATGACAATGTTGCCTATGGACCAAGAATTCACAATTTAACGAATTCAAAAAAAGAGCTAGATGAACTAGTCGAAAAGAGCTTAATTAAAGCGAGTCTCTTTGATGAAGTAAAAGATAGACTAAAAGAATCAGGAACTGCTCTTTCTGGTGGACAACAACAAAGACTTTGCATAGCGAGAGCAATTGCAGTCGACCCAAAAGTCATCTTAATGGATGAGCCTTGTTCTGCCCTAGATCCCATTGCGACTGCTAAGATTGAAGAACTAATTATAGAACTATCAAATGCATATTGCATCTTAGTTGTTACTCACTCCATGCAACAAGCTGCTAGAATATCAAAAAGAACAGCTTTTTTTCATTTAGGAGAATTAATAGAGGTTGGAAATACTGAAGAACTATTCCAAAAACCTAAAAATAAAATGACTCATGACTATATTACTGGTAGATTTGGATAATTTTAGGCTTAAGATAAAGGAACAAGAAAAATGAACGATATAGAAAAAAGATCTCATTTAGATAGAGAGCTTAAAACCTTAAAAGAAAAACTACTTAAGCTTATAGAAATTGTTGAAATAAGCTTGCAGAACGCAATCGAAATTGCAAAAACTCATAATCCAGAAACTGCTAAAACAATTAAAGAACAAGATACAGTTATAGACGATCTTGAAATTGAACTTGAAGAGTTTTGTTTAAAAATTCTTGCTTTATATCAGCCAGTAGCAAGCGATTTGCGCTATATTGTAGCTACTTTAAAAATTAATAATGATATTGAAAGAATAGGGGATCTGTCTGTTAGTATTGCGAACAGACTAAGAGATCTTGAAAAATTTTCTACAGACCTTAAAAAACCTTATGACTTTAATATTATGGCTAAAAACGCCTTAAAGATGGTTAGAGAATCTATTGAATCCTTAATTAATCTTGATTCAGAACTTGCTTTAAAAGTCTTGGATAACGATCAAGCCATAGACGATGCGCATGCAAGTAACTTTAAGATTGTCGCTGATAAGATTAAAAATGACCCTGAAAATTCAAACTTTTATATACTATTTATGTCTCTCTCTAGACATTTAGAGAGAGTTGCTGATCTGGCTACCAATATTGCCGAAGATGTAATTTACCTAGTGACTGGGAAAATCATAAGGCATGGCCGAGGCTTGTAGGCTTATTTGCACTTAATTTGTGCGACCTTAAGCAATATGCTAATTTTTGCCGATATGCTTGCCTCAAACTTCACAAAACAAATTGCACAAAGATATATCTGGTCTAAGAGAAAAGAAGCCTTTATTACGATTATCACTATCTTTGCTATACTTGGAGTAGCACTTGGTGTTGCAGTTCTAGATATCACAATGTCAATAATGACAGGCTTTGAAAAAGAATTAAAAGAAAAAGTTGTTGGACAAAGTCATATTAGTATTTATAGATATTCCGGAAAAGCTATAAACTCAGAAACAGCAATTAAGAATTTAGAAGGAATCGAAGAAATTGACTCCGTATCACCACTTATTCAAAGCCAGGTTTTATTAAGTGCCGGGAAGAGCTCTAAAGGCATTCTCATTAAGGCAATACCTACTTATGGACATCTTGCTCGGGAATTAAAAAATTACCTTCCTGAAAACGCAAATCTTGATAGTTTATTTAACGCACCTGATCCCACTTCTAAAATTCCTGGAATAATAATAGGGGAAGAGCTTCAAAATCAGCTAGGAGTTATTCCTGGTTCAATAGTTTCAATTATGACTCCTCAAGTTAGCTCAACTCCTTTTGGCTTAACTCCAAAATTTAAAAGATTTATGATTAGCTCAACATATAAATCTGGTTTAGTAGGATATGAAGGCAGTCTTGCCTATACTAGCATGGATAATATGAAAAGATTTTTTAAAATTACTGGTTCTACAGGCATTGAAGTAAAGGTTAAGGATCCAGATAAAGTAAGCAAAATTTCAAAAAAAATACAAAAAGCTCTTGGTGTTGAGTACTTTGTAAGAGATTGGATACAACAAAATAAGCAACTCTGGGAAGCTTTAAGCTTAGAAAAAAAAGTCTACTTTATCGTTTTACTGCTTTTAATCGTACTAGCAAGCTTTTCCATTGTCGCTAGTTTAATCATGCTTGTAATGGAAAAAAGAAAAGATATTGCTATATTAAAAACATTAGGGGCTAGTAACTCAAACATTGCAAATATTTTTCGTCTTCACGGAGCTTTTATTGGACTTACCGGGACTGTCTTAGGTACGCTTTTAGGAATATTTGGATGTTTAGCACTTAGAACTTATGGCTTTCCATTGCCTGAAAAAGTTTTTCCTACTGACACTGTTCCAGTCTATATTAGTTATTTTAATTTTTTACTTGTTGCAGTATCCGCATTTTTTATTTGCCTACTTGCAACATGGTATCCAGCAAATAAAGCGAGTAGTTTAAATCCAACTGAAATTTTAAGATACGAATAATGAAAAACTTAAAAGTAGAAAATCTTTCTAAAATTTATCAAGATGGAAAAAAAGAACTAAAAATTCTGGATAATCTATCTTTTGATTTTAGCGATTTTAATTCAACCGCAATCCTAGGTCGTTCTGGCATTGGAAAATCAACTCTACTTCACCTATTAGGCGGGCTTGATAAACCAACTAGCGGCTCTGTTATTTTTGACGAAACGGATATTTCAAAATTTGATAATCAAAAGATTTCAGAATTTAGAGGAGCAAATATTGGTTTTGTTTTTCAATTTCATCATCTCTTGCCAGAGTTTAGTGCAGTTGAAAATGTTGCAATGCCTCTATTAATCTCTAATGTTAATAAGGAAGAAGCATATGATAAAGCCAGACAGGTCTTAGATTCTTTTGGTTTAAACACAAGGTTTGAGCACAGACCTAGCCAACTTTCAGGAGGAGAGCAGCAAAGAGTAGCCTTAGCAAGGGCTATAGTTAGTGCTCCTAGTGTACTTTTAGCTGACGAACCGACAGGAAATTTAGATTCAGAAAATGCTCAAGACGTAACTAACATGCTTAAAATACTACCAAAAGAAGCTGATACTAGAGTAATAGTGGTAACCCACAGCGAGGAATTAGCATATTCAATGGAAAAAGTGTTATTTATGACTCCTGGAGGTCACCTTGAAGAAGTTTCTAAATAATATCTTAACAATCTGTAATTGCTTATTTATCTGTTTTTTTCTAACTGCAGTTCAAGCTGTAGAAGCTGAAGATTTTTCTTTTTCAAAAATAATTTTTAAAGGCAATACTAAAATAGAATCAGATGCAGTACTTGGACTAATTACGGTACGTCCTCCAAATGCAAGCCAAAAACAAGTCACACAAAGTATAAAAGATTTATATAGCACGGGATACTTCAATCAAGTAGAGGTGAGCTTAACTGATGATAATTTCCTTCTTTATACTGTTACTGAAAATCCAACTCTTAGAAAGCTTATGGTTGATGGCAATGATAAACTTTCAGAATCTGAGATTGGTAGTATTATTGAACTTGAAAATAAGAGATTCTTAAATGACAATATAATTCACAATATCGTTACAAGAGTAAATTCATTTTACGAAGCTAAAGGTTTCTATAATGCTGAAATTGATCATACTGTAGTTTCGGTTGGAAACGATCAGGTAGACTTAATACTAAATGTATCAGAAGGAACAAAATATAAAATACGAGAAGTTAATTTTACTGGCTTAAAATTATTATCTTCTAAAAAACTTAGAAAACAAATTATCACTAGAAAATATAAATGGTACAATTCTTGGCTTTTTGGAACTGGTAGATTAAATAACGAAGCAATTCAAAACGATAGACTTATCTTAAAGCAGTATCTACTGGATAATGGCTTTATCGAAGCCAATGTCAGCGAAGCTTCAATTGAAAAAAATGATGAAGGCTTAGCTATATCATTTGATATTGAAGAGGGCACTCAGTACACAATTGGAACTATAACTGCAACTGGCGATCTAATTAACGATTCTATAGAAGAGACAATTTTGGGTATAGAATCGGAAAAAGGTCAAATCTTTAGCGCTTCTAAAATTAGACAAGACAGCTTTATAATTAGTGAAAATTTTTCAAACTCTGGCTACGCATTTGCAAATGTTGTTCCTAATACTCAGATTGACAAAGCTAATTCCCAAGTAAACTTAAGCTTTGAAATAACTAAAGGAAATCCTGTTAGAATTAACAAAATAAATATAACGGGCAACAATAAAACTTACGACAAAGTTATAAGAAGAGAGTTTCGAGTTCAAGAAAAGGAGATGTACTCTGGTAAAGCAATAAAAAGAACAAAAACTATGCTTCAAAGAAGAGGTTTTTTTGATTCTGTTGATATCACTACTGCTCCAACTACAGTTCCAGACGAAGTTGATGTTAACGTGAATATTAAAGAAGGCAACACAGGATCTGTAAGTGTCGGCGCTGGTTTTTCTACAAGTAATGGAGTTTTATTCAATGCTCGTCTTTCAGAAAGAAACTTTATGGGAACTGGTAAGCAGGTTGATCTAAATGCTGACTTTGGAACTATAAGAAACAATTTAGTTTTTAATTATGTAGACCCTCGTTTTAGAGATTCATTTTGGCAACTTGGTTTAAATGCCTTAGTTAGCCAGAGAATATTTCCTGATTTTGATAGAACTGAAACTGGGGGAGGGTTTTCTTTTGGTTATCCACTAGAAGAAGCATTTGATGGAGAATGGGCCGAAGACTGGAATTTCTCTATTAGATATCAATATTTAAATGTAGAAATAGACAATGTCGACCCAGAAGATGCAGCTCAATTTGTTATTGATTCTGAAGGAAAATCAACTGCATCTGGTATAACACCAAGGTTAATTAGAAACACTATTAACAATCCACTAGATCCCACAGATGGCTCTAGACAAATTCTATCAACTGAAGTTACTGGACTGGGTGGAAATGAAGAATTTTATTTATTGAGTTTTAGACATGTTAATTATACGCCAATAATTGAAACCAAGAGAGGGGATATACTTTTTTCATGGAGAAGTAATTTTGCTTATGGAAAAAGCTTTGACGGCGATCAACTACCTCTTTTTAAGAGATTTTTTCCTGGAGGGATAAACTCTGTTAGAGGTTTTGAAGCTAGAACTTTAGGACCAAGAGATGAAAACAATAATGAGTTTGGTGGTAGTAAGCAATTTATAAATAACTTTGAAATTATTTTCCCTCTAATTCCTGATGCAAAAATGAAAGGGGTTATTTTTTATGATATTGGTGACGCATTTGATGACGATGATAGTATCGATTTTGGAAATATGAGAGAAGCTTACGGAGCTGGTCTGAGATGGACTTCTCCACTTGGCCCTATTCGAATTGAGTTTGGAGTTCCTGTTGATAGACAGGATGGAGAAGATTCTTTGCAAACGCTCTTTTCTTTTGGAGCGCCGCTTTAAGTTTTATAGAATTTATAGTTATTAATTTGATTCGTGGGACCTAATTTTTTAAAAAATCCCTAGGTACTATATATCTTTAGTAGTTAATTGAGTTTCTTACTCTTTCTTTTTTAAAAAAAGTTAGGTGGTATGAATTCCAAGTCACTGGGGTATGAATCATGTAAAAAGATAACGTTCTCGTTTTGCCATGAGCTTTAGCTCATTTGGCAAAACATATTGTTATCTTTTTGAAATTACTATAGAATATACTAAAAGGTAAGTAAAAAAATGGGACAAAAAAAGCGTAAATACATAACAGATGAAGAAGGCAATCAGTCAGTAGTTATTCCAGTAGAGGAGTATGAAGAGATTCTTGAGGATATAGAAGATTTGGTAGCCGTAGCTGAGAGAAAACAAGAGCCGAACGTATCTCTAGAAAGTGTTCTAGAAAATCTAAAGAAAGATGGCCTTATACAAAGTTGAACTTAAAAAATCTGTAGAAAAAGATCTTAGAAAAATTGATTCAAAGTTTCTTGCTAAAATAGTTATAGCTATCCAAAACTTAAGTGAAGATCCACGTCCAGCTAACAGTAAACTCTAGTAGGTTCTCAAAAAACGTATCGTATCAGGATAGGGGACTATCGCGTTGTATATATCATTGATGACAGTGCAGGCCTCGTGGAAGTTCAGAGGGTGAGACATGCACGTATATTCAGATAAGTGAAACGGAACAAGCTTGGCTATTCTTTTAAAAAACTCAATAGCCATAACGAATAGTTTAGCAGATTTCGAGCCGAGAGGCGAGAAATTCTGATAAACCGTGTTGTTATCGTTCTGACCGTAAAGAACTATCAAATTCCTCGAGTTTAGGAAGTGGGACTAAACTATGATCGTTTAATCTTTCTTGTACCTCGTCAACAGGAGTTTCGCTTGAATCTGAAGCTTTCGATGAATTTAGGTCATGAATAGCTAAACCCACTGAAATAGGAATTGCTAAAGCCCAAAAGATTGGCTTTTTCATAGGAGAGAAAAAGATAGTTGTGGCTTCTTTAACTTGGTTTTTTACCTGTGTAGCTAATTGCATAGTTTGCCTTTAAAATTAAATCATATGAAGCTTCAGAACGATAACATATGTATGATACAGTCGGCACGCCAACTCATGTTCCCGACTAGTCAAACAACTCTATCATACTTAACCTACCAAATCTATTGAAAAAAAGTACTCACGAGAAAACTGATCAACCCAGGATAGAAACCATTGACATTAGTACCACCTAACTCATTTAATATAATTACTGGTCACGCCAACATTTAAACAGTTGTAACCCAGTTAATATCTAGGAAATATCAAAAAAATCAAATAATCGACAAAAATCTTGAAAAGTTTCCTAATTGAGTAAAATTTGTAAGAAAAATTTTGTGTTTAAGAAGTTGGTGGCACCAGTTATCTTACTTACTCAGCTCTGGTTGATGATTTTTTACTGAATTTGCTTAATCTTTGTTCTCAATAGATCTAAACTTGCTTTTAATTCTGACACAATTGCTCTAAACTTATTCTCACCATCAGCTAAGTTTAACTGATCAAACTCACTCAATAAGCCATTAATCTTCCCTAAATCACAATCCAGCTCTTCGATAACTTCTTTTTCGCGTTCCGAAGGACGAAAAGGAGGTGTCAACCCGGGGAGTTGAGCAGTTATAAGTTCAATTTGAAAACCTGCTAAACTCTCAATTAAAACACTAGGCTCTGGCTTGTTATCAAATAAGGTAAGAGACATGCCAATGGTCGCTAATTGAGTTTAGACAAGATGACTGCACAGACCACCAAACTTCCAGTCTGGTTGTGGTTTCGATTCAATTCCAGGATTCATTGGCTGAGTATACGATGATCAATATACCTATTCAAATAATTTTAAACTACAATAAAGGATAACGGTTAAGGTGATTTTCCCAGCTTTGCTGGATAAAATCTACTTAGATTGTATCTTCATCTAAAACTTGATTAGCAACCATAGGATCAAAAACGAGTACTTCAGTCCATTCAACTTCTTGTCGGGCTATCTCTCCTAACTTTTGAGGGCGTTCAATTGGGGGTCAAATACATTCGTACCCCCTAACTTTTTCAATCCACAAAACAAATCTATAAAATTTAATAATATATTGATTTGATTAATAAAAATGACTTAGGGGGTACCAATTGCCTGGGATATTTAAGCCATTTTGATTTACGTCGGCATCGCCTTTCCCAAACCCTCTAAAATCTTCATAAGCAATTTCCGTACCATCTAAAATATCTTCAAGAATTTCAGTTGGTACAAGATAAACACTTTCACTGCCTACATGCTTTGGAGTCTTACCACCAAAATGATCACTAAATATAACCATACTATAATGAGCAGTTTTCCCATCTTTAGTGATTTGCAATGTATGCGAATCGTCCTCAGGTGCAGAGGCTATCCAAGCACCTCTAGTAAAAACAAAATCGGTTAATGGAAGCTTATCAAAATCAGGAGCCACTTCAGGCCAAGCTGCTTTATAATCTACATGAGGATCCTTCCCTAATTTTTTAGCCTCTAAGTTTGGAACAAAAAGTTTTTCAAGATTGAGGCCGGCAATCTTCACTCCTCTACCTGGCATTTCATTTTTATCCTTTGCATCAATATATGAAACTTTTGTAGCCGTATCAGCTCCATATTGTGCCAATAACCAATGATCAAGTCGTGGATTTCTACGTGAATTAAACATCAATACACTTGATCCATGCCTTAAGGCTCTTGCCCTACGTTGTATACGCAAAACTTCTCCAAAAGCCTTTATTGCTCGCGGATCATTTAAAGAATAGTGAAGATTGTCAGCAGCGGAAAGATGCACATAGTCTTGTCTAATTTCTGCTCTAGCAGTTTCTGAGTTAGTTCTTAAATAAGCATCTATTAATACTTGTGAAGCAATTTCAGTTAGATGTAGCGTAAGCTCTGCTCTACTTTTAACTAATCCCCCTTCAACACCCCTTGCAAACATAGTCAACAAATTATTTGCAATTGAAGATGGATGCTTAGCAATTAAAGCAAAAGCACGAGTAATATAAATATCTGATGAAAAATCAACAAAAAGCTGACCTGCGCTATAAGCTGCAGTAAAAGCTTCTGATTTTTCTGCTGCATCAATAACTCCTTGATACTGAGCTTGCTTATTTACTATACTTTGAGATAAGGAGCTTTGATCTATATAAACACTAGGCTTCTCATGTGCCGAAGAAATAATATAAGAAGAAAATCCTTCTAAGGAATTAATTTGTTGATTAGCAAATTTAATTTCCTCCAAGATACTTTTTTCTAAATTTTCTTCAACAAAAGAAATGACTTGATGATAATATTTTTTATGTCCTAACTCGTTTTCAATAAGACCACTATGAGCATGATAAAAGTCATGACTCACACCAATGCTATGTACTTGGGATAAATAGTATTTAGCCTCAGCCTTAGGAAGTTTCCCACTACCGAAATCAAAACCTGAGCCAAGCATCATAGAAGCTTGAGCCAAGGCAGCTTTTAACTTAGAGCTTATACCTTTAGAATCAACAGGTTGATTATTAGGCTGGTTATTAGATGGTAGTAGCGCCATAAAAATTACTTTTTACTATATAATGCATTGAAAAGCAATTTTATCAGCATAAATAGTAGTACTCAAAATTATATTCATATGATTTAAAATATTGATATTATTCTAAGTTTAGGAATTTAAGAAACCTACTTTTCTAACACTTCCTTAGCCAAAGCTTCTATAATCTTCCAAATTTCTTCAGAACCTTCTTTTGCATGCCCATTCTTAGCTACTATCATATCCCAAGTGATAGAGTATTCTAACATTGTCCCACCACCATTTCCTCTATTAAGAATAAATGCCATTAGCCTATCAACTGCATTTGCAAATTTTGCTTCTGGAGTTTGTCTTGCTTCAAATTCTTTCCATAAATCTAAGAACTCTTCATTTTGATCTTTAGGCAGCAAACCAAACACTCTTTTAGCTGCTGCTAGTTCTTTTTGGTATAAATCAGGATCCTCTGTCTTTAAATAATGGAAAGTGTCACCCACATCTATTTCAACTGTATCATGAATGACTAACATTTTAACTACTTTTAAAACATCTATTTCTTCATTGGAATGCTCTGCAAGAATTAAAGCAGACAGAACTACTTGCCAACTATGTTCTGCTGAGTTTTCTTTTCTATTCTGACTAATAGGCGATGTCTTTCTTAAAACTGATTTTAATTGATCTAATTCTTCTATAAAAGCTAGTTGTTGTAGTGAGCGCTTTAACATTATTAATCCTTAGGAACTAATTTTTTTCTAAACTCTAAATACTTTTCATGTAGGAAATCTTATAACAGCAGTGAAATTAATTACTTAGCATCATTGAAGAAAAGTTACTTCAAGAAAAGAGATAAATCAAGTAAATTTTGAAAAAATTTAAGAGATAAAATTTAAAAGAGCAGTAGTTTTATAAGTTGTAAAAAGCAAGTAGCAAAGATCTTGAAATTTTTAAATTTTGAGTTAATGAAGAGAGAAAAAAATGCGAGCTAATATATTAACGACAAATAGTTCATTTTTTTTGTATTAAATTTAAGCAGCTATTTTAGAATTGTGTAAAGGAGGAGGTGCTTTCCAAGCAGTTTGTCCAGAGTATTTAGCTATACGAGAAATCTAAATACATTCGTACCCCCTAACTTTTTCAATCCACAAAACAAATCTATAAAATTTAATAATATATTGATTTGATTAATAAAAATGACTTAGGGGGTACGAATTGCTGCGGTCAGCTCCTGCGTTTGATTAGAAGCAGTCTCTTGCCTCACCTTTTCTACATAACTTCTTTGATATGATTTTTTTTTGCAGTTTTACTACTGCCTCTTTCTTAGTGCTGGATATAACTGGAAAGGTTTGAGAGATTTTTTCTCAACACCTAAACCCGCTTCCTTTGCTTAGCCTTTGTTTAGAGTATGTATGGTTTTCTAGTGCCGAAGACCTGTTGGTCTTCACTGAGTCTTTAATAACTCGGTTGAGCCTCTATAGCTGTTTAGTGCAGTAGTTTCTTTTAAAAAAAAAACTACTCAAAACTAAAATCTTGAAATCTTTCTAAATCTTTCAAATAAGAGGGTCACGAGCTCTAAGATAACCCCTCGTTTTGCGGGTAGTGCATCTTTTCGCTCTTGACATGGACGGACCTTATAGCGGTTACATTGCCACGGTATCAACAAACTATCTTTTTCTCAAATTCTTGTGAAAATCCATAGAATCCAAGACTGTTATAAAAAGCTGTAGCAACTTTATTGGAAGCATAAACTTTCAAACGCAGCAAAAGATGCCCTTTCTTCATGCTCCAATCTTCCACTGCATTAAATAGTTTTTTTCCTATACCCAATCTACGTTCTGAAGGAATAACGAAAACATTATCAACCAAAACAAAGGATTTTTTACGGAACATTGGGTAGGGAGGATTAGAACAAACTTGTGCGTCAGCATAACCTACTGCACGATTTTCATTAAAAGCTATGAGAATAACTTTATCTAAATTATTAATCTTTTCTTTTAAGATTTCTTTAGGGCGTCGAGGACCTTCAAAAGTCTGGAAATTTTCAGGAAGTATCTCTGCATGATAAGAATCAAGTTGACCATAGAGTTCTTGTAATAGATCCAAGTCTCTAGCGTCAGCTTCTCTAATATTTAAATTTTCCATACCTCAATAATTCGTTTTGGCAATGTAACGTTAAGAGCAATCTGATTTTTGGCCACTTTAACCTTTTGAATTAGCATAGCACACTCATGGCCAAAAATCAGGTCAGCTCGCTTGTTATGCTTCTAGCTATTCTCAGTTTCTGGACTTGTCGGCAAATCTACATCTAAAATATTTTGTTGTGTTGTATTACTGTCCAAAGAGGGAGTATCGTCTAAAGCTCCTCCTATGCCTGACGGATTAGTTTCATGTATACGCTCAAGAACACTTTCCCTTTCAGGCAAGTTTTGTAAAGTTTCACGAAAAAAATGAAGCACAGCTTCTTGGTCAGTAGGATCTACTCCGTATTCTGCTGCAATATCGCGGTAAACCTGAATATGATCATGATGTCCTGGATTCATAAAGTTTATTTCTCTAATTTTTAAAATTTAATAGAAGCATAACACTAAATTGACCCTCGAGCGAATACATTCTCGAATACATTCGTACCCCCTAACTTTTTCAATCCACAAAACAAATCTATAAAATTTAATAATATATTGATTTGATTAATAAAAATGACTTAGGGGGTACGAATTGCCTGGACGAATTGCCTGAAGAGTTCATGTGGAATAGTAAAAACAAGGTGAAAGTATGGTACAGGCAGCAATTCCTCTGCTCTATCTTTTAACCATTTTGCAGTTTGAGAGCCTTGACACTTAGGACAATGGCGATTTCTACAAGAATTGTATCTTGGTTCTGATTTCTTACATGAGCTACAAGAATATAAATGTCCTCCCAAAACTCTAGTTCTACAATTTAGTATTGCATTCACTATCTTCCAATTACTAAGACTTAACCTTAGACCTTTTGTGTTAACCCTAAGTATGTCTGCAAGCTCTACTCCTTTCATTTCAAATACTCAAAAGGACTTTTGGTTTTTTGTAGCTTTTGAGGAGTTACGTGAGTATAAATTTCAGTTGTTGAGACGTAATTATGTCCAAGTAAACTTGCTATTGTGATTAAACTCTCTCCTTGTTCATGAAGAGTAGTTGCAAAAGAATGTCTCAAGGTTCTAGGTGTTATAGTTATTCCTAATCCACAAAGCTTACTTGCTCTTTTTGACAGGCTTTTTGAGGAACTGTTTGACAGCAATGTCCGCGCTTGCCTTCAAACAACCATTCTTTAGGACGATACTCTAGCCAGTATTTTCTTAATTTATTTAGTAACTTTCTTGGCAAAAGCGTATGACGAGTTTTGTTGCCTTTACCTTTTCTTACTATTATTACTTTCCTAGTAGAATCTATATCGCTAACTTTTAACTTTACCAATTCTCCTGTCCTAACCCCTGTTGCGTAAACTATTTCTAGCATCATTAGGTGTCTGGGATCTTTTATTGCCTTAAAAAATCTTTTCACCTCTTTGGGGCTAAGATATTGAGGTAGTGGTTTGCCGCGTCTTCTCGCTATTGGGATATCTTTTACTAAGCCTTCTCGATTTAATACCGATTCGTATAAAAACCTAAGTCCGGCTCTCGTTTGACGTTGTAAACTGCATGACGCTTGTTTCTCTTCTACCAAATATTTGAAATATTCTCTTATCTCTGCTGACCCTAACTCCCTAGGACTCTTATTAAAATATTTCGCAAAGTGTTTACATGCAAAAAGATAACTTTTTATCGTTTCTTTACTATAGTTTCTTAGCACAAGTGCCGTATACATTTTTGAACGTAGTTCTCCCATTTGTCCCTCCTGGTGACATCTAAAGTTTTTAAATTGTTGGTCCAATTTTTACTTCGGATAACACTAGGGGGGACTTAAGGTCTTTGTTTGGCTCCGGCACTGGATTAAGTCAATTCATTTTTCACAAAAATTAATTGACTTAATCCAGCGGGGTCGGCGGGGGAGGGTAGGTTTTGACTCAACGTGATTATTCGCTGCGACAGCAGCTTGGGTTCAACATATGTATGATACAGACGGCACACCAACTCATGTTCCCGACTGGTCAAACAACTCTATCATACTTAACCTACCAAATCTATTGAATAAAAGTACTCAGGAGAAAACTGATCAACCCAGGATAGAAACCCCATGTTCCAAGCGAATTCGCAGGAACATGAGTTGATGATGTTTTAGTAAAAAATAAAAGTATTTAAGTATTTTAATTTATTTATAGATAATTTTAAAAGAATTAAAACTGACAGAAATTATTTGACTTTCTTATATTTTCTAGTATTTTTCTATATATGAAAAATATAGGCAATAAAAGTAAATTGATACCTCAAGTGATAAATAGAATCAGATTCAAAGGATATAGTCTTTCAACAGAGAAAACTTACGTTGATTGGATTAGTAGATTTTGTCTTTTGTGGTAGAGGGCCTTCTTATGCAGGAGGATATGCAGGTGAGGCTGGTCTAGAGCGCTGGGTTGAAATGATGGATGAACAGATACGCAATACTATGCTTTTAACCAATAGTCTTTCATTTGAGGATATAGATGACTCCATAATTGCAAGATGGGGCGATCAAATTTTCGATCAAAAGTTACATGACAAAAGAGAGCTAGAATTTGATAAGAATTTTCATACATTAAGAAATGCAATAAGAAGAGAAGAGCTGTAGTTAACTTAAAATGTAATTTCTAAATAATCCTTTCTTATTAACAATACTCCCTTACTAAAGCTATAGAAAGTTACAGTAAATGTATTGTTATTCTCTCTACACCCAATGTACAATACATTGCTTTAATTTAGAGCAAAAATATTAAACGCTAAAAATTTGAACTTTCCTGCCAATTATCCTATGCTAACTACATGAGATTTATTACTAAAATTACCATACTTACTCTATTACTAATTCCAAGCAACACATTTGCCTCTCCAAAAATTGGCATTGTAAATATGAATAAAGTTTTGCAAGAATCAAAATCTGGAAAAATGGCTCAAAAAGAGCTTGATAAATCTATGAATTCCTACAAAGACAAGCTTGAATCAAAGATTAAGGCACTTGAGAGCGAGAAACAAAAACTTGCAAAACAAAGTTCAGTCATTTCGCAAGATGCGTTCGACGAAAAACTTGAAAAGCTTCAAGCTCGTGATAAAGATCTAAAAAGACAAGTTATGGACTTAAGGGAAGATTTTAGTAAGAAAAATAATCAATATATTGGAAAAATTGTAGAAAAAACTCAAGAAATTTTCAAAGAACTTGTTGAAGAAGAAGATTATGATTTTATTTTTGATAAAAATGTTAATTTTATAGTTTACTCAAATAGTTCTGTAGATGTAAGTTCTAAAGTCATAGAAAAACTTAATTCTAAAAAAATTAATTTTTAATTAAAGCCAAGATATGGAAGAAGAAAATATTGTATTTAATAAAGAACAGATAAAGGAAATCATCCAGCATAGAGAACCTTTTTTGTTTGTAGATAGGGTGATCGAATTCAATGATAGTGAAAGTATTGTTGCCATAAAAGAAGTCAAAGCAGAAGAAGACTATTTCAAAGGTCATTTTCCGGGAAATCCTGTTATGCCTGGAGTTATTATTATGGAGGCTCTTGCACAAACTTCTGCAATTCTTGCATTAAAATCAACTCAAGGTGCTGGGGAAGGTGTTGGAATTTATCTTGTAGGTTGCAAAAATTTTAAATGGAAAAAAATGGTTAAACCTGGAGATACTTTAAGGCTAGAAGTAAAATTTGTTAATAACAAAAAAAGTCTTTGGATAATAGAAAGCAAAGCTCTTGTTGATGGGCAAGTAGTAGCATCAGGAACAATTTCTGCAATTTCAGAAAGCTAAATTAAATGACAAGTATACACGACACTGCAATTATTGAAGATGGAGCTGAAATAGGTGCAGGTACAACTGTAGGTGCATATTCAATTATACGAAGTAATGTAAAAATTGGAGAAAATAGTAAAATTGGACCTCATGTTGTTATTGAAGGACATACGGAAATTGGAAATGAGAACAAGATTTTTCAATTCGCTTCAATAGGTGCTGAACCACAAGATTTAAAGTTTAAAGGGGAAGCAAGTAAGTTAATCATTGGTAATAACAATATAATTAGAGAATACGTAACACTTCAGCCTGGAACAGAAGGCGGGGGCATGCTTACTCAAGTTGGAAATCAAAATCTATTTATGGCTAGTACACACCTGGGACATGATAGTCGCGTTGGAAATAAATGTATATTTGCAAATGCAGCTACAATTGCTGGACACGTAACTATTGAAGATAAAGTTTTTATAGGAGGACTTGCTGCAGTTCATCAATATGTGAAAGTGGGAGAACTCTCTATGATTGCTGCGGGTGCTATGACTAGCCAAGATGTTCCGTCATATTGCATGGTACAAGGAGATAGGGCTCAAATAATTGGAATTCATCAGACTGGCCTTGAAAGAAATGGATTTTCTGTTGAAGACATTAGAAGTTTAAAAAACACATATAAAGACTTATTCTTAAAACCAGGATTACTGAGTAAAAAATTAAACACTTTAGCTGCAGATGAATCTCAATCCAAATTTTCTAAAATCATGTTAAACTTTATTAAAAATTCAGAAAGAGGAATTTGCAGTCTAAGAAAGCAATAGGACTTATCGCTGGGAACGGCTTTTTCCCTATAGAATTTGCTAAAACCGCAAAAGAAAAAGGATATGAAGTCATTGTTCTTGCCCATCTCAATGAAACTAATGCTGACATCAAAAAATATGCAACTTTTTGTAAATGGGTTTATGTTGGACAAATTGAAAAAATAATTGAAACATTAAAATCTAAAGGCGTAAAAGAAACCGTATTTCTTGGTGGAATTAAAAGACCTAGCTGGTTTGGTTTAATGAGACTTGATAAAACTGCAAGAAAAATTATTGCAAACTTAAAAAACAAAAAAGACGATGCAGTTTTAAGAGGAATTGCTCAAGAAATTGAAAGTCAGGGGATTAAAGTAATAGCGCCGGAGGAAATATTAGATAGTTCTATAGTAAAAGAAGGACTGTTAACTAAAAGAGATTTTACAGAAAAAGAAAAGAATAATTTAAAACTTGCGTGGGAAGCTGCTCTAAAACTTGGCGAAGTTGATGCTGGCCAAACTGTTTTAGCTTATGACGAACTAGTGATTGCAATTGAAGCTCAAGAAGGAACTGACGCAACGATAGAAAGGGCTGGAGAACTAACTAAAATTAAAAGTAACGTAAAGCAAGATGGGCTAGCGATGGTTAAGCTTTGCAAAGTAAATCAAGATAAAAGACTAGATTTACCTGCAATTGGACCGAACACGATTCAGAATATGAAAAAAGCAGGAGTTACAGCCTTAGCTCTAAAAACAGACTCAGCCCTTATGTTAATGCCTGAAATTACTATATCGGAAGCAAATAGCTTTGGTATTGCCCTTAAAGTAGTAAACGAACTATAATAACCAAATATTAATTTAGAGGATCAATCTTATGAAAAAACATCTAACTCTCTTTCTTATAGTATTACTAGTTATTTCAAACTCACTCGTGTCGAGCTGCATTTCTGAAACTGCACTCGATATGACTAACCTTAAAACAAAACATAGCTACTTTGTTGGTCGTCAAGTTGGACAAGGAATTAAAGCTCAAGGAATTGATATAGACTATGATGTTTTAAAGAGCGCAATTAAAGATACTGTAGACGGAAAAGAAAGCCTCTTAAGTGAAGAAGAAAGCCAGGCAGTAATGACTGAAATCAGAAACGCTGCTATGGAAAAAATGAAAACAGAAGGAGAAGAGAATAAGAAAAAAGGAGCTGAATTTCTTGCTGCAAATAAAGCTAAAGAGGGAGTTAAAGTTACACCTTCTGGACTTCAGTATATGGTTATTAAAGAAGGAACTGGAAAAGCACCGACTGCTGACAGCAAAGTAAAAGTTCATTATAAAGGGACTCTTTTAGATGGAACTGAATTTGATAGTTCTTACAAAAGAGATAAGCCTGCTGAATTTGGACTTAAACAAGTTATTAAAGGCTGGACAGAAGGAATTCCAATGATGAAAACTGGAGGAAAAACTAAGTTTTTTATTCCTGGAGATCTTGCATATGGTGAGAGAGGAAGACCTAGTATTCCACCTAATTCTGTACTTGTATTTGAGGTAGAATTATTAGAAGTTTTAAGCTAGAAGTTTTAAGCTATATGATTTTTAGTTTTTTCTAAAAAACGAGCTAGCCAGTTTAGTTAGGCCTCTTCTAAGTTTAACTAATAGACTTTCTGACTTAGGTGCTTGAGCTACATTGCTTTCGCCTGAGTAGAGATCGAGTAGATAGGAATCCATAAGAAAGTCTACATCAGGATTTTGAGAACTCAAATCTAAAGACGTTAATTTTTCTGGAGAATTATCTCTTCTTTCAGAACTAACATTTCTTATTTCTAACTCTTCTTCGAACCATTGAGCATCTCTTCTATCAAAATCAAAATTCGATAAATATAAATCTATATTTGGGTCGTCTTCTTGATCTAAAGGAATTACATCCGGATTTAAAGTTTCTTCAGAACTATCAAGAGATAATTCACTAAGTTCTAATAGTATTTTAGGATCAAGTTCTACATTTTCTTTAAAATTAATAGGATTTAAACTCTTAAGAAAACTACCAATACTACTTGTCATATCTCCAGAATTTAACCTCTTTTCTGACAATATATATAAACTATAAAGCTCAGCATGAGAAGAAAATCCAAGAGTAGAAAGAATAAAATAAGTTTCAGTCCCTATATCTAATTTTTCCTGAGGAGTTAACGTTTCAGATAAATAAAGATCGTTAACAAAAATATCTCCTGGATGATCTTCACAATTTTGAATTCGCTCTAAAACGTTTAAAATAGCCATATTTTCAAAATAATCAATGACTAAACGGCTTGCTCCAACATCACTAAGAGTTAAATTAGCTAAGTCATCAGTTATATTAGAAACATCTAAAGCTTTTAACTTTCTATCCCTATCTAAGCTTGAAAGTGCTAGTTCAATACGCATTACATCTTTAAACCCAACCCCCTCCATGGATACTAAGTTTAGAGCAGTTTGTTCAGAAATGATTTTAACTAAGGAATCATCATTAAGCTTTAAACAACTACTGTTATAAGCCTCTTGTTCTGTTTCATTTCCTAATGAGCCTAAAATAGTTAGGTCAAGCTGAGAACTGCTATTATTATTCTTAGCTGTTTTTCCTATCTCAATGAAACGACTCGCTAAAGAATTAAGTTCCTCTGGCTCGATTACTTCTATATTTTCTGAATCAGAAATTTTTCCATCAACTACTAAAACTGTTCTAGGATAGCGCCTCTCTTGAAAATTACTTAAAATTTCTTTATTTGCTTCAGAGATAAAGCCTTCTCTTTCTTCCTGAACATTAAGTTCTAAGACTTCAATTCCACTAACATTTAAACGTCTAACAAATTCAGGAAAATAAGGCCTTTGATGTTCAGTGCAATCACGGCACCATTCAGTTACTATATTAAGAACAAAAGTCTTACCAGCTTCTATACGAGAAGTAACATCCTCAGGCTGAGCTGCTAAAGGATTTCCAGGAAAATGATATCCACTCCCAGAATTATCGTAACTAGTTCCATAACTCATTAACATATCTCCTTTAACTTAACTCTATTTTTCAATAGGCACTTGAACATAGCAACTTACAAACTCTTACTCAAAACTACGAAAATTTTATGCACTATTTACCATAAACTTCTCATAACACTTATGTAGGTGTTTTTCTAAAGAGAATTAAACACTTAATATTACTAGGTTTTTTTATGCAGGTTATATGTCAATAAAAGATAATACATCTAAAAAATTATCAATAGCTTCTATCTTTAACGAACCTAATAACTTACGAAAGCGTCCTGAAATAGACCTTCAAGAACTTGAATCAAATCAGGAAATAGATGCTTTTGAACAAAGTTTAATTCAAGAGTTGAATCCAAATGTTATTCAGAGTGAGGATAGTAGTAGGGAGAAGCAATCTGAGGATAGATTGGATTTTTCTTATGAAGACAAAATAGAAAACATAGCAGAAGAAGAGGGTAATAGGGTTGAAAGATTAGATTTTTCATTTGATGACGATAACAATGAAAATGATAAAAAAAATAAACTAGAAATTCATAGTGAAAAAAAACTCAAAGCCACTCTTAATATTGATAAACAAGATCTAAAAGATGCAATTAGAAACAAACAATTTGAATCTGACTATAAGGTTGAAAATCCAGGGTTTCAAAATTTAGGAGATCCTGAACAATTAGCGCTAAAGTTAGAAGATGTAGGCTATCAATGCCTACCTTTTGTTGCTGCTCAAATTGGATTAGTTCTAAATACGCCAGTTAACAATGTTAGATCTGTTCTAATGGAAGGCCCTTCAGGTTGCGGTAAAAGCTTCTTAGCAAAATCACTTTCTAAAATTAGTGGAGCTGAATTCATGTGCCTTACTTGTTATGAAGGGATGGATTTTAAGAATTTAATTGAAGCTCCTTCAACACTAGCTTTAGCTAACGCAATGTCAGGCAGGAACAATGAAGATGCTAATGATGAACTTATGAATCTGGGAATTCTCTCACGAGCATTTCTTAAATCTCAAGAAAAGCCAGTGATTCTCTTAGTCGACGAAATTGATAAGGTCGAAGTATCAATTGATACATTCTTTTTAGGACCTCTTCAAGATGCAAGAATTTGGCTAGAATCAAGAGCTCCAATTGATGCTAATACTGATAATTTGCTAATCATTTTCACCAAAAACTTTGAACGCAAAATTAATGATGCTTTATTAAGAAGAGTCCATCCAATTAGCATGACTTACCTTGATTCCACTTTAGAGAGGAAAATTCTCAAACCTCATTGTTTGCCACAAATAATAGATAACTTAGTAAACATAGCTGACACAATGCGCTACAGTGATGCATCTTACAAATTTGAAAGACCTCCAGCTCCTGAAGAATTATTAAAAATTGGAAGATACATAATGCAGATGTTGGAATGGGATATTGTGGATTTTACATTTTTAGGAAGAAATATCTGGTACATGATCTCAAAATCTGAAAACGATCGTTTTGTTCTAGAACTAATGCTTAGATATCATCCAGATTATTTTGACTCCTTAAAACCAAATGGACGTTTACTAACTAAAGACGAAGTTTTTGAAAAACTTGGAAGAATTGTTGTTAAGGGAGTAATAGAAGATCCCGATGAATCTAAAAGAAAAGAAGCTTACAAAGTAGAGAGAGTGGGGCTTACCAACATAGGAACTCCAAAGGATTTAATAAAAAAACTATCCGATGTAGGCTATGAATGCTTGCCATTCCTTGCAACACAAATGTGCTTACTGCAAAATACGCCTTCTGACAGAATTAGATCTGTACTACTCGAAGGGCCTTCAGGTTGTGGAAAAAGTTATCTTGCAAAATGTCTAGCAAAAGTTACTGGAGCAGAACTTATGAACTTAAGTTGCTATGCTGGTATGAACACACAGCACTTAATTGAAACTCCATCCACAATGGGTATTGCAAACGCAATGTCAGGTAAAAAAAGTACTACAAAAGATCAACTTGTAAACCTAGGAGTTCTTTCTAGAGCGTTTCTAAAAAGCCAAAACCAACCTGTAATTTTACTAGTAGACGAAATTGATAAAGTTGAAGTTGCAATTGACACTTTCTTTCTTGGACCTATTCAGGATGGAAGTATTTATCCAGAGTCAAGACCACCAATTGATGCAAATACAGATAATTTACTTATAATTTTCACTAAAAACTTTGTAAGAGTTTTAAATGACGCACTTCTTAGAAGACTACATCCAATTACAATGACTTACCTAAATGGTGACCTTGAAAGAAAGATACTATCAAAAAACTGTCAACCACAGCTAATCGATAACTTAATTTCAATAGTAGATAGAATGCGAAGCAAAGAAGGTTCATATGGATTTGATAGGCCTCCAGCACCAGAGGAACTACAAACAATAGGATACTATATTAACGAAATGATGGAATACGGAATTAAAGATTTTGCGACGATAGGAACTAATGTTTGGTCAATATTAGCCAAATCAGAGCATGATAGGGCTGTTTTAGAACATATGATGCGATTTCATCCAGATTTTCTAGATCCTTTAATGCCTGATGGAAGAGGAATGAATAAAAAACAAGTTACTGAAAAACTAGGTCGTGTTATCTTATCGGGCATTATTGAAGACCCAGAAGCTCGAAAGAGGGAAGATGCTTGGGAAGACATGGAGTGGAGTTAAGGTGTTTATATACCCGTCGTCATTTAGTTTTTCCATATTTGGTCTAAAGCCTGATCGGCTTTAGCCTAATTTTGACGGGTATATCTTACTGTCCCTCTGGGAGACTCTAGGAAATTTTCAATTCCCTAGAGTATAACTGCAAAAACATAACTCAGCCTTACTCACAAAAATTAAAATTTTCTATAATTTTAACTTTAAATATTTTTATAAAAATAATAACAATAAAGTTATACATAGCATGACACACAATTGCAGGAACTAAAGATTTATAAATCAATGTAATTGCGCAAAAATAAAGACCAAACATGCAATAAAAAAGACTTATACTAAAAAAATGCCAAAACTTATTTAAAAAATGTATATATGAAAATAAAATGCTTGAAATTATAGCTGACAAAAGCAAACCAATGTATTTTGATAGGCCTAGAAAAAGAGCCGCTCTAAAGAAATATTCTTCACATACCCCAGCAAAACAAGAAATAATGAACGCAGTAAATAAAGTGAAGTTGTCACATAAAGGAATAACTGCATCAAACAAAAACTCTTTATATTTAGTAGATTTTTTGTTCTTAGCTAAAATAAAAAAAACGCCAAAATTAAAAGCAATCATAGGAGGAATTGCAATTAGGCCTTTTATAATTAAATCAAAGTTAACTGAAAAATAGAATTGGCTTTTAGTAAAGAAAATAACAATCCAAGCTAATAATAAAAGAAATAGTTCAGCAAAAATTGAAAAAATTAAAAATCTTTTTGGAGTCACAATCTTAACTCATCAAGTACTTCTGTAATATTTTGATCTAAGAGCCTATCTAAAAACCTCTGAAGCTCTCCCTTAAATGCATATCTTGAGAATCTTGAATCTTCTGTAAGAACAACAACACTTTTACTAGGCTTACCTGGTAGTGATAAAGTTGCTTTCACAGAAATTCTTCCTGAAATTTTCCTGTATATTAGTAAATCAAAACCACTTAAGGAAATCTCATTAACCTCGATTTTTAGCTCTGGAACATTTGGGATTTCTTTAAATTTAGTTAATCTAGGAAAGTAACCTAACAAGCTTAGCGACTTGTAAGCAGTAGACATTATACGTTTTTTAGGGGTTTCGAGTTCAATACGACCAAAAGGAATGACTAAAAAAAGGTACTGATTACCCAACTTAGAGTTAATATTGCCATCGACGTTTAAGTTTATTAAATTATTATTACTTTTAGCTAACTTTAAGACATCCATGTCTAAACCTTCAAAGGTAAGGGGAGTAGTTAAACAACCAAGGTTTAAGATACTTATAAGAAAAAGATAAATAATATGCTTAAATTTCATAATATCAAGAGGATATCAACAGAGTGAGTAATGATAAAGACTTTAAAATTAACTTAGGCCTTGATGGTTTGGTAAATACTAAGAGTAAAAGTGATTTTAACGAACTAGAAAAAGACAAAAACTTTACTGAAATAATTAAGTTAACTGAAAGCAAATTAGATGATCCTGAAAATCAGCTATGGTGGATAAGAGCAAACTTTTTTAGTAAAAAAATACCTTCAAACATCCTTATTGGAAGCTTAGAAAGCCTTAAAAATAAAATAGCTTTAGAAAAAGATAGAAAACTTTTTGAATTACTAAATAATACTAAAACTGAGATTAGTGACGATTTAAAAGGAGACAAGAAGAACAAATTTAGTAAATCCCTTGACATTAAATTGACCGATAAGGTGAAAGTTGACGAGCCTTCTAAAGAAACTTCATTAAAAGCGCCAAACCCAATTTCAGACGAAAATGATGAAATTGAAACTGAATTAACAAAATCTGAAAAATTTATTTTCTTAGTACCGTTAACTCTAGGCCTTTTTTTATTACTTGCTCTTGGCTCTTTACTTTACTTTTTCTTTTTCAGAAATCAATCCTCTAAAACTATTGAAGAAAAAATTGCTAACTCTATTGAAATCGAGAAAAATAAAAAGATAAAAAAAGTTGAAGAAATTTTAGATGAAGATAAAATACAAATCGATCCAATTAAAAATGATGCTAAAGAAAGTAGAGAAGATAAACTTAGTTCAATACTTAATGACCTTGATAAAAAGCTAGAAGAAGCAAGTCTTGAAGAAACTAATTCTCAAATTGTTTCTGAAACTACACAAGTTGAACAAAGAAAAACTGAAATTGATCTGTCTCAGCCAAAAGAGCCCGATTTTGTATCAGAAGCTCTAAATAAGCCTCCCAAAGCTGAATTACCTAAAACTGAAATTCCCTTGGGACCTAAGACTCAGTTAAAGAAAAAAAATAGCCAAAAAAGAAAATTTGTTAAAAAGAAAATTTATGTAATCTCAAAATACACAAAAGTTTATTCCCTTCCTGCAAGCGCTTCAACTATTCTTACAGAGCTTAAACCTGGAAGTGAAGTTAAAATTGCTGAAGAACTTGGGAATTGGCTTAAAATTGTTTCTAATAGAAATAGGGCTGGATATATTAGAAAAGGCGATTTATCTTATTAAAGTAATTTCCGAAAATTAGTCTTTTTAGCTTTTTGTAGGAAGAACTATAACTTACTCGTCTTCTAGTCCAAATTCTTTTGCTACGTTTGTAATTTTTGAAAAAGCCTCTATAAACTGCGTTTTTAACATACTAATAATAGGCACTGGTTTACGTCCAACTCCAGAACGCACATACAAGTTAGAATCATTGGATTTCCTTCCAAGGTCTGACGCTATTTGCCTATTAAATCCTAGTTCAGATAATTCTAATTCATTAACTAAAGAAACCATCTGCTTAACTTGCTTTTCGGTCAAATCATCTAATATAGAACGATCCTTCTCATTATCAGAAGTTAACAAATTTCCAGCTGAAACGCCTAATAACTTACTCCAAGCATTTAACTGCGGTAATGTTAAATCACTTGTTGGTTTTTCTTGCAGACTCGCTTGAGCTTGAGTGATTCCTAATTTGAGTGCAGCTTCTTTTATCGAAATATTCTTTTCATTTCTAACTTGAGCTATTCTGTGTAAACTTTTTACTTCAGTACGACTACTGCTACCCTTATGACCATTTGTTAACATAACTTCTCTTTAAAACTTCTCTTTAAATATCTAAAAAAAATTAACTAAGCTAAATTAAATGCCTAATTATTCAAAATTATTAAGTATAATAATTACAAAAGAGGCAGCAATTTAACATAAGAAAGAATCTTAAGCTAATAGACTTTTCCCAAAAGTAATTTCAGAAAATGAGCTTTTCTGAGAAATGCTCTACCTGTAACTCTTTCTGTTCAAACAGCACGTAAAAGCATGCAATAATTGTAAATTTGCTACTATTTACATAAATATCTGAATATGCTAGATATTCATGCATGGCAAGAGTAACAGTAGAAGACAGTCTAAAGAAAGAACCTAACAGATTTGCACTAGTAATTTTAGCTGCTAAAAGGGCTAAACAAATCCTTACAGGTTCAGATCCATTAATCAAAAATGAGAAGAACAAATCAATTGTTACGGCTCTAAGAGAAATAGCTTCGGGAGATGTCAGATTTTTATCGAAAGAAGATATTGAAAAACGAGAACAATTAAGGGCTATTGAGCAAGAAAGTAAATTTGCTGAAGTTGATAAGGCATTTGAAGCTGGATTACAAGATTCAAACTCAAGCGATTCATCTGATTCAGAGAGCGATTCTAGCTCTGATAATAACAGTAACTCAGATGAAGACTCTAGCTCTTCAGAAGAGACTAGTTCTTCAGAGGCAAGCCCTTCAGAAGAAGCTGCAAAAAGCATAGAAGACTTAAGTAGTAATGAAATTACTGAGCTTTTGAGCTAAGACTAATTTGTCACTGTAGAAATTGAATTGTTCTCTACAATTAAAGTCCTGAACAAAAGTCTTGAGCAAATTTTTTGCTTTATAGAAATCTCTAGAAACTAATATAATGCTCGACATTATGTGCTTATTACGGCAAAAAATCATTTGGTTTTTCCGCTTTCAAGCAGGAAAACCAAATGATTTGTTGGGTATATCTTTCTAAATCCTAGCTCTAAAAGCCATTCTATGAGAGAATAATAAGATAATATGGACTTTGAAAAACTAGCAGAAAGCATCTCAACATATCATCCAGATCCTGACTTAGATAAGGTTAAAAAAGCTTATGAATTTGCTAAAGAATCTCATAAAAATCAGAAAAGAAAGAGTGGGGAGCCGTATTTTCTCCATCTGTTTGAGACTTCTCTTTTAGTATGTAAATTAAGACTTGATATTTCTTCTGTTATAGCTGGCCTCTTACATGATACAGTTGAAGATTGCGATATTGACTACAAGACAATAGAGGATAAATTTGGACCAGATGTTGCTCATATTGTCGAAGGAGTAACTAATTTAAAGAAAATTCAATTTAGTTCAAAAGAAGAAAAACAAGCTGAGAGTTTTAGAAAAATGCTTGTTGCAATGTCTAAAGATATTAGAGTTATTTTAGTTAAATTGTGTGACCGCCTACACAATATGAGAACTCTTAATCATTTACCAGATGAAAAGAAAATTAGAAAAGCTCTTGAAACAAAAGAAATTTATGCTCCCATTGCCAACAGACTTGGTATTGATTGGCTAAAATCTGAATTAGAAGATCTTTGTTTATTAAACTTAAGACCAGAGTTATTTCATAGAATAAAATCCAAATTTGAACAATCTGATGAAGATAGGAAAAAATTTGTAAAAGATACATGCGAAGAAATTGTAAAACTACTTGAATCTTCAGGAGTTTCAGCTTCAGTGAAAGGTCGAGGCAAACATCTTTATTCAATTTGGCAAAAAATGGAAAAAAACAATCTTGCTTTTGAAGAAGTACATGATGCTCTTGGCTTTAGAATAATAGTGCCAACTATAAGGTCTTGTTATGAAGTTTTAGGAATAGTACACGCAGCCTGGAAACCAGTTCCTGGAAGATTTAAAGATTACGTAGCAATGCCAAAAGCCAATATGTATCAGAGTCTTCACACAACTGTAATTGGCCCAGGCGGAAATAGAATTGAAATACAAATTAGAACACCTGAAATGAACAGAATTGCCAATGAAGGAATTGCTGCACATTGGAGATACAAAGAAGGCGAGGGAACTAAGGGATTTGATCTAAAATGGGTATCAGAATTAGTTGAAAATCAGCAATATTTAAGAAATCCTGAAGAATTTATTCAATCGGTTAAAGGTGAATTATTTCCAGATGATGTTTTTGTTTTTACTCCAAAAGGCGACCTCATTAGACTACCAAACGGTTCTTGTCCCGTAGATTTCGCTTATTCTATTCATACTGATGTTGGAAACAGGACCACTGCTGCTAAAGTTAATGGTCTAATTGTCTCATTAAATCATGTGCTAGAAAATGGGGACACAGTTGAAATTGTAACTAGAAAAGATCAAAAACCAAGTAAAGATTGGCTCACTTATGTTAAATCATCTAAAGCTAAACAAAGAATTAGAGTATTTTTGAGATCGGCACAAAAAGAACGAGCTCAAGAAATTGGCTCTGAAATTATCTCTAAAGACTTAAAGAAAATTAAACTCAGTTTAAGCAAACTGGAAAAAAGTGGAGAGATGCAAAAAGCTGCTAGTAAAATGGGTTACCAGTCTTTCGTTGATCTTTATTGCGATCTTAGCTACGGCAAAATTACTTCTGCGAAAGTAATCTCTCTATTGCAACCAAATGAAACAGACGTTGAGAAACGCTTAAAAAGCAAACCATCACCTCTACAAAGGATTTTTCAAACAGCTGCAAGAGCAACAAGAAAAAAAGTTGGAGTTAAGGTTAGTGGCTTAGATGATATTGTTGTAAGATTTGCAAATTGCTGTGAACCATTACCAGGAGATAGAATAGTAGGATTTATTACTAGAGGAAGGGGGGTCACTATACATCATGTGGATTGCGCACATATTCTAAGTGCCGATCCTCTAAGAATTGTAAATGTACATTGGGATGATGAAATAAAATCTTCCAGAAAAATAAAACTAAATGTTCACTCACATGATAAAATTGGCATACTAGCAAATTTGAGTACCAAGCTCTTAGAGCATGGTTTAAATGTTAAGAGTGCAGAAATATCAACAACAGACTTTGGAAAAGCATTAATCTCTTTTGAAATAGAGATAGAAGATGCAAAGCAATTAAATAAAGTTACTAGAAGCATTGAAGGCATTCCTGATGTTATTAAAGTTGAGAGAATAAAATATCTAAATAAAAAAAAGGAAAGTTAATTGAAAAATAAAGTAATCTACATTGCAATTTTCATTCTATCTTTTGCTGTAGTCCTCTACTCCTATAACGACAAAGCACACTCTTTAGATAGCTCTGAAACTTACACAAAATCACATGAAGAACAAAGAACTATTAATGTATATAAAGATTCAAGCGACTCCGTCGTATACATTACGACATACACTTTCACCATAGATCCTTTTGACTTCTACAATAAAGTAAAACCTCAAGAAGGCTCTGGAAGTGGAATAATTGTTGATGCAAAAAAAGGAATAATAGTAACCAATTTACACGTAATTCAAGATGCTCATCAGGTTGAAATAACACTTGCTGACGCAAACACTTATAAAGCAAAACTGCTAGGATATGATGAAGATGTTGATTTAGCAGTGCTTAGACTTACAAACCCTCCAAAAAACTTAAAGCAACTAGAATTTGCTGATTCAAATAACTTAGAAGTTGGACAAAAAGTCCTAGCCATAGGAAATCCTTTTGGCTTAAATAAAACCTTAACTAGCGGAATAATTTCTAGCTTAGATAGAACAGTCAACTCTCCTTCAGGAATACTAATGAAGGGATTAATTCAAACAGATGCTGCTATAAATCCAGGTAACTCAGGTGGTCCGCTTCTTAATATGAACGGAAAGTTAGTAGGGGTAAATACTGCAATACTTAGCCAATCTGGAGACTCTGCAGGCATTGGCTTTGCTGTTCCTATAAATACTATAAAAAGAATACTTCCTGAATTAATTGCAACGGGAAGGGTTTTAAAACCTGACTTAGGATGGGTGTTAATCGACACGAATCAGGGACCCATGGTAAGAAGAATTTTTAAAAATGGACCTGCTTATAATGCAAAAATAAAGCCTATAGAAAAATATGTTAAAACTGGCTTCTTAGAAGGTTGGTTGCGTGATATGAAATCTGCAGATCTAATTTTTAAAGTAAATGATAAAAGAGTCCACAATAAAGATGAAGTAGAAGATTTGATAATAAATAAAAAGAAAAATAAAAAAATTAAACTTACTTTAAAAACTGGTGGATTAAAGGGAAGAGAAAGAATTGTTATCCTTAAACCAATACTAAAATGAAAATTAAAGTCCTACCGGAAAGAGTGATTAATCAAATAGCAGCTGGAGAAGTGGTTGAAAGACCGTTCTCTGTAGTAAAAGAGCTTATTGAAAACTCTGCTGACTCTGGTGCAAAAAACGTTAGCGTTCGTATAACAAATGGAGGATTAAGTTTAATTGAAGTTTCTGATGATGGATCTGGCATGGAAAGAGATGATGCTATTCTTGCTTTCGAACGTCATGCTACTTCAAAAATTAGTAAAGCAAGCGACTTAGAAAATATTTATTCACATGGTTTTAGAGGAGAGGCTCTTTCCTCAATAGCTTCAGTTTCTAAGATAACACTAAAAACTGTCACTAAAGACTCAAGTTCTGGTTCGGAAATTAGCATCATTGCAGGACAGTTAAAATCAGTTAACGACATCGCTTTTCAAAATGGTACTTTAATTTCTGTAAAAAATCTATTTTTCAATACACCTGCAAGAAAAAAATTCTTAAAATCTGCACAAACTGAAAAAAAGAAAATAACACAATTTCTAAAAAGTTTCTCACTAGCTTATCCTGAAATTTCAATTAAACTATTTTCAGACAACACTGAAGTTATAAACTTACCTTCTAGAAAAAATCACATTGATAGAGCTAAAACCTTCTATAAATCTGGTTTTATAGAATACAGTCATAAAAATCCTAAAGAAGAGCTTTCTTTTATTGGCTTAATAGGACACCCTGCCTTAGCTTATACTAAAAAATCTGGCTTCACTATCTTAGTTAACAAGAGAGTTGTACAAAATTCAACAATCTTAAAGGCTGTTCGTGAAGGTTTTGGATCTACGCTTAAAGAGAGGGAATTCCCTATTGGATTTATCGCTCTTCAAATAGATGGGAAAAAGATTGATGTTAATGTACATCCCCAAAAAACAGAAGTGAAATTTAGAGATCCAAAGGAAATTTATAGTAATATTCGCGAATCTATAAATATAGCTTTTCATGACTTTAAATCTGAAGTAAGACTCCCTGAACAACTTAAGAAAAAGACTTCTATAAATTCTGATACTGAAGGCCTTAGACAAAAAAATCAGGCTACCGTTATCGATTTCTCTTCTAAGCAAACTAAAATAATTTTAGAAAGCAAATCGGAGAAATCTGAAGAGAAGCATTTCCATACTAAAGAACAAGATATTAAAGAAGAGTTGGACCTAAACCAATTAAGAGAAATGAGCTTAAAATCAACAGTTAATGTAGAGAACGGTCTAAGGCTCGCTACTCCTAAGCAAATTAGCGCAATCGAAATAAAACAAGATGATGAAGAAATAACCTTCTCAAACTTAAACTATCTTGGAACAATCTTTAAGTGTTTTTTACTTTGCGAATACGATGAAAGATTTTATGTAGTTGATATGCATGC
>CALJRW010000113.1 GCA_937976335.1 uncultured bacterium | reverse complement strand
TTTCCGAATAATTCTTTCTTGAAAACCTTCGGTTTCCTTGTAAGTTATTGATTTTGGGATAACTATTTGTTGTCCCTTCGGGGATATAGAAAGTCAAAAAAGCTTTTTTTAGGAAATTACTTTTTGGACTTTCTATATATTTGATTATAAACTATTGAAATTCTAAGTAAAGACAGGGGCTATACTTAAAGCCATGAATTTGTTATCTTTCCTGCCTATAAATTGTAAAGATAGCGACGTAGCGCAGCTGGTTAGAGCGCAGAGCTCATAATTCTGAGGTCGGTGGTTCGAGTCCACCCGTCGCTACCATTTTTTATTCTTTATAGTGGGACTTCCAGAAATTTTAAATTCCCTTAAGTACGTGTCAAAAATTTTTATTAACAGGCTCAACTGTAAAAGATGAATGAATACCGCCATTTTTCTTACTCATATCTAGAGACCATTCCAAATTATTATATTCATTTATAAAAAATAAATGTTTTTTTCGGTATAAATATATTAAATACCCATTTCTAAACTTTCTTACACTACTTCTAGACGAAGAATAGAAAAGTTTTGCTTTAGAATATCTTTTTGGGAAATGCTTTTTCGCTGAATTGTGATCGTAACTCCAGACAATCTTCTTAGATATTGGATTAATTAGCAAAACTGATGAATAACCATTTTTGCCAGAATGATCGCTTATACTTAATTCATTTCCATTATTAAAAAGTAAAATTTTATTACCTTCAACAATTTGCGCGTCATGCTGTTTGCTTAAATAATTCTCTGATAAAAAATATTTCACTTTTAAATTTTCTATATCAACAATTGCTAAAGCATTCATATGTCTAATTGAAATTAAAATATCTCCTTTCTCCCATAAACCTGGATTAGATTTTTGTAATACACGAATAGAATTTGTATGAAAAAAATCAAGAGGTGTATTCTCTATCAGCTCAAAATCATCAGAACCGTTTTTTATGACCTGCTTTTTATAATATTTTAAAGCTGTTTGTAATTTAATCTCAGGAATATAATCTTTTAAAAGAGAGAAAAGGCTAATTTTCTTTTGTATTTCTCCAGATTCCGAAATAGTAGTTATGTAGTTATCTAAATATTTAATAGTTTCATCCTCTATCTTTTCCTCTGAAACTCCTTCTAAAAGCGCGTAGGTTAAGTTATCAACTGTATATGAATTATGATGAAATCGCCCCTTTAACTCCCATATAATTTGAGAATTAACGTCCAAACGCATTATACTTTGAAGAGTCTTAACAACTATTATATCTCCATTATCAAAGAGCTCCGGAGTTAACCATTCACCTTTACCTGAAGAACGCTCCCATTCGTGAACAACTAATCCATTACTATTAAAAAGCAAGGCTTTAGTTTTTTTTGAAACTCCCATTAAAAAACAACAATAATTAGAAGATTTTTTACCTTCTATTGTTATTTTTCCAACACTAGAAGATTTAGAATTAGTAGATAATATATAAAATAAACAGAAAATCAGGCTTAGAACGTAGAAAGACTTTAATAGCAAATTTTTCAAATTAAAAATCTCATTAAAATTATATTAAAGACAGAAATTACTTCTAAGGGTGTATATAGTCAAGAAACGTTTTTAATATACTCGTCGTCATTTGGTTTTTCCACTTTTTGTCTAAGACCTGATCGGTCTTAGACTAGCTTTGACGGGGATATTTTATCTTCCCTCCGAGAGACTTACGGAAATTTTAAATTTCCTTCGGTATATACCGAACGACATTTGGTTTTACCGCTTTCAAGCGGGAAAACCAAATGATTTGTTGGGCGAGCAAAACAATGGCGAAGCCATTTTTTGCCGTAATAAGCACATATACTGCTCGAACAAATAAAACTGAATTTATGCTATGCATAAATTTCAAGAAAAAAAACGGTAAAACCAAATGATTTGTTTATTGAATGAGATCATAACGTAGCCAAGTCGATCGGTATTTCAATTATATAAAATTCAAAAGTAATTATAATAGTTGAGCTCAGATTAAATAATTGCATGTCTATTAAAGAACTCATATATTAGAATCTATGACATTACTCTATAAAATACGTAAAACTAACATTAATGCACCCACAGCTTTATTCGTTCACGGAAAAGATGGAAACATTCATGTCATGGATATATTTAAACGTTGCATTCCAGAAACTTGGAATATTTTAAACGTTCAAGCTCCTTTGGAACTTGAAACTGGTAAGTTTAGTTGGAGAGATACAAACAGCACTGGAGATTGGATTGCTGAACAAAAAGAAAGTGCCGATATATTATATCAATCTTTTTTAGCTATCGTAAAAAAAGAAAACTTAAGTAATAAAAAAACAGTAGCTTTTGGCTTTTCTCAAGGAGGAATGATTGCTTCATTACTCGCTCAACTAAATCCAAGTTTATTTTCGGGAGTAGCAGTACTTTCAAGTCTTATTCCAGAAGTTCTAGTTAAGGAAACAAAGCTTCCTAGTTTTTTTATTTTTCACGGAACTAATGATGAGAGAATTCCTTTCTCAAAAGCAATTAGAAGCAAAGATTATTTATTAAGAAACAAAGCTAACGTAGTTTTTGTAAAAGAGGACGTAGGGCATAAAATTGGAGTTCAGGGCATGAGAGAACTTAAAAATTGGGTTAAAAATTTGTAGAATTTTAATTATCTAAAGACTTTTTCTGTAATTTTTTATCTAATATCTTAGCCAATCGTCTACATATTAAGCACTTAACCTTCTGCTAACATTCTTAACTAACTTTTAATAAAGATATTTCTTACAAGTTATTAGTAACTTAGCTTATCTTTACATTACAAAGCAGACGATTTTATGAAAACTTACAAAAACTACTTTGATCTTTTCTTAGGAATATCTTACTTCATGTTTTGTTATTTAATTTTAAACCTTACAAAGGATAAATTATGTTTAAAAAAATTATATTTTTAATATTACCTTTCCTGCTTTGCCAGGCAGTTTTTTCTGAAGATTTGACAGATCTTGAGTTTACATCTGTTCAAAGAAAAAATTCACCAACTTTTAGATACGGAAAAGAAACTGCTCCAAATATGGCAATAACAGCTTTCGATGATAGAGATCTTAAATTTTACTTAGGTGTCAGATTTATGGGAACTGCTGAATACCAAGACACAGAATTTGCTGACAACTCTTCTGAAAGTGAATGGGATTTTTACGGAAGACGAGTACGTTTTGAAGCTGGAGCTACTTTTGGAAAAAACCTAAAATTCGTAATGGATTT
>CALJRW010000112.1 GCA_937976335.1 uncultured bacterium | reverse complement strand
CTAATTCAAGCGCAGTAAAGGCAACTAGTTTTGGATTTGATAATTTTTTTGCTGATATTTTTTGGTTCAAGGCAATAAGCTATTTTGGAAAACATTATAGTGGAGATAATAATTATAAATGGCTTTTACATATGTGCAATTTAATTACAGATCTTCAGCCTCAAGCTCTTCATGTATATGAATTCTGTGGATTAATGCTTTCATGGGAAATAAAAGACTCTAAGGCTGCAATTGGAATTTTTGATAAATCAATTAAGCATAATCCTGATTACTGGAGAAATTATTATTTAGCTGGAATGACTTATGCATTGTTTGATAAAGATGAGTTAAAAACAAAGGAATATTTTGTTAACGGTTCTAAAGTTGAAGGTGCTCCTGAGTTTATGAAACGTATGGCAGCAAAAAAATTAGCAAACTTAGATGATCCTAGGAATGCTTTAGTCTTTTTGAAGGATATGATAGCTAGTTCAAAAGATCCAGTTCAAAGAAAATCTTTAGAAGAACATTATTTAAAAACATTAAATGAAATTAAAATTAAAAAACTACAAGCTTTACTCCTTGCATATGAAGAAAAATATGCTAAAAAACCAGATGAAATTTCTCTTTTAGAAGGTCTTTTAAAAGATGATTTAGTAGATCCTTGGGGTGGTAAGTATTACATAAATAAAGAAAATTATGAAATAGAAACTACTTCTAAGAAAAAAAGAATCTTACTATTTAATAAAGAGGAAGAAAACGTTAATAATGAAGTTAATAATACTAAAGAAAAAATAGATGAAAGCATTATCAATTAAAAACTTAAGCTATTCTTACAAGAGCAATTGGTCTTGGCGAAGATTTCCTGTTTTACATGACTTAAATTTAGAAGTTGAAGAAGGTGAAACTTTTGGCTTTTTAGGTCACAATGGAGCTGGAAAAACAACAACAATTAAATGCATATTAAGATTGATAAAGTCACGACCTGGCGCGGAAATTGCAATATTTGGCAAAGATAATAAAAATATTGAATCTAGAAAAAGTATTGGCTATTTGCCTGAACAGCCGTATTTTTATGATAATCTTAAAGTTTCTGAGCTTATGGATTTGTATGCTGTTTTAATGGAAATTAATCCTAAAGAAAAACGAGCTGCCATTGAAGAAGCTTTAGAAAGCGTCAATATATCACATAAAATTTCTTCAAAAATGAGAAATATGTCTAAAGGGCAAATTCAAAGAATAGGTATGGCTCAAGCTATATTAGGAAAGCCAAAATTGTTAATTCTTGATGAACCTTTTTCTGGTTTAGATCCTGTAGGAAGAAAAGAATTTGCTGATTTAATTTTAAAGCTAAAAAAGGAAGGATCGACTATTTTAATGTCTTCTCATATCTTAAGTGATGTAGAGTCAATTTGTGACAGGGCTGCTATTTTACTTGATGGTAAGTTAGAGGGGATTTATGAACTGAGTGACTTAGATCCAACTTTAGGAAACAAGAAATATGAACTAACAATTTTAGGTGATGCATGTCCTGATGAATTAAAGTCTATATCTGTCGAAAATACAGTTAGAAATAATAGAAATACTTTTCTAATAGAAGATAAAGATAAAGCTCATAAAGCGTTGTCTGTTTGTAATAATACAGGAATAGAAGTTATATCTTTTAACCCTGTTAGAACGAGTTTGGAAGATTTATTTATTAAACTAGTAAAAGAAAAATAAGCTATGAAAACCAGTAATATTATTCATATCACCTTAAGTACCTTTAGAGAAACTATCAGAAGCAAGATTTTATATTCTGTTTTCTTTTTTGTAATTGCGCTTGTTGCTCTTTCAGCTTTTTTTGGTTCTGTAACCCTTGGCAAGCAAGAAATAGTGGTAAAGAATTTTGGCTTATTCTCAATTGCTTTCTTTACGGTTGCTTTTGCTGTCATATCTGGTGCGTCTTTAGTGTATAAAGAGCTTTCTAAAAAAACTATTTATAATATTTTATCAAAATCAGTAAGTCGTCTCGAATTTTTACTAGGAAAATATTTCGGAATGTTAATAACTGTTTGTGTTATGCTTTTTTTGATGGGCTTAGGATTAATTTTATTTAATTATTTATTTGAGAAGAAGTTTGATCTTCTATTAATACAGGCATATTTTGGTATTTTTTGTCAGTTAATTATAGTTTGTGCTCTTGCTATCTTTTTTTCCACAATTGTCGTGACGCCTCTTTTGAGTGGAGCGTTTGCTTTTGGTTTATTCCTTGCTGGAAGATCTACAGATTTCATGCTTGAATTTATACAAAGAAATGGCGTCGAAGGAGGAGCTAGCCTTGGTCTTACTTGGATACATAAAGTTTTACCTCATCTCAATAAGCTTGATTATAGCGATATGACAGTTTATGGACAGGTAGTTAGTTCAACGAGTTTTATATGGGCTTTCTTATATTCAATTGCGTATGCAGGAGTATTGTTGGTGCTTGCTAATTTCTTTTTTGGGAAGAAGGAGTTTAATTGATGGAGGGGGGGGTGATAGCGAGCATGAGAGGTAAAAATAAATGATTTTTAAAGCTAGTAAATCTATTGTTTTTATTTATCCTTGAAATTTTATAATCTTTTTTAACTTTTGTTGATTCTAACGATGATTTGCGATCCTGTAAGTGCATAGATTTATTAGGTTATTAATTAAAAATCAGAATCTAAATAAAGTTAGAAGCTACTATCAATTTAGTCTGTTTTTTATATGTTTATTTAATATTCTTTTGGATCAAAGTATTAAGTTTTTGTTAAGCTATACCGATGTTTTACTCATGACAACTAAAAAAAGACGTGTGAATAAAGAGTTGGGTGCAACTCTTGTTGAGTATGCTATTATTGTTGTATTAGTATCAATCGTTGCGATTAATCCTATAAAAGCTATGGCTACAGGAATGAAAGTCAAGCTTTGTCACTCTGCGTGGGGTGTTTCAGGGGTTAATAATACATATACGTATGATTATGAGGTTGATGAGTGCGTAACAACCCCCCCAACTTGTGACTTTTGTAGCTGACAAATCGCGTTAGTTTCAAGTATATATAGTTAATGGTATTTCAAAAAAAACAAATTCCTTTATGGGAACGTTGGAAAGGATTATTTTACTTTTTAGTTATATTGTTAGTGATTGCTATTATCTACTACTTTTTAGTATCACGTAATTCGATGCAAAGTATTCAATTTGAAAGAATTGAAAATGCTATTTTAGATACTAGTCGGTTAGATCTTAGGCTAGAACGCGTAAGCGACAATACACTTCTTGTTACAGAAGTGTTGTTCATTAATAAAACTAATTTAACTAAAATAGCACGTTTCCGCTCTAACTTTCTTCCCATGGATCGCAAGGTTCAATTCAAATATGATTTAGAGGCATCAAAGATTGGAAATTCAGTAGTTGAACCTATATTAAGTACAGCAGTCAAAGGTAGTACGGTATTTTATTTAGATAATAATGGAGTTGTTATGAGTGAAAAAGCAGTATGGCAGTACAAGACAAAAACATCAGGAGACGAATTAATACACTGCATTAAGCAAGGAGGTCACATGAGAGAATTTGAAACAGTAAACATAGAATTGATAGGGCTTAAATTAAAAAATATTAATCTTTATAGAAATAAAAATCTGGTACCAATTAATGAAAGTGAAATCAAAGACAGTTTAGTTTTACTTAAAGAAGTTTTAGCTAACGACGATGTTTGTCTATTTTTTTAATTCTTATTTTCTGATTTTTCTTGTTGGTTTTATTTAAAGCAGTTGTTGGAACATTAAATGTTTTTTTAGCGTTAACAATCAGTGAAATCGCCCATCTAAAGGCATCGTTTCCTGATTGATCCAGTAATCTACGCGGTATTCCAGTTCCTTGTAGATATGCAACAGGACCAGTACCAGCAGAGCTATCAGAAGCTCCTTGAATAGATCCACCAACAAAAGCAGCAACGTGATTAGTGACTAATTCTATAATATAATTATTACTAGTAAGTGGTATAGATCCTAACGACGTGAGACTTAAATCAAATCGACTGTCATACAAGTCTTTGTTGCTGCTCATTCCTGAATTTGCAAAAATAGGGCTGTCAGGAATTATAAACCCTGACATGTTTGGTATGTAAGACATTATATTAAACGGTTGCCCAATATTAATTGAATTAAAATGTGGTAAATTTGCCCAATAATCTGATTCTGTATAGATTAATAAATTAAAATTCCATGAGGTCCAATCAATACCATTAGAAAAGCCTTCTTCTTCATGTCCTATCATAGCTCTAATCTCTTGAAGAGTATTGCTTCCGTCCGATACATATGAGAATCCTGGTTTAGCTAAATTTTCATGACTTGATACAGCTCCTGCTCCTTCAACTAATGTGTTATCTAGTCCAATTGGATCCCCAACATGAAACCCCAACTCCTCATAATCAAAACTCATCCCCTCCCCTAAAGTAACCATAACAACCAAATCATTATAGTCCTTAGGATCATCATTAAGCTCAAACGCTACAATAACTTGATTATTAGGAATACTAACTTCACCATCACCATTCAAATACGGACTAACAACATCTATTAATCTTTGTTGAGGAGCAGTATCACTAGTAACACCAAAAAGATGGTTAACTTCATCTATCCTCATTCCGTTAGTTAAAACCATTGCAGAAGAGGCGGAGTCTGACATTGCTTCGTACATAACTGTTGGATTATCAAAATCATCACTAGCTTGAGCTTTTAAGATTAGAGAACCATTTTGGCCATCTAGGCATGTGAAGTATG
>CALJRW010000111.1 GCA_937976335.1 uncultured bacterium | reverse complement strand
GAGATGGGCATTTTAGCAGGCGTTGATAAACTACAATGGGCATTCTCAGGTGTCTTTATTGCAATGCTTATTTTAAGTCCAGTATATTCATACCTAGCTTCATGTGTTAATCGACGACAATTAATAAGTTATATTTATATTTTCTTTGCTATCAATTTGTTTATCTTTTTTTATTTATTTAAAACTTTTGGAGTAGCACCTGGCATTGCAAGATCTTTTTTCATATGGGGAAGCGTTTATAATCTTTTTATTACAAGTCTTTTTTGGAGCTTAATGGCAGATATTTGGAACAAAGAGCAAGGAAAGAGAATTTTCGGAAGTATCGCTGTTGGAGGAACTCTGGGTGCATTTCTTGGTCCTATTTTTACATCACTAAGTGTTGAAAAGTTTGGCACTGCAAGTTTGCTTTTAGTTTCAGGATTAGCCTTACTTGCTTCAGTTTTTTGTATGTTTAAAATCGAGAAAAACAACAACAGCAACAAAAAAAAAGAAAAAATTGGAGGAAACTTACTTTCCGGCTTTTCTGGAATCTTACAATCTAAATACTTACTAGCTATTGTTGGTATTTTTATAAGCATGTCAATATGCGGAAACTTTTTATATAACCTACAAATTGAATGGGTAAATAATGCAATAGAAAACAGTGTTGATAGAACTGCCCTTTTTGCAAAACTTGATTTTTTCGTGAGTTGTCTAACAATTTTAACTCAAGGATTTTTATTTAGAATAATCATTAAAAAACTTGGCATTGAATATGCAGTTTCTGCACTACCTATCCTAATTGCCATTAGCATTATAGCTTTAGCATTTACTCCTTCTTTAATATTACTTCTTACACTTCAAGTAATAAGAAGAGTAACACGTTACGGGATTGCAAGCCCTGCAACCGAAGTTTTATTTACTGTTGTCAGCACAGAAGAAAAATATAAGTCAAAAAACATTATCGATACTGTAATTTCAAGAGGCGGCGATGCGATGGCAGCTTGGATTTATTGGTATATGATTTCAGTCCTTAAAGTTAGCCATTCATTTGCACTTATTACGGTTTTACCAGTTGCTTTAACTGGCGTTGGATTTGCTTATTGGGTTGGAAAAAATATCAATCAGAAAACAACAGCAACTAAAATATAGACTGAATCTCACATCCCAAATTAGCCTCTTTCAATAACTCTTCAGAACCAAAAACAACAATCTTAGAACTTTCTTTAAAATTGGCTAACTTTTCTCCAAAGATTTTTAAATCTTTACTATTAAAAGCAAGTAACTCATCTCGAGTTACTTGCCTTTCTTCAACGCTAACGTTTAGTAAATAACGGATTAAGGAAACGTAGCCTTTTGCATCTGGTAATTTGTAGTCATCAATTGAACCTATTGCTCCAATAATACTTTTCTTAATTTCAGAATCTGAAATTTGTGCATCACATAAAAATTCTGAAGTAGCGTTATAAGCATCAAGGGTTTTGCTTATATTTGGATCTCGATAAGATGCAAAAGTAAAAAGACCAGTAAATTTATCGAAAGAACAAAAAGCTCCATAAGCACCACCTAACACTCTAACCTGGTTCCATAGATGATTTGTGGCGATAATACTCTTAATTGCAAGATGAGTTCCAGAATATTCATAGCCAAGCTCATACATATTAGCAGCAGAGGCTACATAATTAACATTACTTGGAATTTTAAAGCATTCATTTGATTGACCGATTTTTTCTTTCCATCTAGCTTTTTGCTTAGGAGCTTCTGTGAACAGCTTAGATAAGCTTGATATTTGTGATTCAAAACTTGTTAAATGCTTTTCAGGAAAAGTTAAATTAAATATTGGCTTACCTCCTGCAGAGATAGTAGCGTGAAGCTCTTTTAGATCGCTCACAACTGACTCCCATGAATCTTCCACTCTTTTTTCAAGTTTTCGCAAATAAGTTAACTGACTTACGCCAGAAAAGCACTCAGAAATATAAGCACTTTGTGTATACTTTGCTGTTAATCTGCCAAGCGCTGCTCTATGTCCATTTGAATTCATCGCATTCTCTAAACCAGCTCTTCTTTGCTTAGTAAGTGTTAAAAATCTTTCTCGATCTTTGTAACTTGGTTTTTCAAAAATTTCATTTATGATATCGAACGTTTGGTCAATTTTTTCAGGAAGGCATTTAGCCCTCATCATTACCTTAGTAAGTGCAATTTTAGATTCTTTTTGACTCATTACAAGCGGCGCAACACTCAAACCACCAGTATCTCTATCAAGAATTTTAGCAAGTTCTGTATAAGAATAATTTTCAGTTCCTAGGGCAGTTAGAGAAGAACAATACAAAGGCATTAAAGGCAAAAGTTCTTCTTTAACAGCACTAAAATTTAAAACCATATCAAAATAAAAAATATTATTTGTAAATAAATCATGATGAAGCACTACATAATCTTCTTTAGATTTTTCTTCAATTGGTATTTGTTTATTTTTTTTATCAATTTCACTAAGCTCAAGTGAGGGAATTTTAGCCAAATCTTCTTCAGTATCAGGCGCATCTTGCTTGGCCATTAACTTCTGAGTTTGTTCTACTAAATCCTTAATTTCTTTTTCACTAAGGCTGTTTTTATATTTTGTAAGTTTTTCTTGCTCTTCTTTTTCAAGCTTTTCAGTTTTTCCTTTTTCAGGATCTAAGAAAACACTTACTCTATGATGATTATTAAGAAGTAAATCTTTAGCTTTTTTAAATAAATAAGTTTTATCTGCTTCACACTTTCCTTTAACTTTCTTAAAAGGTTTTTCAAACCTAAGTATTTCTAATGGATCTCGATCGTGAAGCCAAAAAGTAAGAGAATCTAACATAGCAGATAAGCCTTTCGGATATCTTCCTGAGTTATTTTCTTTTAAAATAAATTCAATTGAATTAATCGCAGATGCTAAAAGTTCTTCATCAACTTCTATATTCGCTAAAGTATCAAAAATTAACTTTTCAACTTTTTCTCTATTTTCCGCCTTCACTCCTTTAAGGCCAATCATAAAACTAGGTTGTCTTGTATGATTGAGCAAACCACCGCCTGTTAAACCTTCACCTAAACCTGACTCAAGTAATGCCTTAGTTAGAAAAGAGGCTGAAGAGCCGACTAAAAGGTAGTCTATTAAATAATATTCATAAACTTCTTCAGGAAGAGGTAAATCTTTAAAAAGCCAAGAAACTTGAACATAACTTTTTGGCTCTGCATTTCCTGGATCGTAAGTTTCTTTAATAGTTTTTGGAGAATTAAAAAACTTTTGAACTGGAATTTCAGAATCTGGCTTACTCTTTTCAAATTTACTTAGATAATCTTCAAGAGAAGTAAGACACCTATCAAGTTCTACATCTCCATAAAAGTAAATTTTAGAATTTGAAGGATGATAAAAATCAGAATGAAATTTTTTAAACTCAGAATAAGACAATTCTGGAATATTTTTTGGATCTCCACCAGAACAGAAAAAGAAATTTGTGTCAGGATTAAGCGCTGAAACAGTATGTTGATATAAAAGAGTTGAGGGAGAAGAAAATTCGCCTTTCATTTCATTAAAAACAACACCTTTATACTTTAACAAATCAGACTCATTCTCAAGATGATAGTGCCAACCTTCCTGCATTAAAGTTTCTTTTGTAATAAATGGGAAAAAGACTGCATCTAAATACACATCCACCAAATTAAAGAAATCTTTTTCGTTTTGACTAGCAACTGGATAACAAGTTTTATCCGTATATGTCATTGCATTTAAAAATGTGTAAAGCGATCCCTTTATTAGCTCAACAAAAGGTTCTTTAGATGGATACTTTTCTGAGCCACAGAGAACGGAGTGTTCTAAAATATGAGGAAGTCCAGTTGAATTCCATATTGGAGTTCTAAAGCTAACACCAAATACTTTATTTTCGTCAGTATTATGAAGATGAAGTATTTCAGCTCCAGTTTGTTTATGTCTTAGAAAAGTTGCTAAAGAATCCAATTCTTCAAGCTTACTTTCTTCAATTATTTCATATTGTTCATTATTCATTCAGTCTAACTCACTTAAAATACTAGTTTTTTACCATTTATCTTAGTAAAAAATCTTTGAATCACTATAAAACATAGTTCATCTAAAGAATACTGGATATAAATTAATGTAGAATAAAAAATTAAAATGCGAAATCAACCATTAGGAAAATTATTAATTAAGTCATCAGATGGAGCTGAGAGAACTGTTATAATTAACTCAGGACAGAGCCTGAAAATTGGTAGAGAATCAGATTGCGACATTGTTGTTGCTGAACCAGGTGTATCAAGACATCACTCAACTATTAGCGCCTCTAATAATGGTGTAGTTGTTTCTGATAATGGCAGTACCAATGGTACCTTTGTAAATGGAGACAAACTAACCACACTTCATGATATTCAAACTTCAGATATTATTGATATTGGCGGAACAAAAATCACTTTAAAGCTTGAAAGCTCAAATTCGATAGGAGCACTATCTAATCAAACCTCCTCTCGCGCAATGACTGCTCAATTAACGCCCTTATCTGTTACTGTTTTAGTAACTTCAGTTCCTAACTTTAGCGAAATGCAAAAAAATCTTCCAAGAGTTGATTTAGATAAAATGCTTAATGCTTGGATAGCAAGTGTTAAAAAAATTGTCGAAAGCTTTAATGGACAAGTTGATAAAGTCTTAGGTCATAGAATTGTAGTGGTTTGGAAAAGCAAAGAAGCTAAACTCTACGCACTTCAAGCAGTTAAATGTGCAATTAAGTTAAGAGCTCTTGGCAATAATCAAACGATTAAAAGTGCTTGGGAATATGAAGATGCATATCCTTGGACAAATACAGTAGTTCTAGGTTCTGGAATGGGATTACAAGGAATGCTTGGCTCAAATGAAGGAGGAAGCAATTTCACTGTTTTAGGAGACCCAGTTAATCTGGCATTTAAATTAGAAGAATTGGTTGGTAAATTAGGACAAGATTTAATCATTGAAGAATCAACTGCTGAATTAATTAAAGGGGAATTTAAGTTAGAGAAAGTTATTAAAGTTAAGATTAAGGGTAGTGATCAGCAGTTGGATATATTTACTATTTCTAAGTAAATTGGGTTTTTTGAAATAAAGCACTTTAAATCAAATCTTAGAGCTAAAAAAACAATTGAAAAATAATCTATGATTACATAGTTATAATAACTTGTGATCATATAATTCATCTAAACAAAAAATTCCACAACTTATAGAAAGTTAAACTTTATTTATTGCTAGTAAAAGATTCAATACTTTTAAAAGGGAATCTTTCAACCTTCAAATTTTCACTAATAGTTAAACAATTAATTTTTGAAATTTTGTTATTAAATTTATAATATAAGCTATTAATTAGCTTTTCTAAGCTCTCATATCTATCTTGTTCCTAAAAAATCTAAAATAAGCTATTCTCAAATCATATGACAAATGAAATCAATCTCTTTTTTGAAGCCTACCGCCAAGCTTATTTAGAATTTAATCTTCAAAAAATATTAACTTTCTTTGCTGAACCATTTATGGTTTCGTCACCTAGAGGCGCGAGAACTGCTAATAATATAGATGAAATGACATCTCTACTTTCTAAATTGTTAAATAGATATCGAAACCTCGGCATTCATACTGGTTGTATCAATAATCTCAAAACGAATGAATATAAGAGTAATCATATACAAGTTGAAGCAAATTGGACTATTGGAGATACAAAAAATAACTCTTTAATAACGTTTGATTGTACATATATCCTAATTCAATCTGATAACATATTAAAAATTTTATTTGTCATGGCTCATGATGAAGATAAAAAACTCAGAGCGCTAGAAATTGAAAGAGGGTTGAAAAATAATTAGGCTGATAATTGAAGATTTTCAGTTATCAGCCTAATGCAATTATGCTTGAAAATATAAATACCTCAAACACTTACTATTAAGTATACTACTTAGCCGGATACTTAACATCCAAAACCTTATTCCACTCATCAAGCTTAGCTTTTTGAGCTTCAAATAATGAGCTAGTATCTCCAGTAACTGTCATTTTTTCAATCTTATCACCCTTACCAATAGAATTAACAACTTCCATTCCAGACGTAACTTTTCCAAAAACAGAGTGCTTGTTATTTAAGTGAGGCTGTGCACTGTGAGTAATAAAAAACTGACTGCCATTTGTTCCTGGGCCTGCATTTGCCATTGATAATATTCCAGGACCATCATGTTTTAAACTAGCATCAAATTCATCTCCAAATTTGTACCCTGGTCCACCCATTCCAGTTCCATCAGGACAACCACCTTGAATCATAAAGTCACCAATGACTCTATGAAAAGTTAAACCATTGTAATATCCACGCTTTGCTAAATTCGTAAAATTAGCAACGGTTGCCGGAGTCTTATCAGGCGTTAATGCTATTACTATATCACCTTTATTTGTCTTAATTTCTACACGCATTTCTTCAGCCATTGTTTCTCCAAAAAAAATTAAAGTTATAAATATAAAGAATATTGTCATTTTCTTCATTTGTTTTCTCCTAAAAGATCTTGCTTTAAACTTTCACTTGCAGGTTTTTTACCAATCCAAACCGAAAGTATTGCTTTTTGAAATTCGATACTATCAAAAGTATCTAATTTCTTGCCATTATATATAACTGAAAGAAGCGATCCTTCAAAGTCAAATTCGCAAATATCTGCTTTTTTGGCATCTTTAATTTTTTCTAAAAAACGATCTAATTGCGATTTAAACTTACTTAAGTCCTTATAATTGGCACTAATCCCCTCTTCCCAAGCATTAAGTATTTTTTCCCTTCTGACATCTCTTCTAAAAATTGTAATAACCTTTTTAGTCTTCATTTTGTCTATAATTAACTTCGTATCTTGAGTCTGAAATTCAAGATATAAAGCAATGTCGTATGCTTTCACACCAAATATTGTAACTTTTCTTGTTCCTGAACCGTTTAGCTTTAAAAGTCGATTTTTGAGAATTATTGTTTCTTCAAACTTATTTACATCTTCTGCATGTATATAAGAAGTAAAAGTTAGAATTAATACTATTTGAATAAAAATTTTCATATAAAGTAATTACTAAAGCCAAATTATTTGTTCATCGAATATTAAATAACAATTTAACAATAATAACAAATAGTAGAACTCTCAATATAAATTGTTTATCAAATCACTATATTTCTGAAGAATACTTTTACGCTTAACCTTAAACGTAGGCGTCATCATACCATTTTCAATAGTAAAATCTTCCGGACAAATTAAAACTTTTTTAGGTTGTTCATAATTAGAGAGTGATTCTTCGCTCACTTTCTTTATATCTTCTGTTACTTTTGTAATAACTTTTTTATCTTTATCATATTCTTTTTCTAAACTAATTCCAGTTCTTTTAGCCCAAGCCTTTACTGCTTGAATATCAAGAGTCACTAAGACTGAACAAAATGCTCTGCCATCTCCCACTAACATAGCCTGAGAAACTAATTCCGTACTTTGAATAAAACCTTCTACATATATTGGAACAATATTTTTACCATAAGAAGTTACTATTATTTCTTTCTTTCTTCCTACAATACTTAAAAAACCGTCCTTGTCTATCTCTCCTAAATCTCCAGTGTGAAACCAACCATCGCTATCCCAAGATGCTTCAGTTGCTTTTTTTCTATTATAATAGCCATGAGCAATATTTGGTCCTTTAAACATTATCTCTTTATCTTCTGCTAGTTTTATTTCTAAGTCGGAGTCTACAACTGTACCAACTGTTCCAATTTTTTTTCTATTTGGAACATTCACATTTGTTACAACACATGTTTCAGTAAGACCATAACCTTCAAGAATTCCTATTTCTAAAGAATCAAAAAATTTTGCAACATCAGGATTTAATTTAGCCCCTCCAGAAATACAAAAATTGAAGTTAGCTCCAAAAAGTTGCTTTTTAATTTTTTTTCTAAGAAAACTAGTAAGCCTGAATTGAATTTCAGAAATTAGACCATGCCCTTGGCCTATATACTTAGCATTAGCAGACGAAATTGCTATTTTTAATAACTTTCCTAGCACTCCCGTATTTTTTGATTTGGCAATAATTCCTGACTGCATTTTTTCTAACAATCTTGGAACAATCGGAATAAGAGTAGAATTTGACTCCCTAATATCACGTGTTATTGAAACTGGATCAGCCTTCGATGACTTCTTATCAGCAATTCCAGGAAAGTTTATACTAAGTGGAGTTAACAAACCTAAAACTCCAATTAACTTTGCAAAAGAATGAGCTAAAGGCAAAAAAAGCATCACTTCTATCTCTCTACTAAAATCTAAAAGCCCAGACACACCAGCTTGCCTTGCGTTTGAAAGATGATTGCCATGCGATTGCATAACTCCTTTTGGTGGCCCAGTAGTTCCAGAAGTGTATACAAAAGAAGCAAAGTCACCCCTTGTGCAATCCTTGTAATCATTAACTTCAAGAGCATCGGTATCTCTAATTACTTCTTCAAAATATTGACTCTCTAGCTTAGAATTAACTTCTTCAAAAGTTATTATTGAATTCAGTTTGACATTAGCTTTAGTTTCAGCTCTTTCTTCTGTAGCTGGAATAGTAATTTCAGACTCTGAAAGTTCATAAAGCTTATCAACTTGCTCTTGATTTTCTGCAAAAGCAATTTCAGCACCTGAATCGTAGAGTATATAGCCAATATCTTCAGCCAAAAGACTCTGATACACTGAAACACTAATCCCCCCTAACAAAAGAATAGCCATATCAGCTTCAATCCATTCTGGTCTTGAGGATGAAATTATTGCAACCTTAGTACCTTTTTTGACTCCTAAAGATCTAAGAAAATTTGCAATACTTAGAACTCTCTTTTCTACTTCCGAATAGCTCCTACTTATCCATTTTCTAGATCCATCTTCTGATATTTGAGCTTGAGAATATAGCTTAAGAGTTGGATATTTATGCGAAATAGCTAAGAAAGCCTCTGGCATAGTATTAAAATTATTAAGTTCTCTTATATCAAACATTTTACGAATCATTGAATCAAAGTAATCATCTAATCGTCAACATAGTAAGCTCAGGCAAACAATAATATTACATGCCACTTATATTGACTGCTATTTCAGCTAGTTAACTCAATAAGCAAGCATGTATAAGAAATGTAATTTTTATAAAACTTGCCTTGAGAAAATGTGTTTTTTTGCCTAGCCTGTATAGGCTGTTTAAAAGCTTATTTTATTAGTTAATTTTAAAGGAAATAAAATGTTTAAAAATTTTATATTTAGTTTATTTGTAACATCCGCCGTGCTAATTGCACCTGCATTCTCTGAAATCTCAGATGCTGACTTTTCTGCTGCTTTTGAAAAATATATGGCAACTGAAGCTGGACAAAAAAAACTTGGTGGAACAATCCAAAGTTATTTTCAAAAACAACAAGCTGAAGCTAGAAAAAAGCAACAAGTTGATGCAAAAAAATCAATTGAAGAACAATTCAAAAATCCTGTAAAAATTGATTCAACTGGGGCTCCAACAAAAGGACCAGCTAATGCTAAAATTACACTTATTGAATTTTCTGATTTTGAGTGCCCTTTTTGCACAAGAGGAGACAAAACTGTTAAACAAATTCTTGAAAACTATCCAAACGATGTAAAAGTTGCTTTCATGAATTTACCATTACCTTTTCATAAAAATGCAGAACCTGCTGCACGTGCTGCATTAGCTGCAGGGAAACAAAATAAGTTTTGGGAAATGCATGATAAGTTATTTGCTAACCAAAAAGGTCTTAATGAAGCATTTTATATGAAAACTGCTGGAGAGCTTGGACTTAACATGGACAAATTTAAGGCTGACTACAATTCAGAAGCTATTAAAACTCAAGTACAAGAAGATGCAAAAAAAGCTAGAGCTGCTGGAATTCAAGGAACTCCTGGTTTCTCAGTTAATGGTGTTTTAGTTAAAGGTGCTTATCCGTATGAGCATTTTAAAGAAATCATTGATAAGTGGCTTGCTAAAGAGAAGAAAGGATAGTCTTTTCTATAAGTTTGTTTACTAAAAAAGGGGGTCTTAGCCCCCTTTTTTTATTTCAGAAAATAAGTTTTGAACTTTCTATCCACCGAGAAGGACAACATAGTTACCCCTCCCTCCTTCGCCAAGGCTTCGGAGGACAAGCCGTGGATATAGAAAGTCAAAAAAAGCTCTTTTTCGGAAATTACTTTTTGGACTTTCTATAAATAGCTTAATTCTTTTTCTTCATGCCTTTTTCGTAAACTTCCTCTCAAAATCTTAAAATAACTCTTCAAAGTACTTAAATTTATTAGCTTTTTTTGTTAGGCATACCAAGTGTTGACTAGGGTAGACTTATTTGAGCATTATATGGTGAGTTTAAAACGCTTAGGCATTTTTCTAAAACTTTAACCTCAAGGAAAAAATGAAAAAAAACATAATAAAACTTATAAATTTTAGCCTACTAGCATTACTTGTTTCTTCAACTTCTCTTGCTGAAGATTCACTAACTTTTCTTTTTCAAAAACAAAAAGAACCTCAAAAAGTTAAAGCAGATGCAGACTCTCTTGCTAAAAATTTAAGTACCGAAATAAATCAACATGTAGTTGCTAAAGTCCCACTTGATTATTCATCCGCAGTTCAAGCAATTGTGAGTAAAACTGCAGATTTTGCTTATGTTGATAGCATGGCATATCTTTTAGCTAAAAGAGACGGAAATGCAAAACTAATTCTTGCAGAACAAAGAACTGATTTATCTGGAACATCAAGGACAGAGTATGATTCAGTTTTTGTTGTTTCAAAAAAAAGTAAACTAAAAAGCTATGAAGACATTAGTAAGAATTCTAAAAATTTATCAATTGCTTTTACAAGCCCTACAAGCACTTCAGGGTACTTGATGCCAATGCGAAGATTTGTAAAAACTGGATTACTGAAGGCCAAACAATCTCCTAAAGAAATTTTTAAAAATATTAGATTTGCTGGAAGTTACACAAATGCACTTAATGAAGTCTTTTCTGGAAGAGCGGATATTTGTGCTGTTAGTTCATATGCTTTTGAAGGTAAATCAAGTTCAAAATATGTTTCTCAAGAAATGAAAGATGCTTTAAAAATTTTAGCCCGAACTCCTGGAGTACCAACTCATGTTATTATTGCCAGAAGCGGTATTAATAAAGAACTATTGTTAAGTGTAAAAAATGCAATTCTAAAAATTAGCACTGATAAACCTGAGCTATTAAGCGATGTATACGGAGCTTCTAAATTTGTAGAAGTTGATTCAGAAGAACATGTTAATAATTCCCTTGAAGCTATAGAAGCAACTGGCTTGCCATTACTTGGAATAGTTAAAAAGAAAATCTAATGAGCGTAGTTAGTTTAAAAATAGTTGAAAATATCGAAAATAAGAAAGAAAAGCTTATTGCTTGTTCAAATGTTTCTTATTTTTACAAAAATTCTAGAAGAACGCTTCTAACTGATGTTAATTTTTCATTACTCAAGGGCGAACATATTTCAATCGTTGGAAGATCTGGAGTAGGAAAAACTACATTACTCGATTTAATATCAAAAAGAAAAATCCCAACAAATGGGAAAGTTAAAGTTTCTGGAAAAATCTGTACTATTTTTCAAGATCTAAGATTAGTCCCTCAGCTTTCAGCTCTAACTAACACGCTCCTAGGTACACTTAATAAAGGTAATGCGGTAAAAGGCATTTTAGGTTTCAACACTCAAGATGTAAAAAAAGCAAAATTTATTTTATCTGAACTTGGATTAACTTCAGTTTTAAATCAAGCAGTTTCTAAACTAAGTGGTGGAGAAAAACAGCGAGTAGCAATTGCCAGAGCTTTAATTCAAAATCCTGATGTTATCTTATGCGATGAACCAGTCGCTTCACTGGATGAAGTCAGCTCTATTGAAATACTTAAAACTTTAAAGAAAGTAATATATAAAAATAATGTTGGTGTTATATCAATTCTTCATAATTTAAATTTAGCTAAAAAATATTCTGACTCTGTATACCTTTTAGATGACGGAAAATTGTCTGAAGTCAGTGAAGAAAAAGACATTCCTAGTTTATTTACTAAGACTATTGATACAATTGCAATTCCTAAAAAAACAAGTAAAAGTTTTTTAACTTTAAGCCTTATTTCAATAATATCTACTCTTTCTTTTTTAACACTTTACAAAGACATTGAACTACCTAAACTAATTTTTTCTCCATTCATAAGCTTGTTATCTTCTTTAATTCCTAATTCGTTTCAAGAACTAAAAGAACTTCCTTGGAAAGAACTCGTAAGCTCACTACTTGAAACAATACAAATGTCAGCAATATCAACATTCATTGCTTCTTTTTTTGCATTACCTTTAGCTTTTCTTGCAAGCTCTAATGTCAGTAGTAAATTTATTAGTGCTCCGATAAGATTTGTACTAAATATTTTTAGAACTATCCCTGCTATAATTTGGGCTCTACTTCTAGTATCTGTTTTAGGTCTGGGAGTTACAACTGGCATTACTGCCTTAACAATTCATTCAACTGCTTATTTAGCTAAATTTTTCTATGAAGCTTTTGAGTCTGTTCCAAGTTCACGATTTAAAGCTTTAACTGAAATTGGTGCTTCTAAATTACAAGCATTTTACTTTGCCCTTATTCCAGCAGCTCTACCTGTAATTCTATCAAGTTATTTCTTCATGTTAGAGTATAATGTTCGTTCAGCAAGTATTTTAGGAATAGTTGATGCTGGAGGAATTGGATTTTATCTCAAACAATACTTAGATTTACGATTTTTTTCTGCTGTTGGAGTTTGTTTAGCATTGCTTTTTTTAGTAGTTTATTGTCTTGATTTTCTTTCCAAAAAGGTTAGAAGATTCATCCTGGAGGATTTTTAAATGACTTTCACTGACATCTTAGTTAAGGGCGGACCAATTATGTATGTCTTATTGGTTCTTTCTGTGATTTCACTTGCCATAGTTTTATATAAGTTTTACGAACTAATGAATGCTAGAAGAGGAGTATATCAACTAATAAAAGATGTGTTTTACACTTTAGAACATGCTGGACCAAAGGATACTCAAGATCTTTTACACAGCAAGAAAAACAATATTGCTTCAAAACCACTTTTAACTGTAATTAATTGCTTTTTTGAGGATTGTCTTTGTGATGGAGATCTTAAAGCAGAAGTTGAACGAGTTGGGAGTAAGCAAATACGCTCACTTGAGTCTTGGATGAGAGGTCTTTCTTCAATTGCACAACTTAGCCCCCTTTTAGGTCTCCTTGGAACTGTATTAGGAATGATTTCTGCATTTTTTCAATTACAAGGTTCAGAAACCGTAAAAGCCACCCTCCTTGCAGGAGGAATATGGGAAGCTCTTCTTACTACAGCTTGTGGTCTTGCTGTTGCAATTCCTTCAATGGCTGCATTTTATTTTTTCGAAGGCCGTATCGACTCATTATCTTCTAAAATATCTAGTGCCTCTCAAGAACTAATTCTTGACCTTAAAAGATTAAGACGCAGAAAATCTGACTTATTTGAATTTGACTTAAGTAAAAGAAGAGCAAATGCAGTTTAAAAGAAGAGCTAGAGTTAGTACTACATTATCTATAACCCCACTTATTGATGTGGTCTTTCTTCTATTAGTTTTTTTCATGCTCACTTCAACCATGAACCATGAAGAAGCTATTGAACTTGCTCTTCCTTCAGCAACTAGCTCAAATGTTAGTAATGTAAGTGATAAGATAATTAACATTAAAAAATCAGGCATAATAGTTTATGAAAATAAAGTAGTAGATATAAGCAAATTAAAATCTAAATTGTTAATGTTAAAAGAGGAAAATAGCTCGCCATCAGTAACAATTCGAGCAGACTCTGATATTCCTCTTTCTGGATTTGTTGAAATTCTAGATTTGCTAAAAAGCATTGACATTAAAGACACCTCTATTGCTGTTGAGAAAAAAGCGTAATGAGTAATCCTTTTTCATTTTTTTTATCAGCATCATTAATACTTCACATTGCAGTTGGTTTTATTTATTCTAAAAATAGTTCTCTTACAAATAAACTCAAACTTGCTAATCACCAAAAAACACAAATTATTAAACTTAGTCTCAAAGAATATATACCAAAGACATCAACCGTAAAGAAAATTCCTATCCAACAAAAAAAAACTATTAAGAAGGTTGAAAAAAAAATTACAAAGAAAATAGCAACTATTAAAAAAAAGATTACTCCTTCAAAACTAAGTAAAAAATCTTTAACTGAACAAAAAACTGAAAAACTTATCGAATCAAAAATTGTTAAAGTACCTGTAGAATCGAACTCAAAACAAATATATAAAAATGAAGTTAAATCAAAAGAAGCCCAAGTAAATTATGAAACCTACCTCTTAGACTTGTTAGAAAAATATAAAAAATATCCGAAAAGTGCGCTTAGAAGAAATATTCAAGGAGTGGTAACAGTTTCTTTAACTTTAAATTCAAATGGTGATATTAAATCTTTAAATATTGTAGAATCTTCCGGAAGTTCCATTTTAGATAAAGAAGCAAAAGAGCTAGTAAATAAAAGAGCTCCATACCGTAAATTTCCAGAGTTTTATTCAAGTAAAGAAATGTATTTTAGAATTCCTATTGTTTTTAACCTGAATTCGGGATAAAAAGTTGCAGTAGTTTTAATCATCATCTAGGTCTTCATCTTCATCAAATATTCTAGGAGAATTCTCTACGAGCTCATCCTTAGTAGTATTCCTACTCAAAACGCTTCGTAAATTACTTCTAGCATAATCTCCATTAGAATAAGATAAATCATCTAATATTTCACTACTACTTGGTATAGATTCCTGAGGTTTTGAGTGACTTACATTATCAGGCTCAGCCATTGCTTTATATATTGATAATAGCTCCCTATCAGGCCTTAATCCTACTTCTCTACCAAAGTATTCGTATGCTTTAGGCATTACATACCAAACTGCTTCTCCCTTAAATTCACCTGCATATACTCTTATCTCAGACTGTTTAAAAGCAGAAAGTTTAATAACTACACAACCTCTCTCCATCTCTTGCGGATGTCCTAAGAATTTAACTTTATCACGTATTGCCTTCCAATTATTAACAAGTTTTTTATGATTATAATTTGGACCATCCTCCCAAAATCTAAGAGAATGAGGGCCAGAACAGATAATTGCGTTAGAAGGAGTAGGCTTAAGAGGCCATTTTAATTTTAAATTTGTATCTTTCGCTATCACTTCATGATATTTTGGCTCTGCTTGCCAAAACTCATTTCCTCTTAAATCTCGATATTTACTAACCTTAAAAAGAGGAACTCCATCATGATATTTAATAAAGCTACTACCTGATAACTCAACTGGATTTGGAAGAATACTTTTAAGAGATTCAAAAATTTCACGCTTCTCACCAAAAAAGTATTTTTCTATTAATTTTAAATCCCAACAAGGGATTTGGTCTTTCGATCTCACTGGCAATGAACGATCGATAAATTGCTTAGTAAATATAGAAGTTAAAATTTTCTTCTCTTGAAATCCTATACCTAGTTCTTTATTTTGAGGCACAAATACATAAACTTTTCTACCAGATTTTTTTCTCCTTTCTTCTAATCTTAAATCCCAAAATGCATTTACATTAAAAACTGGCTCTCTCAAAATATCAGATGCTTCTTCCATCGCTTCATCAATAATTCCATTGAAGTCATCAGCACTTAAATCAACAAAACAAGTATGATCAATTTCTATTTCTCCATCTTGAACTTGAGGAGGCTTTGTAAGTAAACCAGTAACTTGATTTAAAGCAGCACGCTCTTTTAAATTTGGTAGAGCTGGCCTCTCAAATAAGGGTTCCCATATTGAATATCTTCTACCATTATGATGAATCTCTTTCTTAACTAAGAGAAGTTTTCCATCAATCAGAACGGCATCTCGCGTTTGATATTTCTTTTCTACAGGACGAGGAAAAGTCTCTTTTATAACATCCCATGCTTCATCTTTATCAGCTTCAAATTCTCGACCAACTAGCTTCTTTATCCAAAGTCCATATCCTGAGTAATTACTGAGTTCTCTAGATTGTTGGTCGATTAAAGATTCATATCTTTCAATTAAATCACGATTTAATGTGCGATCCCAACTATCTCTATTCTGAATTATAAAGTCTACTTGATGTGGTGGCTCAATACTTCTACTTGTTTTTTCCGTAACTACAGACATCAAATACTTATTAAAAAAAACATAATTAATTAAGTCCAAAAAAGAATTTC